>JAYUWC010000310.1:0-32721 GCA_043753755.1 Rhizobacter sp.
GACATGAGCACCACTGCGCAGATTCGCGACAGCCTCAAGCTCGGCGGCGAGGTGCTCGGCCAGATCGGGCGCGTGGGCAAGCTGCACAAGGCCAGCGTCGAGCAGGCCGGCTTCGCGGTGCTCAAGGCGCCCGACATCCCGTCGATCCTGGTCGAGTCGGCGTTCATTTCGAACCCCGAAGAAGAAGCCAAACTGCGCGATCCGGCGTATCAAGCGCAACTGGTTCACGCGCTCGCGATCGGCATCCAGCGCTACTTCGCCAAGAACCCGCCGCTGGCGCGCTCGCGGCAGTTGTAATGCGGGCCGCGATCGCCAGATAACCGCTCGAAACGAGCACCACAGCGCGTGCGCCGCATTCGTGCTGTCAGGCCACGACCTGCTTTTGGCGCGCGCGCCATGCGCCCAGCAGCACCAGCAGGCCGGGGATCAAAATCGCGCCCCAGATGATTTTGTCGAGGTGCGTCTTGACCCACGGGATGTTGCCGAACAAATAGCCCGCGGTCGTGACGCCGCCGGCCCAGAGCACCCCACCGGTCACGTCGTAAAAGGTGAACTTGCCCCGATTCATTTGGGCCACTCCGGCGACAAATGGCGCGAAGGTGCGCAAGAACGGCATGAAACGCGCCGCAACGATGGTGGCGCCGCCGTATTTTTCGTAGAAGGCATGCGCCTGCTCGAACGCCTTCTTGTTGAAGAAGCGGGAGTTCTCCCACTGAAACACCCGCGGCCCGAAGTGGCGGCCGATCGCGTAGTTGCACTGGTTGCCGAGAATTGCCGCGGCGATCAGCAACACCAGCAAAAGCGGCAAGCTCATCAGCCCCGCCGCCGCCAGCGCACCCGTGACGAAGAGAAGCGAGTCGCCCGGCAAAAACGGCATCACGACCAGCCCAGTCTCGATGAAAACGATCGCAAACAGCAGCGCATAGACCCAGGCGCCATAGGCGCTGACGAAGTCACGCAGATGCACGTCGACGTGCAGGATGAAGTCGAGCAAGAAGTGAATTAAGTCCATGCGGCGGGATTATGTCGGGGCACGAATACGCACCGTTTCGCGATGCATCCGGTTTCTACAATCAGCCGATGAACGCCGTGCCGACGCCTTCCTCCCGCCGCCCGATCCGCGAACTGCCCGATGAGCTCGTCAGCCAGATCGCCGCCGGCGAGGTGGTCGAGCGGCCGGCGTCGGTCGTGCGTGAGTTGGTCGACAACGCGCTCGACGCCGGTGCGACCGAAATCGTCGTCAAACTCGTCGGCGGTGGCGTCCGGTCCATCGTGGTCGAAGACGACGGGGCCGGCATCCCCGCCACCGAGTTGCCGCTCGCCTTGCGCCGCCACGCCACCAGCACGATCACTTCGTTGACTGAGCTCGAGGGTGTGGCGACGATGGGTTTTCGAGGTGAAGCGCTGGCGGCGATTTCATCCGTGGCCGAGGTCTCGATCGCCAGCCGCACCGCTGACGCGGCGCACGCGCAGCGGCTCGATGCGCGCTCTGGCGAGCTGGTGCCGGCAGCGCGCGGCGTCGGCACCAGCGTCGAAGTGCGAGAGCTTTTCTTCGCGACACCGGCGCGGCGCAAATTCTTGAAGACCGAGGCGACCGAATTCGCGCACTGCGTCGAGGCGGTGCGGCGCCACGCGCTGGTGCGGCCCGGGGTCGGCTTCACCGTCTGGCACGAAGGCAAGCTCGCGCAGCAGTGGCGCCGGGCCAGCGTGGCCGCGCGCGTGGTCGACGTGCTCGGCGACGAATTCGTCGCCAACAGCCGCGCGCTCGCGATCGAGTCCGGCGTGCTGCGCGTCACCGGCCGCAGCGGCACGCCCGAGGCGGCGCGCGCGCGGGCCGACCAGCAATACGTTTACGTCAACGGCCGCTTCGTGCGCGACAAGCTGATCGCCCACGGCGTGCGCGCGGCCTACGAAGACGTGCTGCACGGCGGCCGCCAGCCGGCCTACGTGCTGTTCATCGAAATCGCACCCGACCGGGTCGATGTCAACGTACACCCGACCAAGGTCGAGGTGCGGTTTCGCGATTTGCGCGAGGTGCATCAGGCGGTGCGGCGCGCGGTTGAAAGCGCGCTGGCGATCCCGCGTGCGGGGGCTGCCGGTGGTGCCGCTGGTGTCGCTGGTGTCGCTGGTGCCGCTGCTACCAATATCCTCACCGCGACCGCGCCTCCTTTCCATTCGGGGGGCGCGTCATTCGCTGCCGCCAGCCCAGGCCGCTACACCGCGCCTCAGCAAGCCTCGCTGGGCCTGCAGCAACTCGCCACGCTCTACGCGCAAGAGCCGCCGCAGCCGTGGAACGTGGCGCCCGCGTCTGCGAAGGCGTCACCAGTCGATGACAGCTGGCCACTCGGCCGCGCGATCGCACAACTCGGCGGCATCTTCGTGTTGGCCGAAAACGCGCATGGCCTGGTGATCGTCGACATGCACGCCGCTCACGAGCGAATCGTCTACGAGAGGCTCAAGGCGAGCCTGGGCGAGACCCTCTCGAGCGCCATCGCCTCGCAGCCGCTGCTGATCCCGGCGACCTTTGCCGCCACTGCTGCCGAGATCGCGACCGCCGAAGTGCAGGCCGACAACCTGCGGCGCTTGGGCCTGGACGTGACGCCGCTCTCGGCCACCGCACTCGCCGTGCGCTCGCAGCCGGCGGCGTTGGCGGGCGGCGACGTGGTCGAACTCGCGCGCAGCGTGCTCGCCGAGCTGGCCCAGTTCGAGGCGTCGAGCGTCATTCAACGGGCGCAGCACGAGATCTTGTCGACGATGGCCTGCCACGGCGCGGTGCGCGCCAACCGCCAGCTCACGCTCACCGAGATGAACGCGCTGCTGCGCGACATGGAAGCGACCGATCGCGCCGACCAATGCAATCACGGCCGCCCCACGTGGCGGCAAATCACGATGAAAGAACTCGACGGGTTGTTCTGGCGCGGCCGCTGAACCGCCCGTCGATTGAGTCAACTGCCTCAGCGGTTGGCGCTCGACCCGGCGCGCGACTCCCGAGGCGGCGCGGCAGCAGCGAAGCGCGCGAACGCCGAGCGCGAGGTGCCGCGCGCGACGTCGTCTCGCGTTGGGCTTGACCGCCACAAGGCTCGCCATGTCTGGCAGCGCGAGCCTTCCGATGCGGCCTCACAAGCAGCAACGCCGAGGCTACACATGCTGTCGCCGGCCTGGCGCAGTTCCGAATAAGCAATAGCGTCGACGGCCCCGAGGCCCGCGATGAACACAGCACCCGGCAGCGGCACGCTGGATTCGGGCGCCCCGTTCATCACCCGGCAGGTCTGGCGGACCATCGCATCGACGCACCGGGCGTGAAGTGCGTCGAGCGATTCGGCGACCGGCATGCGAGCACCTTGCCGGTTGTCGCCGGCAAGCCCCGCCAGAAGCACGGCACCCCAGACGGCCGAAGCAGCAAGGCGCATCACGAGTCGCTGCCGTCCCGAACTTTCAAGGGCTGACGATCAGCCACTGCGCGCCGGCCTGCGCGTGCACCACGCCTTTGGCCGCATCGTAGAAGTAGGTGCGCTTCGGGTTCGCCGAGTGCTGCGCGAGGGAACTGACGGCGACGAGTGCAGAGGCTGCCGAGGGCGGGTCGGGTTGGTCGAAGGCGAGCCCCGTGCGGTAGACGCCGCGCGGCGCAGCGGCCACGGGAATGGCGACATTTACCCAGGCAGTGTCTGCTGAGGAAAAGAGGCGCATTGCCCAGCCGTTCGCGGAGGCAGGAGCCTCGAGGCGGTACTGGAGCGAAGCCTCGTTGTAGATCACGGTTGCAGCGTGCTCGCCGGTGGCTTGATTTGCGCTGTCGGACGTGGCTTGTCGGCGATAGCGCAAGCCGTCGTTTCTCACGAGGTAGGGATCGACCTTGCCATTGAACGTGCTGTCGAGACGGTCACGCACTTCGAGCTCGGCGTAACGCAGCCGTTGTGGGCAACGTGTCCAGGGATTCGGCTCGGCGGTGTCGGCGTCGAGCGCAACTGTCGCACACTGCGAAGTCGAAAGCCATCGCGTGCCAGTTGGCACGTAGAAGCCGCGTGGCAGCAGGGTGTCGTCGGCGAACTCGTGCACCGCAAGGTCGGTCAGCCCAGTGCGTGGCTTGGGCCCGATGAATTGCGCACCTGAAATCTTGAACGAAGCCAGTGAGGGCCCGGTGTCGGTAGCTCCGAATCCGAGCATGTCCCAGCCGGCGAAGGTGCTGTCCTCGAGCACCACGTCGGAGCCATATTGAATATGCGCCAAATCACTCGGCACGGCCGCGCTGCCCGGCAGCTTCGCAACAAACAAGCTGTTCTTGATGCGCACCTGATTACCGACGCCGCGATTCTCGAGATGCAGCCGGTTTTCCACGGCCACCAGCCCCTGAATCAAAAATCCGGCGGTCTTCTCTGGCCACACGCCGACCTGGTTGTGGTACGCCAGCAGGCCCTCGATCCGCTCGTTCGCGGGCCTGCGCGCATCGCTCAGGATCAACAAGCCGCCGGTGATGTCGAAGTCACCGGCACCGGCGCCTTCGATGCCCATCGCCGCATGCGCGGTGTTGTCGCGAAAGTCGATCGGGTTGCCGATGCGCGCATCGTCTTCGCCACCATCGATGCCGGCATAGTTGAAGCCATTGAAAAAACTGCCCGCGGCGCTGTTGTTCGCCACCGTGTTGAGGGCCGTCTTGAACCAGTAGTTGGATGGCATCCGGTCTTCCTGTGAAACCAGCGTCGGCTCGGTGTGCAGGGGGCTCGGCTGCCGATTCACCAGGGCCAGGTTTCCTTCGATGCGGTTACCGGTCGAGGTTTCTTCTTCGATAACGATGTTGTGACCCACCGTGTTAAAGACGACGTTGCCGGTCAATGCCACGCCCTGGGTGCCGTGCACCACGATGCCGCGCTGGATGCTGTCGCGCACCGCGCTGTCTTTCACGTAGCAGCCCTTGCAACCCGCGCCCATGAGGTGAAAGTGCACCGGGTAGCGGCCCAGCTTGTCGAGCTGACCCATGCGGGCGAACTCGACCCCCGCGATCTGCACCGTGGCGCCTGCAGCGCTCGACATGAACATGGCGTGCCCGCCGACCTTCGAATCCTCCGAGGCGGCGTCGCCCTGCACGACGATGTTGCGGCTGAGTAGCCCGACTTCTGCGCGCACGTCGATTTGCCGGTTGCCGACCTGACGCACCGTGCCGAAATGCGGATGCTTCAGCGGCGCCGCGAGATCGATGGTGTTGCCGTTGACAGCCGCGATATCCGCGAGGTCGTACGCCTGCATGTCTGGGCTCGAGGTCGCGATCACGATACGGTCACCGGCTTGCCAGCCTGCCGCCGAATCGACCGTGATGCGGCGAACGCCGGCTGCGAGGTCTGCATTTGCCAAGCGCGTCCAGCTGCTGACGCCGGCCTTGCCGTGCAGCTCCAGTACGCCGCCCATCACCCCCAGCACCTTGGCGCCGAAGCCGACGGCACCGGGCAAATCGGCGGTGGTGCTGCCTGTCAGCGTGATGGTCGCGCGGCGCGTAAAAGGCGCGGCCGCTGTGCCGATCGAAAGGCGCCCGCCGCGCACGACCAGCATGTCGGTCGTGATGGCGACATCGGTGTCGTCGGCCAGCAGCGTGCCTTCGACCGTGAGGCCGCTCAGGGCTGGCGTGGCCATGTCGAGCACGACAGTCTGCCCAGCGGGAATCACCACCGCCGCGCCCGCAGGTGGCACCGTGCCGCCCCAGGTCTTGGGGTCGGACCAGCGCTGGCCGCTGGTCGTCGAACCCAGCTTCGTCTTTGCCGATCCGTCCCCTGCCATCACGGCCGAGGGCCGCGCCGATCCGTCGGAAGCGTTGCTCGTGGCGTCGGTTCCCCCCCCGCAAGCCGCGAGCGCCGAAGCGATCGAAAACGACAAAAGAATCGCACGCATAGAAAAACTCCTGGTGGGTATTGGCGTGCAAATTACACGCCATCAGTTCAATGCATGCAAGCGGGCAACTGTGACAACCCGCTACTCGCGACGAAAAGCCGGCAATCGCCTGCCGGCAGCCGCGTATCAGCCGCGCCACTCGCCGTCCCGACATTGGCGTGCAAAATACCCGTCCATGGCTGACCCCGCTCCGGCTCCGACCGTCGAAACCGTCTTGCGCGAAGTTGCCGAGGCGGTCGCGCCACTCGTGAAATTGCTGGTGCACCACGGCGTCGACCACCCCCGCTTCGCTGCGGCTCTTAAAAGAATGTTTGTCGAAGCTGCGCTGGAAGAACTCACAGTGGAAGGCGCCGGCCCGACGCTGACCGCCATCGGCCTGCGCAGCGGTCTCCAGCGACGCGACGTGAAGACCCAGCTGGCGCACCGCGGCTCTTCGCTACCGCCGAAGGCATTGACCGCCACTTTGCCGATGCAGACGCTTGCGCGCTGGGTCTCCGACCCGTATTACTGCGACCCCGATGGAGCCCCCCTCGCGCTATCGCTTCGCAGCACCGATGCCGCACAGCCGACCTTCGAGCGCCTGGCCGACTCGCTGTCGAAAGACGTGCACGCGCAAGCGGTGCTCGACGAACTGGTTCGCATCGGGCTGGTGCGCCAGGAGGGCGGCTTGGCGCGGGTGATCGTCGAAAGCCTGGTGCCCACGCGGAGCCAGGAGCAGTCGCTGGGCGCGATGTCGCGCAGCCTGGCCGACCACGGGCGTGCGGCGGTCGCAAATGTGCTCGCCGGTGAAAAAACGTTTCTCGAGTACAGCCTGATCGCCGACGAGTTGCGTCCTGAATCTGCCGAGGCACTTCACCTGCTCGCGCGCAAGCTCTGGCGCTCGGCCTACAAGCGAGCCGTGATCGAAGCGTTCGACTGCGTCGAGCGCGACAAGGCGTTGGGTTTCGACACCGCGCATCCGGAAACCCGTGTGCGCTTCGGCATTTACTTTTATTCGGCACCGGTCGCACCCGCGGCCCCGAAGTCGGCAACCCCAGGGGGAGAAAAAACATGACACGGTCGGCTTCATGGATGAGCGCAGTGGCGGCACTCCTGGCATGCGCCATACCGGCCGGATGTGGGGTCGGTGGCGAAGGCACCGGGCGCTATGCCTCCGGCCCGGTCGAGGGCTTCGGCAGCGTGATCGTTGCAGGGCAACGGTTCGACGAACGCTCGGGCCGCATGACGCTCGAGATCGACCCGCGCGCGCCGCAACAACGCCCGCTGGCAGAGCTCAAGCTGGGCATGGTGGTGCACCTTCGGGCCGATGAACAAGCGCGCATCGAAGACGTCGTGGTCACGCCGGAAGTGGTCGGCCCGCTGGCCAGCGTCGACCTTGCCGGACGTGGCCTGATCGTGGCCGGCCAGCGCATCGTGGTCGACGCGGTAGCCGCAGACCCCACGCTGTTCGAAGGCGCCCGCAACCTCGCCGGCTTGAAAGTGGGCGACAACCTGATCGTGCACGGCCGGCGCGACGACCGAGGGCTCTTGCGCGCGACCCGCGTTGTGCGCACGGTCGGTGCTGCAGGCGTTCGCGTGATGGGTACGGCAGAACGGCTCGACGGCGCCTCGGCAGTCGTCAGCGGGTTGCGGGTCGACCTGCGCGGTGCCGTCACCCTCGAGAGCCCCCGGGTCGGCGACCGCGTGGTCGTGTTCGGCGAGCGTCTCGCGGCCGACGGCTCGCTGCCCGCGCAGGTGTGGGGCCGCGAAGCATCGCGCACCGGCGAAGCGACTTCGGCAAGCTTGGCGGGCGTCGTCACCCGTTTCACTTCCCCCGGCAGCTGGCAGCTGCAGGGCGTGCGCGTCGACGCCACGGCGTTGCCGGCCAGCGAACTCGCCGGCCTGGCCAATGGCAGCGTGGTGCGCGCCGTGGGCAAGCTCGAGGGCAACACGCTGCGCGCGCAATCGGTGACGGTTCAACCCGACACCCAGGCGCCGCTCGTCATCGTCGACGCGCGGGTGAGCGACCTGGTCGACGCGAGCCGCTTCTCGGCGCGCGGCACCGCGATCGATGCGGCCGCCGCCCGCTTCGAAGGCTTCTCTGCCGGCAACCTCGCCAACGGCGTGCCGGTGCGAATCACCGGCACCATCTCGGGCAACGCGCTCGTGGCTGCGCAGGTTCGCGCCGTCACACCTTCGTCGGGCGTGGTGTTCGTACAAGCCGGCGCGCTGACCGACTGGGACGTCTCTCAGCAGCGCTTGCACCTCTTCGGGCTCTCGCCCGGCTTCCGCCTGAATGCCGCCACTGTGTTCGTCGGCGGCAGTGCTGCCGACCTCACCGCAGGTGCCACTGTAGAAGTGCGCGGAACGCAGGCCGGCGACGAGTTCACCGTGCAGACCCTGACGTTTGCGCGCGCCGGTGCGGTGATCGAGATCGCTGGCCCCGCGGCCACTGTCGAGGTGACAGGCACGACCGGGTTTTTGCAAGTAAACGAGGTCGATATCGTGTGGGATGCCGCCACCACCTTCCTCGGGCCGACCGGCACCGCGAGCGACCTGGCCGCCGGCGGCATCGTGCGCATCAAAGGCGTAAAAAACACGGCCGACCTCGGCGTGCTGCGGGCGATCGAGATCGACGCGCGCCCGACGCAAGCGGGAATCTTTCGCCTGCGCGGCACGGTCACCGACTATGTGTCGGCGGCCGACTTTCGGCTCGATGGCCAGCGCGTCGATGCCAGCGCTGCCCGCTTCCAGCCGCCCGAACTCGCGGCCGGGCTGGCTGGGGCATATGTGGACATCGAAGGCACGCTCGAGAACGGCGTGTTGCGGGCGAGCGCCGTGTCAGACCCGTGATTTGGCTGGAGAGCGACGGCGGAACCCCTTTTGGGCAGTGCATGCGTCGCATGGGCTCATGCTCCAATCACGCATGGCCACGATCAAACTGAAAAAGTCCGGCACCGCGACGAAGCGCAGCGCCGGCACCGAGCGTCCGCCAGTGCGCGGTGCACAGGCGGGTCCGAAAGGTGCGCGCCCGACGCTGTCGCAAGCGCAAGCCCAACGGGCCGAGCGCGAAGCACGCTACCAAGAGCAACTCCGCCAACGCTTCGGCGACCGTCCGCCGGAAGGCTTCATGCGTCGAGACCGTGATGTGGGTGCTGCCCGACCGCCTGCACCGCATGCATCGCCACGCCGTGCCGACGCGCACCCGCCGAATCGCCCGGCGAATGCGGCCTTTGCGCCGCGCGCGCCGATGTCGTCGCCACGGCCGCCGCATGACTCCCGCGGCGCCCCTCAGACACCCGGCACACGATCAGCGCCGCCGCAGGGTGCGTTCGCGCGGCCCGATCGAGACATGCGCGGGTCTCGCGATGCGCGCGACCCGCATCAGCCGCATCAGCCGCACCACCCGCGCCAACCACGTGAGTATGGTGACCCCCGACAGCAGCCACCGCAGCCGCCGCAGCGCGACAGTCGCTTTATGCAGCCTGCCCGCCCGCCGCAGCGTGACGCTCGCGGCACGTCCGACGCTCGTGACACCCGTAACGCTCGCGATGCCCGCAGCGCCCCATCCCACCCGCCGGCCCGCTTCGACCCCCGCCCCCCGCCGCGCCGCCAACCGCCTGCTTCGCGTCGGCCACCGCACGATGACGACGACGATCACTTCGAGCACCGCGAGCACGCGCCCGGCAGCTTGCGACTTTCGAAACGCATGAGCGAACTCGGCATCGCCTCGCGCCGCGAGGCCGATGAATGGATTGCCGCCGGCTATGTACGGGTCGACGACCAACTGGTCAAAGAACTGGGCTCACGTGTGATGCCAGACCAGCGCGTCACGATCGACGCGAAGGCCAAGTTTATGCAGGCGCAACGCGTGACCGTGCTGGTCAACAAACCGGTCGGCTATGTCAGCGGCCAGGCAGAAGACGGCTACGAGCCGGCAGTCGTTCTGGTGACGCCCGACAACCAGTGGCGGGACGACCGCTCGGGCACACGCTTCTTGCGCGAGCACCTGAAAAGCCTGGTGCCCGCCGGCCGGCTCGACATCGATTCGGTCGGCCTTTTGGTACTCACTCAAGACGGCCGTGTCGCCAAACAGCTCATCGGCGAAGAGACCGAGATCGAGAAGGAGTACCTGGTGCGGGTCGCTTCGATAGAGCGCGGCGGTCTGCCGGCGGCCGGGCTTGCGCTGCTGCGCCACGGGCTGGAACTCGACGGCGAGGCGCTGCGCCCGGCGGAGGTCGAATGGGTCAACGACGACCAGCTGCGCTTTGTGTTGTCGCAAGGCAAGAAGCGGCAGATTCGCCGCATGTGCGATGCGGTGGGCCTGCAGGTGCTGGGCCTGAAGCGGGTGCGCGTCGGCAAGGTCATGCTGGGTGATCTGCCCCCAGGGCAATGGCGGTATCTACGCCTCGACGAGGCCTTCGCATGACCGCCCGCGCACCCACCGCGGCCGATCGTTCGGGCCCGGGCGCGTACATCGCGATCGTCGCCGTCACGTTGTTGACGGCGGCCATCGGCGCCTTCGCTTCGCTAGACGCGAAAGACTTCTACCAATCGCTGAACCAGCCCGCGTGGGCACCGCCGCCAACCGTGTTCGGCCCCGCGTGGAGCGTGCTCTACGCGATGATGGCTGCGGCCGCCTGCCTGGTCGTCAAGCGTGCCGGCTTGCAGGCATCGATGCCCGCTCTGCGCCTCTACGGCCTGCAGCTGGTGCTCAACGCCATCTGGACCTGGCTGTTCTTTCATTGGCACACCGGCGCCCTCGCGTTCGCCGAGGTCTTGTTGCTGCTCGCTTCGGTGATCGCGACCGCGCGCGCCTTCTGGGCCTGGCGTCCGCTGGCCGGCGCGCTGCTTCTGCCTTACGCGGCCTGGGTTGCTTTCGCTTCGGCGTTGACGCTCGCGATGTGGCGGCTCAACCCTGCCGTGCTTTGACACCGCACACGACAAGACCCGTTCATGCCTGAAGCCCGCATCGGCGACAACACCACCCGCACCTCGACCCACGAGCCGCCCACCCGACGCTTTCTCTGCCTCGCCGGGCCGACCGCTTCCGGCAAGACCGCCGCCGCGCTGGCAATCGCGGCGGCTTGGCAGGGCAAGCGGCCGGTCGAGATCGTCAGCGTCGACTCGGCTCTGGTCTACCGCGGCATGGACATCGGCACCGCCAAGCCCAGCGCCGCCGAGCGGGCTCTGGTGCCGCATCACCTGATCGACCTGATCGAGCCGAGCGAGGCCTACTCGGCCGCACGCTTCGTTGTCGATGCCGAGCGCTTGATCGACGAGATCACGGCGCGCGGCGCCGTGCCGTTGCTGGTCGGCGGCACGATGCTTTATTTCAAGGCGCTGTTCGAGGGCCTGGACGCCATGCCCGCCGCCGACCGCGATGTGCGCGCGGCGCTTGCCGAGCAGCTCGAACGCAAGGGCTTGCCCGCGCTGTACGCCGAGCTGCAACGCGTCGACCCGATCACCGCCGCGCGTTTGAAGCCAGCAGATCAACAACGTATCCAGCGCGCCCTCGAAGTGCACCGCGTGAGCGGCCAGCCGCTGTCGGCCTTCCATACCGAAAAGCCGGCACGCGAATCACCGCCGCTGATCGCGCTCGAACCCGATGACCGCGCGTGGCTGCACCAACGCATCGAAGCGCGCTTTCACCAGATGCTCGAAGCCGGCCTGGCAGACGAAGTGCGTGCACTCGGCGAGCGTGGCGACCTCGACGCCGACATGCCGTCGATGCGTTGCGTCGGCTACCGGCAAACCTGGGAGGCGCTGGTCGCAGGTGACCTGAGCGAGTTGCCCGAGCGCGGCGTGGCCGCCACGCGCCAACTCGCCAAGCGCCAGTTGACCTGGTTGCGCGGCATGCCGCAGCGGCAGCGCGTGGCCTGCGACGCAGCCGACGCGACCGAGCGGGTCGTAGCCCTTGCAACAGGTGTGGTCGAGGCGTGGCCCGATAGCCTCTGAGCAATGACCAGCCCCACCGCATCGACGCTGCTGGAAGTCTCGGCGCTCGCCAAACGCTACGGCGAGGCCACGATCTTCAGCCATGTCGATCTGCAACTGGCGGCTGGCGAGTTTGTTGCGATCCTCGGTGAATCGGGGGTCGGCAAGTCGACGCTGCTCAACTGCATCGCCGGTCTCGACAGTGTCGACGCGGGCCGGGTGCTGATCGCCGGCACCGACATCGTGGCACTCGATGAAACGCAGCAGGCCCTCTTTCGCCGCGTGCAACTCGGCTTCGTGTTCCAGGCTTTTCATGTGCTGCCGCACCTGAGCGTGGCCCACAACGTCGGCTTGCCGCTGCTGCTGCAAGGCCGGCCGGCGGAGGCCAAGGTGCAGGCAATACTCGCTGCGGTCGGCCTCGAAGGCTTGGGTGCGCGCTTGCCGCAAACGCTCTCGGGCGGCCAGCTGCAGCGGGTCGCGATCGCACGCGCGCTGGTGCACGAGCCCCGCTTGATATTGGCCGACGAGCCGACCGGCAACCTCGACCCGCAAACCGCCGAACGCGTGATGGACCTGCTCTCGGCGCAGGTGCGCCGGGTCGGCGCGGCCTGCGTGCTGGTCACGCATTCACGCACCGCCGCCGCACGCGCCGATCGCGTGCTGACGCTCACCGCCACCGGCATGCGCGACGGGGCACCCTGATGCAAGGGCGAGCGGGCCGCCGCGCCGGGCTGCCCGAAGAAGGGCCCGATCCTCTCGGCGGGTCGACCGACATACCCGGCGCGTGGAGCGTCGTCATCTCCCTGCTGCGCCAGCTCTCGTGGCCCGAGCTGCGCCATCACCCGTGGCGCAATCTGGCCGCGTTGCTCGCGGTGATGCTGGGGGTGGCGCTCGCGTTCTCGGTGCAACTCATCAACCAGTCCGCGCTGAGCGAATTCAGCTCGGCGGTGCGCGCGGTCAACGGCGTGCCCGACTTCGAATTGCGCGGCTCGCTCGCCGGCTTCGACGAGGCGCTCTACGGCCGGGTCGCGGTGCACCCGCAGGTCGCCGTCGCGAGCCCGGTGATCGAGATCGACACGGTCGCGATCGACGCGCAAGGCGCGCGGGTGCCGCTCAAGGTGGTCGGCATCGATGCCTTGGTCGCGGCTTCGCTCTCACCCGCGTTGATGCCCCGGCTAGCGGCCGGCGCCGATCGCGCCGCGATGCTGGCGCCCGATGCGGTCTTTCTGAATGCACAGGCGCGGCAGCGCCTGAGCGGTGACCTGCTTCGCGTGCGCACGCCTTCGGGCACCATCGAGCTGCGCGTGCAGGGCACAGTCGCGGCCGAGGGCGCGGCGCTGGCGGTGATCGACATCGCCGGCGCGCAAACCACCTTCGGCTGGCTCGGCCGCGTCGGTCGAATCGACGTGCGGCTGCGTACCGGCGCCGATCGCAGCGCCGTGCTGCGCGAACTGCAGCTGCCCGACGGCATCCGCGCCGCGGCGCCCGATGAGGCGGCGCAACGGGTCTCGAACGTCTCGCGCGCTTACCGGGTCAACCTCACGGTGCTGGCGCTGGTCGCGCTTTTCACCGGCGCGTTTTTGGTGTTCTCCATCCTCTCGCTGTCGGTCGCCAAACGTCTGCCGCAACTCGCGCTGCTCGGTGTGCTCGGCCTGAGCGGGCGCGAGCGCCTGGCGCTGGTGCTGGCCGAGTCGGCCCTGCTCGGGGCTGCGGGCAGCGTGCTCGGCATCGCGCTCGGCACGGCGCTGGCGGGGCTCGCTTTGAAGCTGCTCGCCGGCGACCTCGGCGGCGGCTACTTTCCCGGGGTCGCGCCACACTTGCAGTTCGATCCGATTGCCGCCGTGATCTACGGCGGGCTCGGCGTGGTCGCAGCGATGGTCGGCGGCTTCGTCCCCGCGCGGCAGGCGCAACAGATCGCACCGGCGCAGGCGCTCAAGGGCCTGGCGGCGAGCGGTGCCACAGGCGCTGCGGCATGGCTCGGGCCGCTGATGCTGGTCGCCGGCGTGGCGCTCGCACTGCTGCCGCCGATCGCGGGCATTCCGCTCGCGGCCTATGTTTCGGTGGCCTTGCTGCTGCTCGGCGGCATCGCCTGCGTGCCGGCCGGCGTCGGCTTGTTGCTCAAAGGCGTGGCACCGCCGCGCAACGCGCTCGCGCTACTCGCGGTCGAGCGCGCGCGCTATCAGCGCAACACCGCCACCATTGCCGTGGCCGGCGTGGTCGCGAGCCTGAGCCTCGCGGTTGCGCTGACGGTGATGGTCGCGAGCTTTCGCGACTCGGTGACCCAGTGGCTGGACACCGTGCTGCCGGCCGACCTCTACGTGCGCGCGGCCTCGTCGCTGGGGGCCGGCGATGTCGTCACGCTGCCGGTCGACCTGCCCTCGCGCGCGGCGCGTTTGACCGGTGTGCAACGTGCGGAGTCACAGCGCGTCGTGCAGCTGCAGCTCGATGCAGGCAAGCCGGCGGTCGTGTTGATCGCGCGTGCGCTGGCACCAGCCGAAAAACGCCTGCCGCTGGTCGGCGAGGTGGTGGCAGCGCCCGCCGACGCGACCGCTGTCTACGTCAGCGAGGCGATGGTCGACCTCTACGGCGCGCGGCCCGGCACCACCCTCGCCTTGCCGCTCGCCGGCAACCCGCGTGTGTTCGTCGCGGGTGTGTGGCGCGACTACGCGCGGCAGCACGGCGCCATCGCGATGGCACAAGACGACTACCGCCGCTTGACCGGCGACACCCGCGTCAACGATCTGGCCTTGTGGCTCGCGCCAGGCGCCGATGCGAGCGCATTGCAGCGCGAGTTGCGTGCGCTCTGCGGCTCGCTCGGACTCGATGGCGCGCTGCTCGAGTTCGCCTCGGCCGGTGAAATTCGCAACACCTCGCTGCACATCTTCGACCGCAGCTTCGCGGTCACCTACTGGCTGCAGGCCGTGGCGATCGCGATCGGGCTGTTCGGCATCGCCGCGAGTTTTTCGGCGCAGGTGCTGGCCCGCCGCAAAGAGTTCGGCCTGCTCGCGCACCTCGGCCTCACCCGGCGGCAGGTGCTCGCCGTGGTGGCGGTCGAGGGCGCGGTCTGGACCTGTGCCGGCGCGCTGCTCGGTTTGGCACTCGGCCTCGCGGTCAGCATCGTGCTGGTCAAGGTCGTGAACCCGCAGAGCTTTCACTGGACGATGGACCTGCTGTTGCCGTGGGCCCGCCTGGCCGCGTTGTGCGTGGCCGTGGTCGTGGCCGGCACCTTGACCGCGTGGCTCGCCGCGCGCAACGCTGCCGGTCGGCAGATGGCGCTCGCGGTCAAAGAGGATTGGTAAGGTCGGGCCTTCGTCCAACACAGGAGCCTCGCGGCGTCCACCGGTTGCGTCCAACTTCACCGCGTGCTGCGCGCCCCGCCCGAAAAAATCTACCGTGCGTTTCTCGATCCCGCGGCCTTCGCCAAGTGGCTGCCGCCCTACGGCTTTACCTGCAAGGTCGAGCACATGGATGCGAGAGTCGGCGGCGGCTTCAAGACGTCGCTCGAAAATTTCACGACCGGCCTGATGCGTGCCTTCGGCGGCGAGTACCTCGAGCTGGTGCCGGGCGCGCTCATCCGCTACACCGACCAATTCGACGACCCCAACCTGCCCGGCACGATGAACGTGACGGTGACCCTCAAGGCCGTTTCGTGCGGCACCGATGTGCAGATCGTGCAGGCCGGCATCCCGGCGGTGATCCCGCTCGAGATGTGCTACCTGGGCTGGCAGGAGTCGCTGGCGCAATTGGCGACGCTGGTCGAGCCGAACATTTAGGGCTAATGAAGGTGCAGGGCCTCGCGCCGGCGCAAGTCGACTGCTGCCTCGCGCGGATCGGCCTTCGCGACGTGCCGGCGCCGACGCTGCGCGCGCTCTTCAGCTTGCAACTCGCCCACCTGAGATCGGTGCCGTTCGAGAACCTCGACATTCACCGGCAGCGCCCGCTCAGCCTAGAAAACAGTGCGCTGTTCGAGAAGATCGTCGGGCGCCGACGTGGCGGCATCTGCTATGAGTTGAACGGTCTCTTCGCAACGCTCTTGCTCACGCTCGGGTTCGCCGTGAGTCGGATCTCGGCCAATGTTTTCGATACGCAAGGCCAGCCCGGGCCCGACTTCGACCACATGGCGTTGCTCGTGAAAGTCGGTCGTGAGACTTGGCTGGCCGACGTGGGCTTCGGCGACTCGTTTGCGTTGCCGTTGCGCATGAACCGGCAACGGGCGCAGCACCGAAGCGGTATCGGCTACACCGTGGCCGCCGAAGGCGAAGAATTCATTGTTTCAGCGGCGCAGCCCGAGTACGGTTTTCGCTCACAGCCCAGAGCGATCGAAGACTTTGCCGGCATGTGCTGGTTTCATCAAACATCTCCCGATTCGCACTTCACACGCAAGATCGTCTGCTCACGCGCAACGCCACGCGGCCGCGTGACGATCAGCGGCGATCAATTGATCACGACCGACCGCGGCGTGCGTCAAGCGACGCTGCTGCGCACGCCGCTCGAATTCGATCGGGCGTTGGTCGATCACTTCGGCATTCGGCGATAGCGTTTGCCGCAATCAGGCTGCAAATCCGCTGGTGCGCCACACCGGCTGCCCGCTGAACTCAGCCTGCAACAAGCTCAGCCGCAGGTCGAACTCGAGCCGGTGGTAGTCGGGCTCCATGTGCTCGCAAAGCGCATAGAAGGCCTTGTCGTGACCGCGCTCCTTGAGGTGCGCTAGTTCGTGCACGACGATCATCTTGAGCAGCGGCTCGGGCATCTGGCGAAAGATGCCGGCGATGCGAATCTCGCGCTTCGCCTTGAGCCGGTTGCCCTGCACGCGCGCGACCGTGGTGTGCGTGCCCAACGCGTTTTCGATCACGTGCAGGCGGTTGTCGTAGACCACCTTCGAGAGCGGCGGCGCGCTGCGCATGTGGCGGGCCTTCAGCGCCATCGTGTAGTCGTAGAGCGCCGCGTCGGTGCGCACCGAATGCAGCTCGGTGTAGCGGCGTTGCAGGCGCTCGGCCAGGCGCCCTTCGGCGAGCAGCATGCGCACTTGCGACTGCGTCGCTTCGTCATAGCCGGCGAGGTAGGCGAGACCTTGAATCGGCGGCGACACGGGCGTATCTATCCGACTGTTCAGTGGCCCGTTCATGGGTGGCGCCTTGCGCGTTGACATCGGCCGGCTCCTTCGCACCCTGCCCGTTAGGGCCGCGAGCATAGCCGCGCACGCCCGCTTCTAGAATCGCGCTCCCGGCGTATCGTCAGCCCGCTCACCCAAAGGTCGACACCATGATCGCCAATTTGCTCGTCGGGCTGGTCGCATTGATTCACGGCTACATCGTCGTGCTCGAAATGTTCTTGTGGGACAAACCCGCCGGCCGCAGGGCCTTCGGCACCACTGCCGAGTTCGCCACCGCCTCGAAAGTGCTCGCCGCCAACCAAGGGCTCTACAACGGCTTTTTGGCCGCGGGGCTGATCTGGGGCCTCTATCTCGGCGTGGCCGGCCATCCCGTGCAGTTGTTCTTTCTCGGCTGCGTGTTCGTGGCCGGGCTGTACGGTGCGATGTCGGTCGGCATCAAGATCTTGTTCGTGCAGAGCGTTCCGGCCGCACTGGCCGCGGCGGCGATTTTGTTCGGTCGCTAGTTAGATCACTTTCCCCAACCACCATGCAGGAGCACGTAGTGCAAAAAAGAAAATCCGTCGTGACCGCCTTTCTCGTCGCGGCTCTCATAGCGATGACAGGTTGCGCCAGCCTTCCCTCGCCTGAGGCGATGAAAGCTGAAACTGCGACTTATCAGCTGCCGAAAACGCCAGAGCCAGGAAAAGCGATTGTCTATGTCGTTCGGCCATCGGGTTTGGGCGGTTTGGTTCGGTTCAACGTGTTCGTCGACGATCAAGAGGCGCCGTCAGAAGTTGGGTACACACGGTCGAGCCAGTACATCTACTTCAATCTCGCGCCCGGCGAACACAAGATCTATTCGAAAGCGGAGAACTGGGCTGAGATTCAGGTCAAAGCCGCTGCCGGCGACATCATTTACGTCCAGCAAGAACCGTCCATGGGGATCATCATGGCTCGCAACAACATATTCAAGCTGGAAGACTATCAAGGCAAATATCAAGTCAAGAAGCTGACGATGGGCACCATCCTCAAAGCCGAGAAGTGAACTAGATTTCGTTTCGTCGTTCGCAAACCGGGCGCAACAACATGGCCCGCCGCGCGCGCGCGCCGCGCTGGAGCACATCGTTCAGGCGAACGTTGGGGGTGCTCGCGCGAGCCGGTCGGCGCGCCGTGGTGCAAAGCCTCGCCGCAACGAAAGTGGCCAAGCCGCGACGGCCGAAAACCAAAACCAAAACCAAAGCCAAAACCAAAGCATCGACCGCAGGCCACAAGCCTTTCGTCGATGAGGTCGCCGTCGCGCCGGCAAGCTTGCGCAGATACCGTCTGTTTGCCCCCGCAGGTCAAAAGCCTGCTGGACCTCGGCCGATGTTGGTCTTGCTGCACGGCTGCGCGCAAGACGCCGCACAGATCGCGCAGGCCAGCCGGCTGCCGGCGCTGGCGGCCCGCGCCAATTGGCTGCTGCTGCTACCGCAACAGGAGCGATTGGCCAACGCGCAAGGCTGCTGGAATTGGTTCGATACCCGCTCGGGCCGCGCCGCCAGCGAGGCGGCAAGCATCGTCGCTGCGATCGAACAAGCCTGTGCACGGCACGGTGCCGACCCGACCCGCATTGCGCTTGCCGGCTTCTCTGCCGGCGCCGGCATGGCCGCGCTGATGGCGCTGCGCTACCCGGCGCGCTTCAGCGCAGTGGCGATGCATTCGGGTGTGGCGCCCGGCACGGCGCAGTCGACAGCGACTGCCTTGCGTGCAATGCAGGGCCGGCATGCGCCGACACCCTTGCCAGCAGGCGTGCCGCTGCCGCCGCTCTTGGTCATCCAGGGCACGACCGACGCCGTGGTCAACGCCCGCAACGGCGGCTTCGCAGCGCGGCTCTGGGCGGATGCGCTGGGCGCGTTACCCGTGCCCGCGCGCACCGTACAACGCGGTGCACGGCGGGCGATGTCGGTGACCGATTTCAAACGCCGAGGCAGCGTCTGCGTCAGCCTCTGCGAGGTGCAAGGCTTGGGCCACGCGTGGAGCGGCGGTGCAGCGAGCCAATCGCACACCGACCCCTCGGGGCCCGACGCATCACGGCTCATCTGCGCGTTCGTGGCGCGCGTTTTCGCCAATCTCAAACGTTAAGCGCCGTTCTGAGCTTCTGGACTGTCGCCGCGTTCTTAGTCACCCCTCGCGTCGAACATCGAGCGGCTTAATAGTGGTATCTGAGCTGGGCAAGAAGCAGCGCGCCCCCTTCGATCTTGTAGACCATGCGGTGTTCGTCGTTGATGCGCCGCGACCAGAATCCTGACAGAGCGTGCTTGAGCGCCTCGGGTTTCCCAACCCCGGCAAAAGGATCTCGCTGAACCTCACCGATCAGCTTGTTGATCCGTTCGAGCATTTTCTTGTCTTGTTTCTGCCAGAACAAATAGTCTTCCCAGGCTTCGTTGGCAAAGATCAGCTTCACTTCGCCAGCTTTCTGGCCACGCCCTTCCCTGCCGTCAGCTGTGCCGCCGCCGAAAGCAGGCGTTTGGCGTTTGAAGGGTTGCGCAACAAGTACGCGGTTTCTTCGAGCGCCTGAAAGTCTTCGAGCGAGAGCATCACAACGGCCTGCTCGCCATTGCGCGTGATGATCAAAGCCTCATGGTCGTTGCAAACGCGGTCCATCGTGCTGGCGAGGTTCGCGCGTGCTGAAGAGTAGGTAATAGCGTCCATCGCGCGTTCTCCTGTAAGTACGGTTTATTGTACAACTCGAAAGTTCTGCGCTTCTCTGAAAGGGCTCCCGACCTTTGCCCGAGGGCGGTGACCGCTGCTCGCATGTCACAGCACCCGCCTGACACCCGGCAGGCGCAGCAACCCACCGGCAAGCACGAAACACAGCACACAAGCCACCGCACCGCTGACCGCAAACTTTAGCAACGCCGGCGCGGCCACGGTGCGCCAAGCCAGCGTCACCGCCACCACCACCGGCGGGTGAATCACGTAGATGGCAAACGCGCGCCGCGAGAGTTTTTGCCAAACCGGCCCGAGGCTCTTGAAGTGCCGCTGGAAGCGCTGCAGCAGCGCGAGGATCACACCCCACGCCACCAGCGGCTCCCAAAACGCGTAAACCGCCGCAGGCACGCTCCAGCCGCCCTCGGGGCGGCCTTGCACGCCGAGCAGCGGGCCGCCGAGCAAGGCGACGATGGGCAGCAGAGGCAAGCTGATCCAGCTGATGCGGCGCCAAGTCGTCACGCGATCACCGGGCAGTCGCTCCAACCAGCGCGGCGCTGCCGCGATGCAGCCCGCAGTAAACAGCACCGCATAGCTCGCGAAGTAGCCAAGTTGCAGACCCCAGACTTCGCGCCCCACCGGCCACAGCAGACGCAACCCGAAAGCGACCACGCCGGTGGCAAGGGCGGTGAGCCACAACACGCCGTTGCCGGGTAACTCGCGCGTCGGTTGGCGCGTCGGTTGTTCAGCCGGGCTGCGTCCGCGCATCACGACGATCAGGCCCACCGCGAGCAGCGCGAAGATCAACAGCGCCCACGCGAACCACATCGGCCCTTTCTCGAATTCACGAAGACGCCACAACGCAAGCAAGGTGTCGACAAAGGGCCGACCGCGGGCGGTCTGCGCCAGTGCGATCGTGATCGGCCCGAGCACGGAGCCGAAGAACAGCAGCGGCAGCCCCAACCTCAGCAAGCGCTAGCGCAAGTAGCGGAGCGGCCCCTTGGCCTGCACCGCGGCCGGCGTGTAGTAGCCGGCGAGCAGAAAGAACAGGCCCATGAACCAGGCCTGGTTCAGAGTGCAGAAGAACACCAACAACATCGACGAAAACGAGCGGTCGGTGAGGGTCTCTTTGTAAAACCCGCCGCCGATTGCGCCGTAGGTGATCGCGGTGTGGTGAAAGACGACGAGCAGCGTCGTCGCGGCTCGCAGCACATCGAGACCCGCGTTGCGCGCGGGGGTCTCGTGCGCCTCGATCAGTCGATCAGTCGGCGGCAAAGCAATAAAAGAGGCCCGCGCCACCGCTGGACTTGAGCGCATCGGCGCTGCAGCCGCGGCTCAGGTGCGAGGAGTTCCAGGACTTGGCCGGCGCGCTCTCGTCAAGGCCGGTCTTGTCGTGGTGGCCGACCATTGCCGAGCCCTCGCCGCTCTGCGTCCAGTTGCCGCAGGTGCTGTTGACGTTGCCCGTGATGAAGCCGCCATCGGGCTGCGTGCCGGTCAAGACGTCGTGTGTGTTCGGGGTGTCGCCGCGGCCGTTGACAGCAGTGCCGGTTTCGGTGAGCGCGGTCTGCTTGTTCAGGTTGTTGGCGCCGTGCAGGTTGGCCACGTCGGTCGCGATCGCGGCGCCCTTCGCGTTCATCCACGGGCCTTTGCCGATGCGGTCTCGCGCATTGACGCCGGGCAGGTTGGCGGTCGGCTGCTGGCTCAGGTAGGCGCGCCAGGTGCGGTTGCCGGCACCGGCTGCCGTGCCCAGGGCCTGGCACTGTTTGTCGGCCCCGGCGAGGCCGCCGAGGTCAGCGCCCTTGCCCGGGCCGGCGCTGGTCACGAAGAAGCTCATGCCGGTCTTGGCGGCGGGCATGCTGCCGCATGCAGCGAGTGCGAGCAGCGCCGCGGCGCCGGCGGTCAGGGCCCAGGGGCGGATGTTCTTCGATGCGGATGGGGTCATGCTGCTTCTCCGTTGGGGGTGAGGATCAATCGACGCGCGAGTCTGACGCAAAGCACTGTGGGCGCCATCTAGGGCAAAGACCGAGAGGCCCCACAACACACTCAGCGCCCTCGCGCCCGCACGCTCCAGGTCCTGAATGCATTCGGCGTGAGCGCGCGCTTGAGCAGTTGAACGAGCTGGCCTTCGGTCAGGCCGTGTGCCATCAAGACGGCGTTGAACGGCGGGTGGTCGTCCCATGCGGTGGCGATGACGCGCTGGGTCTCGGCAGGGGTCAATCGCGGGACGGGTTTGGCCATGCGCGGCATTGTGAGCGAGGCGCTGTGCGATGCTCGCGCGCATGAACAGACGTTCGCTTTTGTTGATGCTCGCGACTGCGGCCGCCGCCCGCCGCGCGCAAGCTGCCGAGCCCGCCGGCCTGCAGTTTCCGGCCGATTTCGGCGCTCACCCCGACGCCCGAACCGAATGGTGGTACGTGACCGGCAGCCTCACCTCGGCGGCGCGGCTCTGGGGGTTTCAGATCACGTTCTTTCGTTCGTCGACCGGCACGGCGGCGGCATCGGCCAGCCGTTTCGCGCCGACGCAATTGCTGTTCGCGCACGCCGCGCTCACCGACCTCGACCAACGCAAACTGCGCCACGACCAGCGCATCGCGCGCAGCGGTTTCGGCATCGCCGCGGCCAAGACCACCGACACCGACATCGTGTTGCGCGACTGGCGTATGGCGCGCGTGTCCGAGCCCTCGGTCACGTCTGATTCGCCGCGCAGCCGATACACCGCACAGGTGGTGAGCGATGCTGCAGGCTTCGGGCTCGACCTGCGCTTCGACGCCACGCAAGCGGTGCTGCTGCAAGGCAATGAAGGCCTCTCGAAAAAAGGCCCGACCGCCGGCGACACCAGCCGCTACTACAGCGAGCCGCAACTCGCGGTGCAAGGCACGCTGCGTCTCAAAGGCGAGCCGATCGCCGTGGGCGGACGGGCGTGGCTCGACCACGAATGGAGCGACGCCTTCATCCCCGCGCAGGCCGTCGGCTGGGACTGGATCGGCATGAACCTCGACGACGGCAGCGCCCTCACCGCGTTTCGCCTGCGCCGGGCCGATGGCAGCTCGGTGTACGCCGGCGGCAGCTTTCGCCGACCGGGCTCCAAGCCGGTCATCTTCGAGCCCGACGCGTTGCGTTTCATGCCGGGCCGCATATGGGAAAGCGCCGCATCGCGCGCCCGCTATCCCGTCGAATGGCGCATCGAGACGCCGGTGGGCGCGTTCACGGTCGCCACCCTGCTCGACGACCAGGAACTCGACAGCCGCGCCAGCACCGGGGCGATTTATTGGGAGGGCTTGAGCGATCTGCGCGACGCCTCTGGCCAGCGCGTCGGCCGCGGCTACCTCGAGATGACCGGGTACGCTTCGGCGCTGCGACTTTGACGCTCGCCGCCCAAGAAAGATTTCCATGAAGCTGCTGAACCAGTTTTCGCGCCTTTGGCTGGCCATCCCTTTGATCCTAGGCACGGCCTCGCTCGTCATTCTGGTCAGCGAGATCACCTACCGCGAAACCACCGCGACGCTAACGGCGGGCATCCGGCTCACCGACGCGCGCATCGCCACAGCGCGGGTGCTGCAACTCCTGACCGATGCCGAGACGGCACAGCGCGGCTACCTCTTGACCGGCAAAGGCAACTTTTTAGAGCCGTTGACGATTGCCCGGGCCGAGCTGCCGGCAGCTCGGCAGACGCTGATGCAGTTTCTGGCGACAGCCGGGCCGTCCGGGCAACCCGCGGCAGCGCGTTTGCAAAAAGACATCGACGGCAAGCTGAGCGAGCTCGAGACGACGATCGCGCTCGTCGGCAAGGGCGAGCGCGCTGCCGCAATCGGGATCGTCGAGTCGGGCCTCGGCATGAGCCACATGGACGACATCCGCCAGACGCTCGCGGCACGTCTGGCCGAAGGCACGGCCCGACAGCAACAGGCGCGGGTCTCGCTCTACGACTCGCTCTGGATCAACCGCGCCGCCGTCATCGCGTTGACGCTGCTCAGTGCGCTCGGGCTAATCGTCTACACGCGCCACATGCGTGTCTACGAACGCGAGCAGGCCGAGCGCCGGCGCCAGCTCGAAACCGAAGTCGAGCGCCGCACGACCGAGCTTCGCGAGCTGGCCGGCCACCTGCAAACGGCTCGCGAAGACGAGAAGGCAAATCTCGCGCGCGAGCTGCACGACGAGCTCGGCGGCCTGCTCACGGCCGTGAAGCTCGACCTCGCGCGCGTTCGCACGCGCATGGCCGACGACCCTGCCGTCCTCGAGCGGCTCGCGCAGGCCAACCAGCGGCTCGATGCCGGCATTGCACTCAAGCGCCGCGTGATCGAAGACCTGCGGCCTTCGGCGCTGGTCAACCTCGGTTTGACGGCGTCTCTCGAAATTCTCTGTGGCGAGTTGGGCGCGGCCCTGGCCGTGCCGATCCGGGCCCGGTTCGATGAAGTTCACTTGGCCCCCGACGCGCAGCTCGCGGTCTACCGGCTGGTGCAAGAGAGCCTGACCAACATCGGCAAATACGCGCACGCCAAAGCCGTCGGCGTGCGGCTTTCAGAGGCTGGTGGGCGGGTGCTGATCGAGGTCGACGACGACGGCGACGGCTTCGACCCGGCGCACATCGAAGCCGGCCGACATGGCTTGGCAGGCATGCGTTTTCGGATGGCCAGCCTGGGCGGCACGCTCACGATCGATTCCACGCCCGGCCACGGCGCCCGCCTGCGGGCCGAGCTGCCAGCGGGTTCGCACGCCGGCGCACCCGCAGTGTCTGAGGTGCGATCGGCAGCGGGCTGAGCCGCCGCCAACGCTTCGTCAACGCTTCGTCAACGCTTCATCAACGCGTCTTCAATGCGCGCCACCCGCCGCGGCGGCATCGCCGCCGCGTTGCGGCCGCGCAAACCACACCACCGCGACCAGCGCGAAGAACAGCAGCGACGACATGTAGAACACGTCGGTCACCGCCATCGTGTAGGCCTGTTGGTCGATCAGCCGGTTGATGTTGGCAGCGGCTTGCGCGCTCGTGAAGCCGCTCGCACCGAGCTGCGCGGTGATCTGGGTCGCCGCGTCGTTGCCGGTGTTGATCGCCTCGGCCAGTTGCGCGTGGTGCAGCGTGGCGCGGTTCTCCCAGAGCGTGGTGAACAGCGACGTGCCGACGGCGCCGGCGGTGATCCGCACGAAGTTCGAGAGGCCGGCGGCCGACGGCATCTTGTCGGGGGTGAGGCCCGAGAACACGATCGCCTGCAGCGGGATGAAGAAGAAGGCCATCGCCGCGCCCTGCAGCACGGTCGGGATCAGGATGGTGTTGAAGTCGGCCTGGGTGTTGAAGTTGGAGCGCATCCACAGCACGATTCCGAAGCCGACGAAGGCCACCGTGGCGAGCTTGCGCGGATCGATTTTGCCGACGTTCTTGCCGACCCACGGCGACAGAATGATCGCGAGGATGCCGACCGGCGCGGTCGCGAGGCCTGCCCAGGTGGCGGTGTAGCCCATGTACTGCTGCAGCCAGAGCGGCAGCAACACCACGTTGCCGAAGAAGAGGCCGTAGGCGACCGAGAGCGAGGTCGTGCCCATCAAGAAATTACGCCGCGCGAACAGCCGCAGGTCGACGACCGGGTGCTTGTCGGTCAGCTCCCAGGCCAGAAAGAACATGAAGCCCACTACCGCCACGACCGCGAGCGCGACGATCTGGCCTGAGTTGAACCAGTCGAGCTCCTTGCCCTTGTCGATCATGATCTGCATCGAAGCGACGAAGGTCACGAGCAGCCCCAGGCCGACGATATCGAGCGGCACACGGCGCGGGCCCGGGTCGCGCGCGCTGTAGATCGACCAGGTGATCGCCGCGGCCACCAAACCGACCGGGATGTTGATGTAGAAGATCCACGGCCACGAGATGTTGTCGGTGATCCAGCCGCCGAGCAACGGCCCGGCCACCGGCGCCACGAGCACCGTCATGGCCCACATCGCCATCGCGGTACCGGCCTTGGCGGCCGGGTAGCTCGCGAGCAGCAAGGTTTGCGACAGCGGAATCATCGGCCCGGCGACGAAGCCCTGAAGCACCCGAAAGGCAATGAGCATCGGCATGTTGGGCGCGAGCCCGCACAGCCACGAGGCGATCACGAACAGCAGCACGCTGGCCGTGAAGAGCCGCACCTGACCGAAGCGCTGAGTGAGCCAGCCGGTGAGCGGCACCGAGATCGCGTTGGCAACCGCGAACGAGGTGATGACCCAGGTGCCCTGCGACGGGCTCACGCCCAGGTCACCCGAGATCGCCGGGATCGAAACGTTGGCGATCGACGTGTCGAGCACGTTCATGAAGGTCGCGAGCGAGAGCGCGATCGTGCCGAGCACCAGCTGGCCGCCGGTCAACGGCGGAAAGGCGGCTTGTTTGGCAGACGCAGCGGGCGGGGCCGGCATGGGCGCGCCTGGAGCTGCATCGCCTGCAGGCAAGGCGGCGGTGGTCGAAGGCATGGTCAACGGCCTCGCCGCGTCACTTCAAACGGGCTGCGACGGGAGCCACGGCGGCGCGGGCCAGCACCGCCGGCGTCACGCTAGACGTCTCGGGCGGCTTCGTTGCGACTGCCACCGAAGCGGGCCGGCGCACCGCGCTCGCCAACTCGTGCACGGCGCCTCTGCCGGCGTTCGCCGCGATGATGCGGCGCACCTCGGCGTCGGCCGCGCTGGTGCTGTCGTCGAACACCTTGGTCTGCGTGATGGTCGAGGCGCGCGAACCGTCGGCCAGCATCGCGCCGTTGGTTTGGCTGATGTCGACCTTGGCGTCCATCGAGAGGCCGACGCGCAGCGGGTGATCGGTCAGCGCTTTCGGGTCGATTGCGATGCGCACCGGCACGCGCTGCACGACCTTGATCCAGTTGCCGGTCGCGTTCTGTGCCGGCAGCAACGCAAACGCCGCGCCGGTGCCCGCGCCCATGCCCTCGATCTTGCCGTCGTACTCGACCTTCTTGCCGTAGACATCGGCCTGCAGCGTCACCGGCTGGCCGATGCGCAGATTCTTCAATTGGCTTTCCTTGAAGTTGGCCTCGACCCAGACCTTATTCAAGGCGATCACCGACATCAGCGGCGCACCCGCTGCCACCCGCTGGCCCAGCTGCACGCTGCGCCTGGCGACGAAGCCGTCGACCGGCGCCAGCAAGTCGGCTCGCCGCACCGCAAGGTAGGCCTCGCGCACACGGGCCGATGCGCGCAGCACGTTTGGGTGCTGCTCGACCGCGATGCCGTCGGTCAAAGTCTGGTTCGAGGCGAGTTGTTCGCGCGCGGCGAGCACACCGGCTTGCGCTGCGCTGACGCTGCTTTTCGCGGCGGTGAGGGTCGCGGCGGCGTGGTTGAACTCTTCCTTCCCGACCGCGCCGGTGGCGAGCAGCGGCGTGCGCCGCGCCACGTCGTCTTGTGCGCGCGCCTCGTCGCTGCGAGTCCGCGCCAGATCGGCTCGCCGTAACGCGATCTGCGCGCGCAAGGTGCTGTTGTTGGTGTAGAGCCCGCGCACTTCGCGAACGGTTTGCGCGAGCTGGGCCTCGGCCTGGTCGAGCGCGACTTGCGCGTCGGCCGGGTCGAGCTTGACCAGCAACTGCCCCGCCTTCACGTGCTCGGTGTCGTCGGCGTTGATCGCGATGACGGTGCCGCCGATCTGCGGCGTGAGCTGGACCACGTTGCCCTGCACGTAGGCGTTGTCGGTCGACTCGAAATGGTTGAGCACCAGGGCCCAGTAGGCAGCGTAGGCGATGCCCGCGACGACCACGACGGCCGAGACCAGGCCCAGCGCCTTCTTGCGTTTCGGATTCGGTGCGGAGGGTGATGCAGCGGGTGACGCGGCGGCGGGCGAAGGTGATGCCGCGGCGGCGCTCGCGGGGGGATTCGCTCGCGCAATCGCCGAAGCGTCTGCGGCACTCGCGGGAGCGTTGGATTCGGGCGTACTCATTGAATTGCTCCGGGGTCGAATTCGGTGTTGGATGGTTTGCCCACGCGGCCTACTGGCCCGCGGCAATGAGCGCGGCCGGCGCGGCATAGCCACCGCCGAGCGCTTTGATGAGGCCGAGCTGCGCATCGAGCGCACGCGCCCGCAGGTCGGTTGCGAGGCGACGCTGGCTGAGCACGCCGGCCTCGGCGTTAAGCACGATCAGGTAGCTACCGAGGCCCGCGCGATAGCGCTGCGTGGCGAGGTCGTAGGCCGACTCGGTGGCGCTCAGCGCGACCACCTGCAGCGCTTGCTGGCGGTCGATCGACCGGAGCGAGCCGATCTGGTCGGCGGCGTCGTGCACCGCATCGATCACTGCGCTGTTGTAGCTCTCGATCGCGGCGTCGAGGTCGGCGCTCTTGCCGCGCAGGTTGGCCCGCAGGCGACCGCCGTCGAAGATCGGCAGCGTCAGCGCGGGGCCGAATGCGTATTGCTCGCTGCCCGACTTGACGAGCCGGTCGAGGCCGATGCTGGCCAGGCCGACGAAGGCCGTCAGGTTGATGTTCGGATAGAAGCTGGCGCGGGCGCTGGCTGCGTCGCTGGTCGCGGCCTCGATGCGCCAACGCGCGGCGGCGATGTCGGCGCGGCGGCCGAGCAAATCGGCCGGCACCGCGACGGGCACCGGCACGGCCTGCACGGAGCGAAGCGGCACGACGAGCGTGTCGAAAGCGTCGGGAGCCTGTGCAGTCAGCGCCGCAAGGGTATGGCGGGCAAGCGCGATCTGCTCGTCGAGTTGCTCGATCTGTTGACGCGACTCCGGCGGCGCGCCTTCGCCTTGGCGCAGCTCGACCGTGGTGTCCAGCCCGCCAGAGACGCGCTGCTGGATCAGCGACAGGATCTCGTCGCGCTGCTTCAGCGCACGCTCGCCGACAGTGCGCTGCTCGAACAAGCGCCCGAGCTGCATGTAGGTGCGGGCGACGTTGCTGGCGAGCACGATGCGCGCGGCTTGCAGGTCGGCCTCGGCCGCACGGCCGGCGCCAACGGCCGCTTCGAGCGCTGCGCGGTTGCGGCCAAAAAAATCGAACTCGTACGAGCCGCTGATCTGCGCCGTGCCGAGGGTGAAGATGCCGCCACCGAGCGGCGGCGGATAGATGCTGTTGCCGCTGAAGCGCTGGCGCGTGGCGCTCGTCTCGCCGCCCGCCTTCAAGCCGTCGTTCGAACGGCTCAGCTCGATCGCGGCCTGCGCGCGCTCGAGGCGCGCCTGCGTGACCCTCAGGTTCGGGTTGCCGGCCAATGCACGGTCGACGATCTCGTTCAGGCGCACATCACCGAACGCTCGCCACCAATCGGCAGCCACCGCGGGCGTGCTCAACGCCGAATCGAGGCCGATCGCAGCCGCTTCGACGGGTTTCGCGTGTGGCGCAATGCCCGCGCTGCTCGCGCAGCCGCCGAGCGTGAGCACGACGGTCGAGGCGATCGCAACAGCGATCGCAGCAAGTGTCGGCAGGCTCCGTCGCGCGCACTCCACATGCGCCTGCAACGCCTGGCCGGCGGCGACTTGTTCATTCAATAGCTGTAGTGGCTTCATTTGCTTAGGCAATCAATTCAGGGCGTCTTCAATATGCTGGGGGCAATGGCGCCGCGACCGGGGCAACTCGTCTCGCGCAAGGCCTCGCCGGTGTCGAGCATGCGCTTCAGGTAGCTGCGAAGTGCATTCCACTCGGTCTTGGAAAATCCTGCGAGGTGCGCGTTCAGCACCTCGGCCAAAACGGCAGGCACCTCGCGAATCGCGGCCTCGCCGTCGGCGGTGAGTTCGACCTGCACGACGCGCCGGTCTTCGGTCGACCGAACCCGCTTGCACAAGCCCTTTTTCTCGAGGCGGTCGAGCAAGCGCGTCATCGCACCGGCATCGGCATTGAGCCAGCGCGCCAGGTCAGCCACCGTGGAGCGGCCGACCGTTTGCAGCCGCAGCAGCGGCCCCCACTGCGCGCTGGTCAGGTCGTGTTGGTCGAGCCGCTTGTCGGCCTGATGAATGATCGAATGCACGATGCGTTTCATCAGGTAGCCGACGCTCTCTTCGGCGCAATAGCCGGTGGCTTTGTAGAACTCTGCAGGAGGTGCGATACGGGTCACGGTGCGAAAGGGGTCATGACGATGCGGGAATATAGCTGCCTAGGCAATTAGTGTCAAGGCTTTGTCTGCCAGAACAAGGGAACGGCGGCACTTGGCCGGGATCGGCCCGTAGACTCGCGTCATGCCCAGCACCTCTTCGCCGCTCTCAGCGTCCAATTCGACCGAACCCCGCAACGCGACGGCCGCACCCGCGCGCCAGGTCCGCTCGCTCGGCGGGCTGCTGCCGTTCTTGCGGCCGTACCACTTCAAGATTGCGCTGGCGACGCTCTTTCTCGTGCTCGCCGCGCTGAGCACGCTGGTGTTCCCGGTCGCGATGAAGTCGTTGATCGACCAGGGCCTGGTTGCCACCGACCCGGGCGCGCGGGTCATGGCGTTGCGCGAGCACTTTTTCGCGCTCTTCGGCGTGGGCGCGGCGCTCGGCGTGTTCTCGGCGCTGCGCTTCTACATGGTCACCTGGCTCGGCGAGCGCGTCACCGCCGACCTGCGCAATGCCGTCTACGCGCACGTCGTGACGCAGAGCCCCGAGTTCTTCGAGACCACGCAGACCGGCGAGGTGCTGTCGCGCCTGACCACCGACACGACGCTGGTGCAAACCGTCGTCGGCTCAAGCCTTTCGATGGGGCTGCGCAATGCGGTGCTCGGCATCGGCGCGATGACGATGCTCATCATCACCAACCCGTATGTGATGACTCAGGTGCTGGGCATCTTGATCATCGTGGTGCTGCCCAGCCTCTACTTTGGGCGACGCGTGCGCAAACTTAGCCGCGCCAGTCAAGACCGGGTCGCCGACTCGAGCGCGATCGCCGCCGAAGTGCTGAACGCCATTCCTGTGGTGCAAAGCTACACACAGGAGTTGCGCGAAGCCGAGCGTTTCGACCGCTCGACCGAGAGCGCGTTCGACACCGCCGTGAAACGCACGCGAATGCGCGCCGCGCTGGTCGGCTTCATCATCACCGCCACCTTCGGCGCTCTGCTCTGGGGCCTCTATCAAGGCACACAAGCGGTGGTGCGCGGCGACATCTCGGCCGGGCATTTGGGGCAGACGGTGGTCTACGTGATCATCCTGGTCAGCAGCGTCGCGGTGCTGTCCGAGGTTTACGGCGACCTGCTGCGCGCTGCTGGCGCCACCGAGCGGCTGATGGAGCTGCTGAACCTGAGTTCACCGATCGCCTCGCCGCCCAACCCGGTGGCACTGGCGGCCACGGTGGGCGGCTCATCGGTCACGTTGCGCGACGTGACCTTTCGCTACCCGTCGCGGCCGCAGCACGCGACGCTCTCGCACTTCAACCTGACAGTGGCGCCCGGTGAAACCTTGGCCCTGGTGGGGCCGAGCGGCGCGGGCAAGAGCACGGTGTTTCAGTTGCTGCTGCGCTTCTACGACGTGGCCGCGGGCGAGGTGATGGTCGACGGCGTTCCGGTGCGCGACATGGCGCTCGAAAGCCTGCGCGAGCGCATCGGCATCGTGCCGCAAGACAGCGTGATCTTCTCTGCCGATGCGATGGAAAACATCCGCTATGGCAAACCTTCGGCGACCGACGCCGAGGTGATCGCCGCCGCGAAAGCAGCGTTCGCGCACGACTTCATCAGCGACCTGCCCGAGGGCTACGCGACCTTTCTCGGCGAGCGCGGCGTGCGGCTTTCGGGCGGCCAGCGGCAGCGCATCAGCATTGCCCGCGCGATGCTGAAGAACCCGCCTCTTCTGCTGCTCGACGAAGCCACCAGCGCGCTCGATGCCGAGAGTGAGCGCATGGTTCAAGCTGCACTCGAGTCGGCCATGAAAGACCGCACCACGCTGGTCATCGCGCACCGCCTCGCGACCGTGCAGCGCGCCGACCGCATCGTCGTGCTGGAGGCCGGCGAGATCGTCGAGACCGGCACCCATGCGCAACTGGTTGCCTCGGGCGGGCTCTATTCGCGCCTTGCCGCGTTGCAATTCGACCGCTGAATTTCCGGCACCTCCGCGCCCCCGCGAACGAACTCATTGACGCAACTCGGGCGTAGGTTTCGACTGACAGCACGGGTTGCCGAAGGCTGACACCCGCGCCGCGCGCCGCTTGCCAGAATGTTCCCGCGACCGCTGGCAACCTGCCCGCAGCGCATGGTCTGGAGAACACGCTCATGAATTCATCCCACTCACGACGCGTCGCCGCGTCGACGCTGGCGCTCGTTGCACTGGTCGCCACCGGTTGCGCCGACATGAGCGAACGCCAAAAGGGAACCGCCGTGGGTGCCGGCGGCGGCGCGGCGGTCGGTGCGGTGATCGGCGCTGCGACCGGTGGCAAGGCCGGCACCGGTGCGCTTATCGGTGGGGCGCTGGGCGCTGTTGCCGGCAACTTGTGGTCGAAGCGCATGGAAGACCGCCGCAATGCGATGGAGCAAGCCACCCGCGGCACCAACATCGAAGTTTCGCGCACGGCCGACAACCAGCTCAAGATCAACATCCCGAACGACATCTCGTTCGACACCGGCAGCGCCACGATCAAGCCGCAGTTGCGCACCGTGCTCGACCCGTTTGCGAACAGCCTGCAAGGCGACCCGGGAGCGCGTCTGATGATCGTCGGCCACACCGACAGCGTCGGCTCCGAGGCCGTCAACAACCCGCTCTCGGTAGAGCGCGCCAACAGCGTGCGCGACTACCTGGTCACGCGCGGTGTAGCAGCGACAAGGGTCGACACCGCAGGTCGTGGTGAGCGCGAGCCGGTGGCCGACAACAACAACGATGCGGGCCGCGCGAAGAACCGCCGCGTCGAGATGTTTTTGCGCGAGCCTGCACCGGCCTGAACGATCTGCGCGAGGGGCGGCCAGGGATGGCCAGGGATAATTGCATTCGCTTTCTACGAGCCCACGCAATGCCCGCAACCGACCGCCCCACCCGTTCGCAATACGAAGACCTGATGCGCCGCGTGCAGACGCACGGTGTGCGCAAGGGTGACCGCACCGGCACCGGCACGACCAGTGTCTTCGGCCACCAGATGCGCTTCGACCTGAATGAAGGCTTCCCGCTGGTCACGACCAAGAAGGTGCACTTCAAGTCGATCGCGCTCGAACTGCTGTGGTTCTTGCGAGGCGACGGCAACGCCAAGTGGCTGCAAGAGCGCGGCGTGTCCATCTGGAACGAATGGGCCGCACCCGACGGCGATCTCGG
>JAYUWC010000311.1:0-3700 GCA_043753755.1 Rhizobacter sp.
TCGTTCGGCTTCGGTGGCTCGAACGCGAGCCTCGTGCTCGGGGCGGCAACTTGAGCCCCGCAGGCCGCCTCAGGTGCGAATATCCAGTGCGCAGCACGACGGTGCTTCGATGAGCGTGCTGAAAGTTTGGATCGACGGCATCGGCATGCTCGGGCCCGGCCTGGCGAGTTGGGCGGCATCGTTGACGGTGTTGCGCGGTACGTCGGCGTTGCAGTCTTCAGTCACCGTGCTGCCGCCGCCCGCGCGTCTGCCACCGGCCGAGCGGCGCCGCGCTGGCGCGGCAGTCAAGCTGGCCCTCGCGGTCGCTGATGAGGCCGTCGCACTGGCCCAGCTCGAGCCGGCGACGCTCGCGACCGTGTTCACCTCGAGCAGCGGCGAAGGCATTAACTGCCACTTGCTTTGCGAGACATTGGCAACGCCTGCGCCCATGGTTTCGCCAACACGCTTCACAAACTCGGTGCACAACGCGGCCTCGGGTTGCTGGCATATCGCGGTGGCGAGCCGGGCTTCGTCAACCAGCCTTTGCGCATTCGACGGCAGCCTGGGCGCCGGGCTGCTCGAAGCTGCCACCAGCGCCGTGCTGAGCCGCGCGCCGGTGCTGCTGGTCGCGAGCGACTCGCCCTACCCCGAGCCGTTGCATGCAGTGCGGCCCTTGCCCGATCACTTCGGCCTCGCGCTGCTGCTCTCGCCCGTGGCCACCGCGCAATCGATCGCCGCGATGACGATCACCATTGCCGATGGCACCGAACCTCTCAGTCGATGCGCCGACCCTGCGCTCGAGGCGTTGCGCTGCGCCATTCCCGCGGCCGCGTCGCTGCCGCTGTTGGCGGCGCTTGCGACTGCGGTGCGCGGGCCGGTGGTGCTCGACTACCTGCCGCGCACCCGGCTGCGGATCGAGCTCTCATGAACCTGACACCGAGCACGCTCGCACGCGAGGGCATTGCCGCGCTGGTCCCGCACAGCGGCGCCATGTGCCTGCTCGCGCGGCTTGAGGCCTGGAGCCTTGACCGCATCGTTTGCATTGCAACCAACCACCGTGATGCCGACCACCCGTTGCGCAGCCGGCGCGGCCTGCTCGCGCCGATCGCAATCGAGTACGCGGCGCAGGCGATGGCGCTGCACGGTGCGCTGATCGGCCAAGCCGAAGGCACACCGGCAACACCTGGCTATCTCGCCAGCGCTCGCGGCGTGCGCTTCAACGTGCTGCGCCTTGATGATTTGCCTGTTCCGACGAATATCGACACCGCCGATGAGCTTCGAATCGAAGCCAGTCGCCAGGCCGGCGATGCGCGGCAAATCTTGTATGCCTTCACCGTGCACCACGCCGAGCGGCTAATCGCCGAAGGGCGCGCGGCTGTGGTGCTCAACACGCCCATCGCCGTATGAGTGCGCAAAGCCGCCTCGAGGCAAATACCGTGGCGGGCAGCACAGAGGTCTCTCGATGAACACACCCCTTCCCTCGACTCCAAAACCATTAAGGCGCGCGTTGGTCACCGGCGCCAGTGGCGGCCTCGGCCGCGCCATCGCACTGCGGCTCGCGCGTGATGGTCTGCATGTGATCGCTCACGCCAACAGCCGCCTCGAGGCCGCCACCGCGCTGGCTGCCGAGATCATCGAGGCCGGCGGCAGCGCCGAGCCGATCGCGTTCGACGTGACCGACCGCGAAGCGGCTCATGCGGCTTGCGCCAGGCTGCTCGAAGGCGGCCCGGTGCAGGTCATCGTCAACAACGCCGGCATCCACGACGACGCCGCCTTCCCGGCGTTGCGCGAGGCGCAGTGGCAACAGGTGATCGCGGTCTCGGTCGACGGGTTTTTCAACGTGACGCAGCCGCTGACGATGCCGATGCTCCGCACCCGCTGGGGCCGCATCGTCAACATCTCATCGGTGACCGCCCTCACCGGCAACCGCGGGCAAGTGAACTACGCGGCAGCCAAAGGCGCGCTCAACAGCGCGACCAAAGCGTTGTCACTCGAACTCGCAAGTCGGGGCATCACGGTCAATGCGGTCGCCCCGGGCATCGTCGAATCGGGCATGGCCGAAGGATTCGACGCCGCAGTGATTGAGCGCATGGTGCCGGCCAAGCGAGCCGGTCGCGCTGACGAGGTCGCTGCGCTGGTGGCGTTTTTGGCGTCGGACGACGCCGGCTACATCACCGGGCAGGTGATCTCGATCAACGGCGGGATGGCGTAAAACGCCGATGGCATCCGGGTCAACTCGGAGCCATCGGTTGGGTTTTCTCTCTCAGGCCATCGAAGTCTTGCCGATGTTGATATTGATGACATCCATAAACTCGGTGCGATTGTCCAACATATAGTAGCGATTCCCGAGGTCGGGGAAGTCACTTGAATATCCGAAAGGGTCTGTCGAACGCGTTTTAGCATCACTCCATGAAATGTCCTTCAAATCGGTGGAGGTCGACTCAGCCGGTGTAGTGCCTTTCGCCTTATTCACAGCAGCCATTGCGGTGTCAAGAGCTTTTTGAGCCGCGTCAAATTTTTTGTTAAGACCGGGTATCTCAGAAGCCTTCACCTTGCCCGTAATTGAGGAAGCAACCGTCTTCGGGTCAACTTTTGAAGTTGTACTTAATCCAGTGGTTTTTGTGTCTTGCTCGTTTCCAGACTTATCTGACTGCCGTTGATAAGTCAAGGCAGGGATATTCTTGCTTGTCTTGTTATCTGCAACGCTGATAGACGGGCTTGATCCGGTGTCAACATTTGCCGAGTCTGACAAAGTAATTTCGATCCCGTTTTTCCCCCATGTGATCGTTATAGCTTGCGAATTCCCTGACGCGCCGCCTGCCGCTGCTGTCACCGAGGTGTCGGCCACTTTGGCTTTTGCAGTCTCGGCTTCCTGCTTGTGGACGGACTCACTTACCATCATTCGAAGAGCCAGATTATCCTTGGCTGACAGATCGCGTCCTTTGGCTACCTTGACATCTTCAATAAATTTTGCAGCGACTTTCATCGCGTCTCCACCGCTCATCTTATCGAAGTCTGCGGACAGCGCATCTGCCCGCCCAGTCAATAAACCCGTTTGCTTTGATACGTCAGCGGCATTTGTGTTTGAATTACATAGGCCGGACCGTTCCTCAGGCACTTTATTCTGTTGGATAGCATCGGCCATCGCCTGTTTGGCGGCGGCTCGGTCTTTCGCGTCGGCTGCTGATTCGGTTTTTGTTGTGTTTGTCCCTGCTGTCCCCGCTGTCGCGGAAGAGGCTTTGAGGTCAGTACCTGTGGGTGCCGCGATCGAAGCGTTTTGTTTCGACGCTGCGCTGTTGACTCCAGCAGTAGCTGGCTTGTTGGAATTACCGCTTACTGCCGCGGGCATGCCGGGATCTATGGAGATTTTTCCGGAAGTAAAATTAATGGAAATGGATGACATAAAAATCCTTTCGATTTCAGGTTAAAACAAAGCTGCGGCAGCCATCTGAGGCTGTGCTCTTAAAACCCCGAACAACATCGATATGTACAGGTCGACCACCGATGAATAGGGGGATTGCTCGCCGGCGGTTAACGCAGCAAATCTGGGGTGACCCCACCAGTACTGCTCTGGGCGTTTCCGGATTTCTTGCTCGAAGAACTGGTTCATGGCGATACACCAGTCGGAAATCGACAAATGGCTGTATGGCGCGGCAACTGGCTCGCAAAATTGACCGCAATGACGCCCATCCACCATCGTCGGAACTAAGCCGAGCACCGT
>JAYUWC010000312.1:0-11099 GCA_043753755.1 Rhizobacter sp.
GCCGCGTAGCCGCCGTCGAAGATGTGGGTGAAGGTGTTGAGCGATCGGCTGAAGTCGGGCGGTGCCAGCACGGCCACCGCCGCCCGAACATCGGCCACGATGCCCTTGACTCGCGCCGGCGCATCGAGCTCGGTGTGCAGCCGCATGTCGATCAGCGCGAGCTCGACCTGGCGCAGGGTCTCGAGCCCTGTGTGAAAGTTTTTCGCCGCCAGCATGCGGTCGAACAGCGGCCGCGGCAGCGACGCGCCGGTGTCGATGTGCGCGGTGAGGTGGCGCAGCACTTCCCATTCCCAGCAGAAGTTTTCCATGAACTGGCTCGGCAACTCGATCGCGTCCCACTCGACGCCCGAGATGCCCGAGACGCCGATGTCGTCGATCTGCGTCAACATGAGCTGCAGGCCGTGGCCGAATTCGTGGAAGAGGGTGGTCACGTCGTCATGGGTGAGCAGCGCAGGGCGCGGGGCGCCGTTCACGATCACCGGTGGCGCAAAGTTGCAGATCAAGTGCGCGACCGGTGTTTGCAGCTCGCCTTCAGGGCGCAGCCAGCGGTCGCGCACGTCGTCCATCCACGCGCCGGGGCGCTTGCCGGGCCGCGCGAACAGGTCGAGGTAAAACTGGCCCACGAGTCGGGGCTCGCCGTCGAGCGCATCGGTGTCGCCGCTTTGTGCAAGATCTTTTTCGATGCGGAAGAAACGCACGCTGGGGTGCCACACCGGCGCAGTGTCGGGTCGGATCCGAACCTCGAACACGGTCTCGACGATGCGAAACAGGCCTTCGAGCACTTTGGGTTCGGTGAAGTACTGCTTGACTTCTTGCTCGCTGAAAGCGTACCTCTGCTCCTTCAATTTTTGCGCCGCAAAGGGCAGGTCCCAGGCCTGCAGCTCGGCGAGCCCCAGCTCGGCCCGCGCGAATTCGCGCAGCTCGGCAAGGTCGCGCAGCGCACCGGAGCGCGCGCGGCGGCCGAGGTCTTCGAGAAACGCGATCACTTGTGCAGGCGAGCCTGCCATCTTGGGCACCAGCGAAACTTCGGCCGGGTTGGTGTAGCCGAGCAACCGGGCTTCTTCCTGGCGCATCTCGAGCAGCTGGCGGATCAGCGGCCCGTTGTCGAGCTCGGGCGGGCCGAACTCGCTGGCGCGGGTGACGGTGGCGCGGTAGAGGCGCTCGCGCAGTGCGCGGCTGTGCGCGTATTGCAGCACCGGGTAGTAGCTGGGGAAGTGCAGGGTCAGCTTGTGACCATCCTTGCCATCGGCCAACGCCGCATTGCGCGCGGCTTGCAGCACATCGGCCGGCACGCCGGTCATTTCATCGGCGTTCGCGTAGTAAGCGTAGCCGTCGGTTGCGTCGAGCACGTGTTCGGAAAACTTTTGCCCGATGTCGGCCTGCAGGTCTTGCAGTTCGGCATAACGCAGCTTGGCCGCGCCGACCAGCTCGGCACCCGAGAGCTTGAAGTCGCGCAGTACGTTGTCGAGTGCACGGCGGCGCGGGGCAGCCAGTTGCGCTGCGCCCGGGCCGGCCAGTACGGCCTGGTACTTTGCGAACAAGCGCGCATCGGCGCCGAGCCGGGTGTAGAGGTCCACCACTTGCGGCATCGTGGCGGTGTAGGCCTCGCGCAGCGCCGGCGAATCGGCGACCGCGTTGAGGTGGCCCACTGCGCCCCAAGCCCGGCCGAGCCGCTCGGTGGCCACGTCCAACACGGCCGAGAGCGCTTCGTAGTCGGCCGGTACTTGATCGCTGGTGGCTTGCGCCAACGCGGCATCGGTGGCTTCTATCAGCATGGCCATCGCCGGGGCAATGTGTTCAGGGCGAATCGAATCGAAACGGGGCAGGCCGGTGGTGTCGAGCAGCGGGTTGGTTGACATGGTTGCAAGGTTCTCGGCGTTCAGGGTTGGGCGAGTCGCTCGGCCGACTCGAGCGTGTTCACCAGCAGCATGGCGCGCGTCATCGGCCCGACGCCGCCCGGCACCGGCGTGATCCAACCGGCCACCTGCGAAACGCTGGCGAAGTCGACGTCTCCGCAGAGCTTGCCGACCTCGTTGCGGTTCATGCCGACGTCGATCACGATCGCACCGGGCCGGATCATGTCGGCCTTCAACACATCGCGCTTCCCGACGGCGGCAACGACCACGTCGGCCTCGCGTGTCAGCGCGCCGATGTCAGCGGTGGTGCTGTGACAGATGGAGACCGTAGCGTTAGCCTGCAGGAGCAGCAGTGCCATCGGCTTGCCGACCGTGTTGCTGCGGCCGATGACCACCGCATGCTTGCCACGCAGATCGAGGCCGGTCGTCTCGATCAGCTTCATGCAGCCGTACGGCGTGCAGGGCCTGAAACCCGGGAGGCCGGTCATCAGTTGGCCAGCGCTGAGGGTGGAGAAGCCATCGACATCTTTCGTGACCGAAATGGCCTCGATGACGCGGTGCGGGTCAATGTGTTTCGGCAAAGGCATCTGCACCAGGATGCCGTGAATGCTCGGGTCGGCGTTCAGTGCTTCGATACGGGCGAGCAGCGCGGCTTCTCCAAAGCTCGCCGGGTAGGTCTCGAGCACCGAGCGGATGCCGGCGACAGCGCAATCGGCAACCTTGTGTTTGACGTAGACCTGTGAGGCCGCGTCGTCACCGACCAAAATGACCGCCAGCCCCGGCGGGTGGCCTCGGGCCGCCACTGCCGCGGCGCGTACGGCCACATCGGCGCGAAGGGTTCGGGCAAGCGCGTTGCCGTCGATGAGTAGTGCAGGCATCGGGAGGAGCGAGGCTTTGTAAAAGACAAAGGCCGCTGGTCAGGCGGCCTTGTGCAGCGGTCGTACGGTGTGAACGATGACGAGTCAGCGCGCGCTCAAACTTTAGCCTTGACTTGTGCGCCGAGCGCGATCTTCAGCAGATCGGCGACCGTGTTCGCATTCAACTTCTCCATGATGTTGGCGCGGTGCGCTTCGACCGTCTTGATGCTGATACCGAGGTCGTCGGCGATCTGTTTGTTGAGACGGCCGGCAACGATGCGCTCGAGCACCTGCGACTCTCGGGTCGTGAGTCGCGAAAGCAGCGCGTCGCGGCTTGCAGCCTCTTGGTGCTTCGAGAAATCGACACGGGCGCGGTCGAGCATCTTCTCGACCAATGCGACAAGTTCTTCTTCCTTGAAAGGCTTCTCGATGAAATCTTCGGCGCCTTTTTTCATCGTCGTCACTGCCATCGGCACGTCGCCGTGGCCTGTGATGAACGTGACGGGCAACGGAGAGCGGCGTTCGAGCAAACGGTCTTGCAGTTCCAGGCCGCTCATGCCGTCCATGCGGATGTCGGCGATCAAACACGCCACCTCGCGCGGGTCGAAGCGTGAGAGAAACGATTCGGCCGAATCGAAGCACTTGACGCGGTAGTCCTTGCCCTCGAGCAACCACTGCAACGAATCGCGCACGGCCTCGTCGTCGTCGACGACATAGACGGTGCCTTTCTTGGGGATCAGGCTCATGAGTTGACTGTGACTTTCGCGGTGGATAACGGCTCGGGGGACGAGATTTGCACCGGCAGCGTGAACGAAAAACGGCAGCCTATCGCAACCTCTCCATTGTAAAGGTTCTGGGCTTTGATCCGACCCCGATGGCTCTCGATGATCGAGCGGCAAAGGCTCAGGCCGATGCCCAATCCCTCGACCTTGGTCGAGAAGAAAGCCTCGTACATCCGTGCGATCACTTCAGGGGCGAGGCCGGGGCCCATGTCGGTGACGCTGAACTCGATCAGGTCGCCTTCCTCGGCAGTGTGATGCGGCACGACGCGCAACTCGATGTTGCGGCGCGCCTGCGGCAGTTTGGCGTTGTCGATCGCCTCGGCCGCGTTCTTCAGCAGGTTGAGCACCACTTGCTCGATCAGGATCGGGTCGACCATCAAGACCGGCAGCCGCTGCGCGACATAGGTGTGGATCGCCACCGTGCGGCGCCTGAGCTCGATGCCGGCCAACTCGACCGCGTCCTCGACGATGCTGCTCGCGCTCGAAGGTTGGCGCTGCGGCTCGCTGCGTTTCACGAACGATCGGATGCGGTGAATGATCTGGCCGGCGCGTTGCGCCTGCCGAGAGGTCTTTTCGAGTGCCGCGATCAGGTCTTCTTTAGCGATCGCGTTGTTGTTGACGCGCGTGATGATGCCGTTGCAATAGTTGGTGATCGCGGTCAGCGGCTGGTTGAGTTCATGCGCGACCGACGAGGCCATCTCGCCCATCGTCATCAGGCGGCTGGTGACTTGCGCTTTCTCGGCCTGGCTGGCGGCCAGCGCTTCGGCGCTGCGGCGGGCGGTGATATCGGTTGCGATCAACATTTGCGCGAGGCGGCCGTCGGTCCATTGCAAATACCGCGCGCGCACCTCGAACCACTTTTGCAGCAGTTCGATAAACACCTCGCGCGAGTCGGAGCCGGCTTCGGTCAATTCTTGCGTGGGCAGGCCGCCGAAGTTGTCGACCGAGTCATCGACATCGGTGAAGTAGGCAACCCCGGCTTCGACCCCGGCGAGCAGAGCGTGGCCCTGCGACTCGGCGCCGAACCAGAGGCGGTAGGAACGGTTGGCGAACAGCAACTCGCCCTGTTGCACCGACAGCACCGAGACGGCGGCGTCCAGCCCCTCGAGCACTGTCGTGAAGCGCTCGTGCGAGGCCGAGAGCTGGTCGCGGATGCGCTTGGCCTCGGTGATGTTGGTGACTGAAGTCATCCAACCGGTCTGCACGCTCTTGGGGTCGATCAGCGGCGATACATACATGCGCGAGTCGAAGACCGATCCATCTTTGCGCATGATCTTCACTTCGATGCCGCCGGCTGGGCTGCGGCCCTGCAACTCTTGTTGCAGCAGGCGCGAGTTTTCTTCGAGACGGTCGGGCGGCCAATGCGGAAAGGGCGGTGTGCGGCCGACGAGCTCGGCCTCGAAGAAGCCGGTCATCGCGCAGAAGGCCGGGTTGACATAGGTGATGCGGCCCTCCATGTCCATCGCACGCATGCCGGTCAGCATCGAGTTTTCCATCGCGCGGCGAAAGTTGGTTTCGGTCACCAGCGTGCTTTGCATCTGCAGCCGGCGGCGCATATGGCGCCAGGTGCCGAGCAGCATCCAGACGGTGAGCACCGAGAGCGCCGCCACCATCCAGAAGAGCGTATTGCTGATCAACCCGATCGACGTACGGTAGCCCTGCGCTCGCAGGACCAGGCCGTTGGCCGCCGGCGCAAGCGGCAGCTGGTAGACGATCGCCGACCGCGAGGCCTTGGTCGCGCCGGGCATCTGCGTGACTGTGCTCGAGTAAACGCGGTCGTGGTCGCCAGCATCGATCAGCGTGATTGCGTGGCGGGTCGAGACTTCGACCGGCACGTTGCGACGCATCAGGCCTTCGATTGAATATTCGGCAATCAGCACGCCGGCAAACGCGCTGCGCTCGAGCAGCGGCACCTGTACCTGGAACACCGGGTTGCCGAACGCATCGATAAAGGGCTTGGAGTACACCGGCTGGCGCTGTGCACGTGCGGCAAGGAAAGCGGCCTCGGTCGGAGTCGCCTTGCCCTCCGCCGGTAACGAGGCGGGTGTGTCGTCAGAAGTCGCGCCGGCCTCGGCCGGGAAGCTGGTGGCCGAGTAACTCGCGCGCGGTGCGCGGGCGGCGTTGATCCAAACCAGGTTGTTGATCTCGGGCCGCTCCCGCGTAAAGGCGCCGCCCTGCGCCACGAACTGATCGCGGTCGATCGCGCGGGTGACGATCTCGCGCGCGATGCGCACCAGCTGCTCCTGGTTCTCGATCAGGCGCAGGCGGACTTGCGTTTGTGCGATCTCGGTGTCTCGTTTGACCGACTCCTGCTCGCGCTCGAATTCCTCGTTGCGCAGGTACCAGAAGGCCAGGATGATCGCCGCGAGAAAGAGCAGCACCGAGACCAGTGGGCCCAAGGTCGCGTAACGGTCCTGGTGTGCGGCAGACTGCTTTTGCCACCAACGGCCGAAGAGTTTTTCGGCCCAGGTTCGAGAAGGGCGCGCTGCCCTGACAGCCTCGGTCGCGGATTGCATCGGGCGATTATCAAGGCAGGGCGAACGCGCTCGTCCGGCGACGCGTGTCGACCGCGGCTCGTGCACCGATGCGATGCCGACATTGGCGCCGGACAATATCACGATATGAAACCGAGTTGCGCCATTTGGAAATGACCACGAGTTGTGCGAGACTCCCGCGCAACTCAAAAATCCACCTTCGGAGACAAGCATGTCAGCACAGCCTGATTCATTCCCCGGTGCCGCGGCCAACGATGCCGATTCACAAGAAACGCGGGAGTGGCTCGATGCGCTCTCGGCCGTGATCGGCGCCGAAGGCAACGAGCGCGCGCACTTTTTGCTCGAGACCCTGATCGATCATGCGCGCCAGGCCGGCATCGACGTGCCGTTCTCGGCGACCACGGCTTACGTCAACACGATCCCGGTCGATCAAGAAGAGCGCAGCCCCGGCAACATCGAAATCGAAGAACGCCTGCGCACTTACATGCGCTGGAACGCGATGGCGATGGTCGTCAAGGCCAACCGCCTGCACCCCGCCGACGGCGGCGATCTCGGTGGTCACATCTCGAGCTTCGCGTCGCTCGCGACCATGTTCGGCACCGGCTTTAACCACTTCTGGCACGCCGAGAACGAAGGCCACGGCGGCGACCTGCTGTACATCCAGGGTCATTCATCACCCGGCGTTTATGCGCGAGCCTTTATGGAAGGGCGCCTGACCGAAGAGCACTTGCTCAACTTCAGGCAAGAGGTTGACGGCAAGGGCATCTCGAGCTACCCACACCCCAAGTTGATGCCAGAGTTCTGGCAGTTCCCGACAGTCTCGATGGGCCTGGGTCCCTTGATGGCGATCTACCAGGCGCGTTTTCTGAAGTACCTGCATGCGCGCGGTATCGCGAACACCGAGAACCGCAAGGTCTGGGTCTTCTGCGGCGACGGCGAGATGGACGAACCCGAGTCGCTCGGTGCGATCGGCCTGGCGGCGCGCGAGAAGCTCGACAACCTGATCTTCGTCGTCAACTGCAACCTGCAGCGCCTGGACGGCCCGGTGCGCGGCAACGGCAAGATCATTCAAGAACTCGAAGGCGAGTTTCGCGGCTCGGGCTGGAACGTCATCAAGCTTTTGTGGGGCAGCTACTGGGATCCGCTGCTGGCGCGCGATAAAGACGAGATCTTGCGCAAAGTGATGATGGACACGGTCGATGGCGACTACCAGGCGATGAAGGCCAACGACGGCGCCTTCGTTCGCAAGAACTTTTTCGGCCAGCACCCGAAGCTGCTCGAGATGGTCGCGAAGATGAGCGACGACGACATCTGGCGGCTGCAGCGCGGCGGCCACGACCCGCAAAAGGTGTACGCCGCGTTCCACAAGGCCAGCCATCACAAGGGCCAGCCGACGGTGCTGTTGATCAAGACGGTCAAGGGCTTCGGCATGGGCAAGAGCGGCGAGGGCAAGAACACCGCGCACCAGACCAAGAAGCTGATCGACGAAGACCTGAAGATCTTCCGCGATCGCTTCAACATCCCGCTCACCGACGAGCAGCTGGTCGATATCCCGTTCATCAAGCCGGCCGCCGACACACCCGAGATGAAGTACCTGCACGAGCGCCGCAAGGCCCTCGGCGGCTACCTGCCGCATCGCCGCACCAAGGCCGACGAGAAGCTCGAAGTGCCGCCGCTCGAGACCTTCAAGGCCGTACTCGATGCCACCGCCGAAGGGCGCGAGATCTCCACCACGCAGGCCTTCGTGCGTTTCTTGACGCAGCTTCTGCGCGACAAGCAACTGGGGCCCCGCGCGGTGCCCATCCTGGTCGACGAGGCGCGCACCTTCGGCATGGAAGGTTTGTTTCGTCAGATCGGCATCTACAACCCCGCAGGGCAGCAGTACACGCCGGTCGATAAAGACCAGGTCATGTATTACAAAGAAGACAAGGCCGGGCAGGTGCTTCAAGAAGGCATCAACGAGCCCGGCGGCATGAGCAGCTGGATCGCGGCGGCGACGTCGTACTCGACCAACAACCGCATCATGGTGCCGTTCTATGTGTACTACTCGATGTTCGGTTTTCAGCGCATCGGCGATCTGGCCTGGGCCGCCGGCGACATGCAGGCGCGCGGCTTCTTGCTCGGCGGCACCTCGGGTCGCACCACGCTGAACGGCGAAGGGCTGCAGCACGAAGACGGCCACAGCCACATCCTCGCCAGCACGATCCCGAACTGCATCAGCTACGACCCGACGTTCGCGCACGAGGTCGGCGTGATCCTGCATCACGGCCTGAAGCGAATGGTCGAGCAGCAAGACAACGTCTACTTCTACCTGACGCTGCTCAATGAAAACTACGCGCAGCCGGGTTTGAAGCAGGGCACCGAAGAGCAAATCATCAAGGGCATGTACCTCCTGCTGGAGGGCGCAAAAAAGACACCGCGCGTCAATCTTCTCGGCAGCGGCACCATCTTGCTGGAAAGCGTTGCGGCCAAGAAGTTGCTCGAAGAAGACTGGGGCATCGCCGCCAACGTCTGGAGTTGCCCGAGCTTCAACGAACTCGCACGTGACGGGCAAGACTGCGACCGCTTCAACCTGCTGCACCCGCTCGAGAAGAAGCAGCGCGTGCCCTTCGTCGCGCAGCAGCTCGAGAAGTTCGCCGGCCCGGTGGTCGCATCGACCGACTACATGAAGAACTACGCCGAACAGATCCGCGCTTTCATGCCCAAAGGTCGCACCTACCGCGTGCTCGGCACCGACGGCTTCGGCCGCAGCGACTTCAGGAGCAAGCTGAGAGCGCACTTCGAGATCAACCGGCACTACATCGTGGTCGCTGCGCTCAAGGCACTGGCCGACGACGGCACCGTGCCGATGGCCAAGGTCGCCGAGGCGATCCAGAAGTACGGCATCGACGCCGACAAGATCAACCCGCTGCACGCCTGACCCGCCGGAGAACGAAAACATGGCCTTGGTAGAAATCAAAGTCCCCGACATCGGCGACTTTGCAGAAGTGCAAGTCATCGAGTTGCTGGTGAAGCCCGGCGACACGGTCAAAGCCGAGCAGTCGCTCATCACGGTCGAAAGCGACAAGGCCTCGATGGAGATACCGTCGTCGCAAGCTGGCGTGGTGAAGGCGTTGAAGGTTGCGATCGGCGACAAGGTCAAGGAAGGCTCGTTGCTGCTGATGCTCGAGACGGAAGCAGCCGAGGCCGCTGGCCCCTCGACGGGCGCACCCGCAGCTCCTGCGAGTGCACAGACCGCGCCGACCGCACCGCCGATCTCTGCTCGAACCGAGGTGGCCGCCGCCCCCGTACCAGGCGCGACGATCGACATCACTGTCCCCGATATCGGCGATTTCGACGAGGTCACCGTGATCGAGGTCATGGTCGCTCCCGGCGACACGATCAAGGTCGAGCAGTCGCTGATGACGGTCGAGAGCGACAAAGCCTCGATGGAAATCCCGTCATCGCATGCCGGCGTCGTGAAAGACCTGAAGGTCAAGGTCGGCGACAAGGTTGCCAAAGGCAGCTTGATCGCTGTGATCGCTGCAAACGGCGGTGGGCCGGCTCCCAATGCACCGGCTCCTGCACCGGCCCCAACGCCGGCCACCGCAACTTCAGCACCCACGACCGCGCCACCACCCGATGTCACCCCCACCGCTGACAAGGCGCTGCCCACCGCGGCCTTGCCGGCGCATGAGCCGACTGTCGCAAAGGGCGTGCTGCCGCACGCGTCGCCGAGCATCCGCAAGCTGGCGCGCGAACTTGGCGTGCCGCTGGCAGAGGTCAAAGGCAGCGGGCCCAAGGGCCGCATCACGCATGCCGATGTGCACGCGTTCGTCAAGGGCGTGATGGCCGGCAGCGTGCAGACGCAAGCCCAAAAGTCGGCTGCGCCGGCTGCTGCTGCGGCGTCGGGTGGCGGCATCCCCGGTCTGTTGCCGTGGCCCAAAGTCGACTTCACGAAGTTCGGCGCGGTCGAGCGCAAAGATCTGTCGCGCATCAGAAAGCTCAGCGGTGCGAATCTTCATCGCAACTGGGTGTTGATTCCGCACGTCACTAACAACGACGACGCCGACATCACCGAGCTCGAGGCTTTCCGTGTTTCGACCAACAAAGAAAACGAAAAGTCAGGTGTCAAGGTGACGATGCTCGCTTTCGTCATCAAGGCGGTGGTCTCGGCGCTCAAGAAGTTCCCCGAGTTCAACACCAGCCTCGACGGTGAGCATCTCGTCTACAAGCAGTACTTTCACGTCGGCTTCGCGGCTGACACACCGAACGGCCTGGTCGTGCCGGTACTCAGAGACGCCGACAAGAAAGGCGTGTTGCAGATCAGCGCCGAAATGGGCGAACTCGCCAAGAAGGCGCGCGACGGCAAGCTAGTGCCTGCCGACATGACCGGCGGCTGCTTCTCGATCAGCTCGTTGGGCGGCATCGGCGGCACGCACTTCACGCCGATCATCAACGCTCCCGAGGTCGCGATCCTGGGCTTGTCGAAGAGTGCGATGAAGCCGGTGTGGGACGGCACGCAGTTCGTGCCTCGACTGCTGCTGCCGTTGTCGCTCTCGTACGACCACCGCGTGATCGACGGTGCGTTGGCGGCGCGCTTCAACGCGTATCTGGGTCAGGTGCTCGCCGACTTCCGCCGCGTGCTTCTGTAGGGATGGAACCCCTGCGCTCACTCCGTTCACGGTCCTCCGAGGGGAGCCGGGCCTTCCTTGGGGCGGGCCGGCGGGGGTCCCGATGACGACCGTCGTGGTGGTCCGCAAGGGCGGCACCGTGGCCATCGCCGCCGACACGCTGGTCACCTTCGGCGACACGCGCCTAGGTCACGGCTACGAGACCAATCTCAAACTCTTCAAGGTCGGCGACTCCTGGATCGGCATGGCCGGCACCACCGCGCACTTCCCGGTGCTGCGGCGTGCGCTCGCCGCTCTGCCGGCCGACGAGTTGAAGCTGCATTCGCGCGATCAGGTGTTCGACACCTTTCTCAAGCTGCACCCCAAGCTGAAAGAGACCTTCTTTTTGAATCCGAAAGAAGACGACGCCGACCCGTACGAGAGTTCGCAGCTGACTGCGGTGATCGCCAACCCGGCTGGCATCTTCGGCGTGTACTCGTACCGCGAGGTGTTCGAG
>JAYUWC010000313.1:0-3657 GCA_043753755.1 Rhizobacter sp.
CGAGCCGGGCGCGCTGCCGCGGCTCAACTTGAGCACCGACCCGCGCTCGCGCTGGAGTTTGGCCGCGCTGGCTGGCGCGGTGTTGGCGGCGATTGCCTTAGTGGTCTACAGCCTGCCGCGCGGCGCGGCGACTGGCGCCGCGAACACGGCGGCGGCGTCGGCTGCGTCGGCCACCGCCAACGCAAATTCGACTGTGGCTGCGCGCACGGCGGCAAGTGCGCCGGCGGCGACAGCGGCCTCGGCGGCCCCGGCAGCCACATCGTCGGTGCTGCTCACGGCCACCGATCTGCAGTCGCGCTTCGACACCCTCGACCGCGACGAGCGCGATGCCTGGCGCGCCCTGGCCCCGTTGTGGCAGCTCACGCTCGATGCCGCATCGGCGCCACCCGCCGATGCGGCCGACCCCTGCGGCGCGGCGCAGCGCAGTGGCCTGCAATGCTTTCGCAGCCCGAGCACCACGCTCGCGTTGATCCGCCAACTCGATCGCCCCGGCATCCTGACGCTACGTGACGCCGATGACCGGCCGGTGTATGCGCTGCTCACCGGCCTCACCTACGCCAGCGCCACCTTGCGCATCGGCAGCGGTTCACAGTCGATCTCGCTGGTCTCACTTGCCACGCTCTGGCGCGGCGAATTTTCGACTTTCTGGCGCGCGCCGCCCGGCTATTCAGGCAAGCGGGTCGAGCCGGGCTCGGGTCCGTCTTCGGCGTGGGTGGCAGAACGGCTCGCGACACTGCAAGGCGCGCCGGCACCGACCGGCGACTCGGCGTGGAAGACCAGAATCGCTTCGTTCCAGCTGTCGCAGGGCCTCAAGCCCGACGGCATCGCCGGCCCGACGACCTTCATGCAACTCAACCGTGCCACCGGCGTCGACGAGCCGCGGCTGCAGGGCCTCGACATTGCAGGCCCTGCACCCAGCGCCACCACCGCGCGCTGAGCCCGCGCCAACGCACGCGACCCCTGCGCCGCACCACGAACCCAACACGCCATGTCTTACATCCTCGACGCCCTACGCAAGGCCGATGCCGAACGCGACCGCGGTCACGTGCCCGGCATTCACGCGCAACCGAGCTTCGGTGGCGCGGCGCCCGCAGCGCGCGCCGCGGGCGCACGGCCCTGGCGGTGGGCGGCCATCGCGCTCGGCGTGCTGTTGATCGCGGTTGTGGCGTGGTGGCTGGGCGGCGGCGGCCGCAGCGGCGGCGGCGGCTCATCCGATTCAGCGTCGTCATCGTCATCGCCCGGACTGGTGAGCCGACAGGCGCCGGCCGCCTTACCTCCAGTCGTCGCGGGGCCGGCACCGACCGCGGCACTCCCGTCGTCACCCCTGGCGCCAAGCCCGCCGCCGCCTGAGCCGATCGCTGTGGTTCCGAGGACCGAGGCCGCACGCGCGCCGCAAAAGGCGATACCGCCCGCGATCGCTCCGGCGCCGAACACGAGCGCAAAGACCAGCACGAACGGCATCGCCACCGCGCCCCCAGCGCCCGCAGCCACCGGTTCCAAGCCAGCCGCCACGGCCGAAAAGGTCTACAGCATTGCCGAGCTGCCCGACGACATTCGCCGCCAGTTGCCCAACGTAGCCGTCGGCGGCTCGGTCTATTCGAAAACGCCGGCCGATCGCATCCTCATCATCAACGGGCTGGTGCTGCATGAAGGCGAAGTGATCGCACCCGATCTGGTGCTGCAGCAAATTCGCCTGAAAGGCGCGCTGCTGAACTTCAAGGGCTATCGGTACACGATCGCGTTCTGATCACCGCAGCTGCCGGTCAGATCTACAGCACGATCGCCATCGGCTGGCCCGACGCCAAGCCGTGATCGGCGCGGCGGCGAATGACGCGAGCGGCGTCTCTGAAGATGCTCGGCTGTAGGCCAGGCCCATTTGCAGGTCTTCTTGCCCGGCGAGCCGGCCCGAAAATCTCGCGGCCTTGCGGCACACAACCGACCCCGCTGCGCCTCCGCTTGTAGGGCGTCTCGCGGGTAATGGCCACGCCGTCGAGCTCGATGCATGCGGTCTTCACCAGCACCACGCCCATCAAATTTTTGAGCAGCGTCGTCTTGCCGAGGCCATTTCGCCCAAAGCGTTACCGTGACCTTGCCTGGCCTCGCCTCGAAGCCGACGTTGCGCAAGATGTGCGAGCCCCGCCGTAGTGCTGGTTGATGACTTCGACCTTCAACCTGTCATTGACCCAGATGAACCTCGACCACCCTCTCGTTCGCCTGCACCTCGCTGAGCAAACCTTCGGCCAGCACGCTGCCCTCGTGGAGCACGGTCACCTTCTTGCCGTTGCGGCCGTTTTGCGTCAGTTCACCGATGAACTTCATGTCGTGCTCGACCATCACCAGCGACTGATTGCAGTGCAGCACACCGACCTTGATCGTGTCGGCGGCGGCGGCCAGTGAGCTGAAGCCGAGGGCAGCGATGCCGATGCCGATGCCGATGCCGATGCCGAGGCAGAGGCAGAGGCAGAGGCAGAGGCACAGCCAGCGGCACAGCCAGCGGCAGCGGCCACAAGAGTCTTGCCGGCTTGGCGGCGGGTTGGGTTCATGGGTCATGCTCTTGCGGATGGGATGGTCAAGTGATGTGTGGCTCGCCGCACCTCACTTGTCACCAAGCCTATTCAGGCTGGAGCATCTCGCCCATGCGCCCGAAGGCGTACGAGCCCACATCGAACTGCAATACGCATCGACAGGCAGGCTGCATCGACACTCGACAAGACGAGCCCCGCTCAACTCACCGTGTGGGCGTGTATTTTTGGACCGGAATCAGGCCTGGGGGGTACATGGGGTCGTACACGCGTTTGTAAAACGTCGCCTGGCTGGCCACAGCGTTGCTTCCACTGCGACCGGGCGACGGCGTGTTGGCCGGCAACGCGTACAAGTCGTAGGTCATCGAATCTTCGCCACCAACGCGTTTGACGAGAATGCCGTGGTCTGTCCAGAGCTGGGCCCGCTGTGCCGGGTCGTCCACGAGCGGGGCAAGAAAGAGGCGCCCGGTTCCGGACAAATAGCTGAGCTCCATTTCGCGGTCGACCGTGTCGCGCGGCGGCAACTGACGTTCCGGCTTCACTGTTGAAGAACTCGGCGCTGCCTTATCAACAGAGCGATCAGGGGGGAAGTTGGGGTTAATGAAAGGTTTGCGAGCCTCGCCCCTGCGGCCGTCTACGTTCTCTTGAAGTTGCGGGCTTGTCGCCAAGGGCGGCGGAATTTTCGCGTTCTTGTCGGGCTTGAGTTCCAGGGAGGTTGGGGCGTTGGGTATTTTGAAAGTTGTCACAGGTCCCTGCTTTGGCTGAATCACCATTCGAGTCTGATACGCGCTCAAATTGCCGTTGAAAGCGCCGATACCCGCCAAGCCCTGATTAGTTCGATTGGAAATGTGTTTGCCAGACACGCTGAATTCGTTCTGAAACTGTACCAGTGTCTGGTTCGACGCCTGTTTTAATTCACTTGCGGTTGGGCCGCTGCGATTTAGTTTCCAGAATCTCGTCAACACAGCGGGTCTGATAACTAGCCCTTCAGGCGTCTTATAAATCTTACCGCCATCGACATCAGCGATTCCGCTTATAACGGCACGAGATAATTCACGCGCGTTCCACATACCCATATCTTCGACGACCTTGGTGCTGGCATCTGTGACCGATGCTTGCGTACCGATTGCCTGAG
>JAYUWC010000314.1:0-3655 GCA_043753755.1 Rhizobacter sp.
CGAATGCCGGAGCGCGCAGCGCGAAGGTGCTCCAGCGAGCCCGCCGGGCCGCCCCAAGGGCGAATGCCGGAGCGCGCAGCGCGAAGGTGCTCCAGTGGGCGGTGTTGCGTCGATGCCTCTGGTGATCCGCATTCGCCGACGACGCGGGGCAGCGGCTCTATGAGAAATTCGGTTTCGAGGTCGAGGGCAGGCTTCGCGGCTACGCACTGCACGAGGGCCAATATGCAGACGCGCTTGCGATGACGCGGTTGCACCCGAGCCCGCCTTCGATCGCGCCGCACGATCCTCCGGCTTGAGCGTCAGACCCGCATCAACCGGCCGGCGCCCAAAACACGGCGAACCAGCCGTTCGCGTCGGTCCAGAACCGCGGCGTGGCGAACCCCGCTTGCTGCAACAGACCGGCGAAATTTTCAACCGTGTACTTGCATGAGTTCTCGGTGTGTATCCGCTCGCCAGCCGCAAACGGGCGTTTGGCGCCGGGCCAATGCACGACCAGATCCTCGCGCGCCTCGAGGTGCATCTCGACCCGCGATGCCTGCGCGTTGTAGAGACCGACGTGCCGCCACTGACGCGGCTCGAAATCGCTGCCGATCAGGCGATTGAGCTGGCGCAGGATGTTCAGGTTGAATGCCGCCGTGACGCCGAGTGCGTCGTCGTAAGCGGCTTCCAAAATGACAGCGGGCTTCACCAGATCGACCCCGACCAGCAGGCCGCCGCCTTGCGCCTGGGCTTGCACACGGCGCAAGAATTCGAGCGCTTCCGGGGGAGTGAAGTTGCCTATGCTGGAGCCGGGGTAGAAAAATACCTTGCGGCCTTCGCCGACCTCGGCGCCGAGATCGAGCCGGCTCGAAAAGTCGAGCCCGAGCCCAACCACGTCGAGCGCCGGGTGTTGGCGCTGCACGCCCTTCAAAGCGTCGTGCAAAAACTCGACCGAGATGTCGACCGCAACGTAGCGTGCCGGCTCCAGCAGCGGGAAGAGGCTAACGGCTTTGGCACAGTTGCCGGCGCCGAGGTCGATCAGCGTGGCGCCCGCCCCGATGGCCCTGGCCATCGCCGCGCCGTGGGCCTGCAGGATCGAAGCCTCGGTGCGGGTGGGGTAGTACTCGGGAAGCTCGGTGATGGCTTCGAACAAGTGCGAGCCGAGCCGGTCGTAGAGGTACTTCGGCGCGGCTTGGCCATGCTGGCGCAGCAAGCCGGCCTCGATGGCGGTGCGGTCGGCGGCAGCGTCGGCAACGTGACGTTGAGTGAATCGTGGCGTGCGCAGCGGGGTCATGGCAGGGTGTGGTGCAATCTCGGCCGACAGGGTCCGAGGGTGTCGATGAACGCCGCCCGACCATACACCGGCGGCATTCACGATGCAGAGTTCCAAGCCACCCCACGAGGGTAGGACAACCCGCCGCGAAATGCTTGCTGGCGCAGCGGCGCTGTTGGTTGGTGCCGCAAGCCTCGGCCACACCGGCGGCGCACGAGCAGCACACGTCACGCGACCATGGCCGGCCGCACGCCCCACGCCTGGCCTCGAATTGACCGACCTCGGCGGCAGGGTCTGGTCGCTGGCCGCACTTAAAGGTCGGCCGGTGCTGCTCAATTTTTGGGCAAGCTGGTGCGAGCCGTGCCGAGTCGAGATGCCTTCGCTCGAGCGACTCGCCGCGAAGCACGGCCGCACGAAGCTGGTCGTGTTGACGGTGAATTACCAGGAGCCCGAAGCCGTAATCCGGCGCTTTCTCGAGGCGCGGCCGATTGCGTTGCCGATCTTGCTCGATTCCGAAGGCGATGCGGCCGGGCTCTGGACGCCGCGCGTTTTTCCGAGCACCGTATTGATCGACCGCGCCGGCGCCGCGCGCAGCACGGTGGTCGGGGAGCTCGATTGGGCCGGTACCGAAGCCCATGCGCTGATCGAACCGTTGCTTGTCCCGTCACGCAACTTGGCCCCGCGATAATTGCTCCGGTATTTTCGATGGAGTGCAACCGATGACGACGCAGCTGGGCTTCTCGATCAACGAGATTCTCGCGCTCGCGACCCTGGCGACCGGGGCTTGCTGGGTCGCGTGGAAGGTGCGCCGCCGCCGGCTCGGTGCCGAGCCCGAGAAGAAGCCGTTGTGGGTCAGCTTCGGCGCCGAGCTGTTCATCGTGGTCGCGCTGATGTTCACTTGCCGCGTGGCCGTGGCCGATTGGCCCAAGGTGCCTTCGGGCTCGATGGAGCCGACCCTGCGCGTTGGCGACTATTTGCTGGTCAACCACCTGGCCTATGGGCCGCGCCTGCCGTTCACCAACACGGCGATCGAGTTCGACAGCCCCAAGCGCGGCGATGTGGTCGTGTTTCGCTTCCCGGTCGACGTTTCGGAGTTCTATGTCAAGCGGCTGATCGGCTTGCCTGGCGACGTGGTGCGCTTCGAGCGCGGCGCGGTCAGCGTCAACGGCGCTCCGTTCGACGTGCAGGTGATCAGTGAAGGCACCGGCGCCAACGTGCCGACCGAAGACCGCGGCCAGTGGCTGCTCGACGAGACCACCGCCGGGCGCAGCCGCACGATCAAGGTCAACCCCTTCGTGATGGGCCGTCTCGCGCCCAGCGGCATGGGTGACGCCTGCACCACCGAAAGCGTGACCACATGGCAATGCAGCGTGCCGAGCGGCCAGTACCTGATGATGGGCGACAACCGCGACAACTCGTCCGACTCGCGCGTTTGGGGCTTTCTGCCGCACGAGCAGGTCTACGGCAAGGCGGTTCGGGTGCTGTTCAACCTGAGCGACTTTTCACGCGCGTGGACAGCGCTTTGATGGCGAGCGCCGGCGAGCTGGCCGGCAAGCATGTCGTGCTCGGCCTGTCGGGCGGCATCGCTTGCTACAAGGCCGCCGATTTCGCCCGCGAGCTGGTGAAGGCCGGCGCCACTGTGCAGGTCGTGATGACCGCGGCGGCCGAACAATTCATCACGCCGGTCACGCTGCAGGCGCTGTCGAATCGACCGGTGTTCACGAGCCAGTGGGACGCGCGCGCGGCCAACAACATGGCGCATATCAACCTCACGCGCGACACCGATGCGATCGTCGTCGCGCCGGCCAGTGCCGACTTCATTGCGCGGCTGGTGCATGGCCGTGCCGACGATTTGCTCGCCTTGATGTGCCTTGCGCGACCGATCGCGCGCTGCCCGTTGTTGGTGGCGCCGGCGATGAACCGCGAAATGTGGGCCCACCCCGCGACCCAGCGCAACGTGGCGCGACTCGTCGCCGACGGCGCGACTTTGCTCGGCCCTGGCAGCGGCGATCAGGCCTGTGGTGAGACCGGCGACGGCCGCATGCTGGAGCCGGCCGAAATGCTCGCCGATCTGATTGCCTTCTTCCAACCGAAATCGCTGGCAGGCCAGCGGGTTCTCGTCACGGCCGGCCCGACATTCGAGCCGATCGACCCGGTGCGCGGCTTCACCAATCGCTCGAGCGGCAAGATGGGGTTCGCGATCGCGCAGGCCTCATGCGAGGCCGGTGCCGCAGTGACCTTGGTCGCCGGGCCGGTGCACCTGCCCACCCCGCGGGGCGTGCGCCGCATCGACGTGACCACCGCGCAGCAGATGTTCGATGCCGTGATGGGCGAGGCGGCTGCAACCGACGTGTTCATCGCTACCGCTGCGGTTGCCGATTGGCGGCCCGCCGGGTGCGCTGA
>JAYUWC010000315.1:0-3646 GCA_043753755.1 Rhizobacter sp.
GCGCGCTGGCCGACATAAGTGAAGCGCAAGCGGTCGGCGATGGGGGTCGTGGTGGGTGTGCCGGGGGAGGCATCAACCCCTGCAACGGGCGCCGAGGGCGGCATGCATTCGGGCGGGCAGTCGGCCTCGTTGCGATCGGCGTCGGCAATGATGAGCCGCGGCCAGTAGCTCGAACTGCGGTCGTCGAACAGGCGCTGCCGCAGGCCCTCGCCTTGTGCCAGCTCACTGCGGCAGACGAGCAAGGTGCCGTGCTTCGCGGCCTGCTCGGCGAGCGGCGCGCTCAGCTGGCGCAGTGCGTAGACCGCACTGATGGCGGTGTCGAGGTACATCTCGACCACATCGAGCCGGGCGATGCGGATGTTCAGCCGGGTGGTCTCGAAGAACTTGGCGTTGGCCTCGATCACGCCGCGCACCAAGGCCTCGACCGAGGCCGCAACCGTGAGGTTGGCCGACGAGTTGTAGCCCATCAGCAGCGACGCGAGCGGCACCTCGCGGTCGGCCTTGCCGAGCACGTCGATCACCTGCAACAAGTAGCGCAGCGCGCCGGTGCGCACCGCCTCGGTCAGGTCGGACGGGCTCAATGCACGGTCATACGAGCCGAGGCCCGCGACCACCGCGCCCGAGAGGCTGCCGCGGGCCCGCTCGGTGGCGTTGGGCACCCGCAGCACGACGGTTGCGGTGCCGCGCGCGCCGGCGTAGAGACCCAGGCTGTGGCGCTCGCTCAGGTCGCCGCCGAGCAGCTCGCGGTCGATCAGCGACTCGGGGCCGGCGATCGCGTCGCGCTCGTAGTGGCCGACCATGATCGGCTGCGAGATGAAGCGCAGGTCCATCGCGCGCACCGAAACCTCGAGCCGGCGCTTCGGCCGCGGTGGCACGCGGTTGCGCTTCGAGCCGCCCATCAGGCCACGCTGCAGCGCATCGGGGTCGTCGGCGGTCGGTGGGCCGGCGTCGTAGCTCACGGGCAGCGGCTGCTCTATCGATCGCACCGCCGGCGGCGTGGCAGGCAACCGTGCGGTGGCACCCGAGGTCAGCAACTCGGCCAGGGCGGAGAAGTGTTCTTCGGTCGACAACAGGTCGCCGTGAGCAGCCGGCAAATAGTAGAAGCGGCCGATGCCGCCGATGCGGCCCGACTCCCAACTCACGGTGCCGTCGCCACACGTGGTGCCGACCATCTTGAGGCGGGTGCCACCCCCGCCGTCGCTTTCTTCCCGCACACCGCACGGCGTGTTGGGCGCGACACCGAACACGTAGACGGTCTTGGTCGAATAAGCGGCGGGCAAGGTCGGGGTGGCTAGGCCATCGGCCGACCAGAGCCAGCTCGCCTGGTCGAGCACGTCTTGTGCGGGGGTGGCGGCGCGGTGGTTGCCGAACCAGAAGTCGCCGACCTTGGTTTGCAGGTCGACCCAGGTCACGGCCTTTTGAAACGCGAGCTTCGCGCCGCCGCCTTCCTGGCCCTGAAAGATGTCGACGAAACCGGGCTTGGGCAACAGCTGCAACGCACCCCGAAAGCCGGCCACGATGTCGAGCACTTCTTGCATGTCGTGCTGCAGATCGAGCCGCACCAGCGTGCGCAACGTGTCGCCCTTGCCGAGCAGATTTTCGACCATCGAGTGCGCGCCCTGGTTGGGCGTGCCGAGCATGACGAAGCGCGCGCCCTCGCGGGCCATCAACGCATCGATCACCGCCGGGCGCTTGTGGATCGCCGCGCGCACGACCAGCCCGCCCATGCTGTGCGCGAGCAGGCGAATCGGCTGCTGCGTCTGCTTCATCAGCCGGTCGAGAAACTCGGCCAGCCGCTCGGCCAGCACGTCGAGCGGCTGGCGCCAGTCGTAGGCGAACGGCTCGACCCGGTGGCTGGTGGCAAGGTGCTCGCAAATCTTGCCGTAGAACATCGCGAAGAGCGCCTCGGCCTCGACGCCGGCCTGGCCCCAGCCGATCTTCGTGAGCGCGCCGGTCGCGATGTCGGCCGGGTCGAACCAGATGCGGTCGCCGCTTGCGAGTTCGAGGTGCGAGCCCATCATGCCGGGCAACACGACGACCACCGGCCGTTCGGCGGCACCGGCATCGCGGCTCGCCCGCGAGGCCGCGAGCGCGCGCTCGAATTCGGCTGGCGCCGGCAGCGCGCGAAAGGCGTCGAGCGCGAGCGGCTCGTCGGCGATCAGCCAGTCGCGCAGCGCGTGGCGGGTGTCGATGTTGCTGAAGTAGCGAAAGTGCGAGACATCGGCGCCACGGTCGAACAGCACCCGCGCATGGGTTTGCGGGGCGATGCCGGCGAGCATCGACGAGGTGTTGACGACCAGGTCGTTGTCTTCGCGGTCGAACAGCAAGAAGTCGGTCAGCATCACCGCGACCCGGCGCAGCAGATGGCCGCCCTGGATGTCGCCGGCGAGCACAGCCATCTGAATGCCGGGCCGCACCGGTGCGTCGCGCAGCAGCCGCGCCATCGGCGAGTCGGGCAGCATCGCCTCGATGCCGGGCACGAGGTGCGCGTTGGTGCGGTGCTTGGCGATCTCGAGCACGACCCGCTTGAACGCCGAGTAGGCCGGGTTGCCGAAGAAAAACGGCACCATGCCGATCAGGCTCAGGATGCCCGAGAGAAACACGTCGAGGTTGCCGCCTGCCAGCAGCGTGCCGCCGGCCGGGCTGGCGGTGCGCACATAACGCTGCACGACCAACCCGCGCTCGCGCAGCACGCCGGCCAGCGTGCGCAGTTGATCGCGCTGCTCTTTGTGCGCGGTCTCGAGCTCACCGAGCACGCGCTCGGCCTCGGCCGGGTCGGCATCGCCGGTGCCCTCGAAGGCGTAGGCGTAGTGCTCGATCAACGGGTCGAAGTCGCCCAGGCACAAGAGGTCGGCGACCAGACCGCCGCGCGAGTGCGAGACGATGCTGATCGTGGCGCCCTTCGGCAGCGCGCGGGCGAGTGCGATGGCGTTCTCGATCGGGCCTTGCGACAGCGTGCGGTGCTCGAAGGCATAGATGCCGCCGGTGAAGCGCGCGCAGAGCAGGCTCCAGAGGTCGCGGTCGCCGTTCTTCAGATCGCCGAAGCTGCCCAGCGTGTTCGAGCCGGCGCCGTGCACGAACACCAGCATCGGCGGCGGCGCTGCCGAGGCCGGCCGCGCAGGCCCGTTGAGGTCGACTGCGATCAAGTCGCTCGCCTGCCCACTCGCGCCAGCCCAGCGGTAGAGGCCGGGCGGTGGGTCGAGCCGGTTCTCGATCGCCGCCATCAGCGCCTGCGTACCGCGCCACGAGACGCCCAGCTCGGCCGCGTCAGCCGCACCCGTCGCGCCCGCCGCGCCGCCCCCGTCGAGCAGTTGCGCCGTGGCCTCGGTGACGATGGCGTCGGGTCGCTCGCCCACCGCCAGTGCGAACACCTTGCTGATCAGCCCACCGACCGCCTCGCCGAAGCCACGCCCCGGCGCCGCGCCGTCGGCGCGCAGCGTCTCGAGCAGCAGGCCGCCATCGGCATCGATCAGGTCGGGGCGGGTCAGCGCAAGCGACGCGCGCAGGCGCGTGGCGCTGGTGATCAGCGTGCTGCCATCGGCGAGCTCGAGCACGATGACTTCGTCGGCGCCCGCCGCATGCGTCTGCGCCACGGCATCGCCAGCGTCGCGCGCGGCCGGGCCGACATCGATCGAGGCTTTCGGCC
>JAYUWC010000316.1:0-10908 GCA_043753755.1 Rhizobacter sp.
GAGGCCATGCGTGAGGCGACGGCTCGCGTGCTGCGCGACACACCGCGCGAGGCACTGCAATACGCCGCGAGCGAAGGCTTCGCGCCACTACGCGAATGGGTCGCCGACCATCTGGCCGAGCAGGGCATGCAGGTCGACGCCGACCAAGTGCTGATCACCACCGGCTCGCAGCAGGGGCTCGATCTGGTCGGCAAGGTGCTGATCGATGCCGGCAGCGCGGTGGCCGTCGAGGCGCCGACCTACCTCGGCGCGCTGCAGGCTTTCGCGCCCTACGAGCCCGAGGTCGTTACCGTGCCGTGTGATGACGACGGCCCTCTGCCCGGCGCACTGCTGGTCGCGCGCGGTGCCCGATTCCTGTACGTGGTGCCCAACTTTCAAAACCCGAGCGGCCGCTGCATGAGCGAGGGCCGGCGCGCCGCATTGGTCGACGCGGCGCGGGCGCAGGGCCTGCCGATCGTCGAAGACAACCCGTACGGCGACCTCTGGTTCGAGGCGTCACCGCCCGCATTGCTGGCCTCGCGCTGGCTCGAGGGCATGGTCTACCTCGGCTCGTTCTCGAAGGTGCTCGCGCCGGGCTTGCGCCTCGGCTACGTGATTGCGCCGAAGGCGATGTCGCCGAAGCTGTTGCAGGCCAAGCAGGCGGCCGATCTGCACACGCCGGGCTTCAACCAGCGGGTCGTTTTCGAAGTGATCCGCAACGGCTTCTTGCAGAACCACGTGCCGACGATCCGGGCGCGCTACAAAGTTCAGCGCGATGCGATGCGCGCCGCCCTCGAAGCCCACATGCCGGACGGATGCCACTGGCGCGTGCCGGTCGGCGGCATGTTCTTCTGGGTCGAGTTGCCCGAGGGCATGGATGCCGGCGCGCTGCTGCCGCAGGCGATCGAGCGCGGCATGGCTTATGTGCCGGGCGCGGCGTTCTTCGCGAGCGACGCGAAGGCCAACACGCTGCGGCTCTCGTTCGTCACCGTGGCGCCGCCCGAGATCGAGCGCGGCGTGCGGATATTGGGCGAGGTGTTGGGCGATGTGTTGAGGGATGTGCGGTGACCACGCGCCGCTTCACCCAGGTCGACGTCTTCACCGACACGCCGCTGCTCGGCAACCCGCTCGCAGTGGTGCACGACGCCGAAGGCCTGAGCGATGCACAGATGGCTTCGTTCGCCCGCTGGACGAACCTCAGCGAGACCACCTTCTTGCTGCCACCGACAAGTACCGACGCCGACTACCGCGTTCGCATCTTCACCCCCGGCGGCGAGTTGCCGTTCGCCGGCCACCCGACCCTCGGCAGCTGCCATGCCTGGCTCGAGGCCGGTGGCGGATGGCCGCACGCGCCGCGAGAGATCGTGCAAGAGTGCGGTGTCGGCCTGATCCGCATTCGCCGCGACGGCGAGCGCATGGCCTTTGCGGCCCCCGCGTTGAAGCGCCGCGACACGAACGACGCCGAACTCGCGCCGCTGCTTGTCGCCCTCGGCTTGCAGCGTGCGGCGGTCAAGGCTGCGCAGTGGCTCGACAACGGCCCGGTGTGGCTCGGCCTGCTGATCGATTCCGCGGTCACGGTACACCGCCTCACGCCCGATCACGCGGCCTTGAAGACGCTGCCGAAAGTCGGCGTGATCGCACCTCAGCCGGAGGGCAGCGACACGCAGTTCGAGGTGCGTGCCTTTGCCGCATCGATCGGTGTGGCCGAAGACCCGGTCACCGGCAGCCTCAACGCGAGCCTTGCGCAGTGGCTGATCGCCAGCGGCATCGCACCTTCAACTTACGTTGCCGCGCAAGGCACCCAACTCGGCCGGCGCGGACGGGTGCACCTCGAGCGCATCGGCGAGCAGGTATGGGTCGGCGGGCAGAGTCGCACCTTCGTGCGCGGCGAGGTGGCGCTCTGAGTTGACATCGGCATGCGCCGGTGGGTCAGACGACCTACCGCCGCACGCGCCTCAAACGCGCCAGCGCCAGGCCCGGGCGAGCGCAGCCTGGGCTTCGGCATCTGCTGGAAAGTGCGCACGCGCCCAGGCACGGTAGCGCCGTGTGACGACGAACGCCGTCGACAGCAGCAGCGCGGCCAACGCACCGGCGATCGCGATCAAGGTGATCGAGGGTTTGGACTTGCGATCGGGTGGCAGCGCCACGTCGACCTGCTGCAACGCCGGGCCGTCTTTGGCCTCGTCTAGTTTGGCCGACTCGTATTGTCGAATCATCGACTCGAGCAAGGTCTCTTGCAGCTTCAACTCGCGCCGCGCCCGAACGTAGGCGATGCCCGCCTCGGGCAGTTTCCCGACCGGGATATCGACCGCGCTGCCGGCGCTGCCGCCTTGCGAAGATTCCATCCGCGCGAGCTCGCCGCGAATGGCGCGCAGCTCGGAGCCCATGCGCACGACATCCGGGTTCTGCTCGGTAGCCGACGTGCGCAGCACCTTCAGTTGCACCTCGCGCTCGGCGATCAGCGCGCGCAACTGGGCGGCGCCGGCAATCAGCGCTTCGGCCTGCTTGTCGAGCACGATCACCCCCGACTTTTCCTGCACCAGCCGCAGGTTTTGCTCGGCCTTTATCAGGTTCTCTTTCGTCTCGTTGAGCTGCTTTTCGAAGAACACCCTTCGCAGCTGCGCCTCGGAGACCGCCAGGCGCCCCAGCACTTTTGTGATCTCGGAGGCGTGGGCGTTGGCGAGCGTTGCCGCGAACTGTGGCTCGTGGTCGTCGACCTCCACGCTGATCAAGCCGCTTTTCTTGTCTGAAGACACACGCACGTGGTTCGGGAAATCCTTGCGCAGGGTTTCGTATGTCGCCATGTCATAGCGTGTCTTCAGATCGAAGTGATCGGCCAGTGCTCGCTGCACGCTGTCGCTCTTCAACAGCGCCACATACAGCTCGTCGGGCGATTTGGGCGTGGACACTCCTGCCAACCCGCCGAGCGAACCGAGCGCTGCGAGCGCCGCAGCCGAGCTGCTCTGCTGCTGCGAACCCGGCGCGAGCATGGTGGCCCGTGCAGTGAAGGTCTTTGGCCATAAAAAGCCTATCCCGATCGCCAGCACGGCCACGATGACGGTCGTTGTGGCAATCAGCCGCTTGCCCTCGCCAATCCAGGTCAACGCCTCGGTCAAGCGGACACTGGGCCCGTCGTCTTCTTCGAACGTTTCGTCGGTCGTCGGTGCGCCGAGCCGGTGCGGGTTGAGGTCGTCGCTTTTCATCGCGTGGCCTGCTTCAAAGCGAGTGGATTGCGGCAAGGCCGATGCCGAAGCCGGTGAAGATCTGCGCAAAGTCTTTCAGGTTGCGCACGAACGCGCGGCCCCAGGTTTCGAAGTCGAGCTGGTTCGGCACGATCAAGGCGTCACCCGGTTGCATTACTTGCGACTCGAGGTTGTTGCGACCGAACAGGCTGCGCGAGTCATTGGCGTGACTCACCGTGCCGTCGGCCCGCAAGATGAACATGTTGGCGGTCTCTGCGGCTTCGTCGGCACCGGCCATGCGCAGGTACTCGCCTGCGGTGCGGCCCGGACGCCACAGGAACGCATTGCTGTTGACCACGGCGCCGGCCACCGTCACAAAGCCCGGCCGCGTCGGCACGACGATGCGGTCCCCGCTATCAAGCGGCACCTCTGGCAAAGCAGCCAACGAATTGACCTCGGGCGTGAGCTCGAGCGCAATGCGCCCGTTGGGTTGCACATTGCGCAGGCGCGAGAGCTGTGCTTGAGTCGCCGCGTTGCTGACTGCCACCGTCGAGGCTGCGCCGGTCGGGTCGTCGCGCCGGTTGGCAGCGTCGCGAGCCGCCTGCACTGCCGAAAGCGACTCCAGGCGGGCGATTGCCGCCGTGAGGTTTTCGCGCTGGCGCTGGCGAGTTTCTTCGCGGCTGAATTCGATGCCGTAAAGATAAGCCTGTGGCGTGAAGCCGCCAGCGCGAGCGACGATGCTTTGCAGGGTGTCGCCCGGAGTCAGCTGATAGACGCCGGGTGAGCCGACCTCACCCTCGAGTGAGACCAGGCGCGTTTGGCGCGAGACCGGGACGCGGATGTCCCGCTGGCTGTAGATCGTCACCACGTCACCGGCTAGCAGCTCGACGTTGTTGACTTCGTCTTTTTGCAGCACGGCCTTGCCCAGGTTGAACGGAATCACCTGGGTCTTGAGATCAGCGGCATTCAGGCGTTCGATGACGGCGTAGTCCCAGTTCAACTCGTCGAACAGTGCGGTCGGCGAGCGCTTGGACGCATCGACGACAGCGCGGTCCTGGCTGCGCCGCAGCCGATCGGTGCGGCTCAGCGGCGCACTGGAAACGGACTGGTTGTCCGGGCGGTAGGGACCGCCGTAAGCGCTGGCTGTCGAGCCGTTCGCGTTTGTGGCGCCGGGATAGTTTCCAGGGCTGGAGCCGTTGCCGCTGTTGTTGCCCGGCAGTGCGTTGTTGTACGAATTGCTGCCGTTGTCGCTGCCGTAGCTCCCACCGTTTTTGCCGCGATTGGCCTCGGGCCGAAGGTCTTCATCGTCTTCGAGCACCTGTACCAACAGATTCTTGCGGCGATAGAAATCCGGTGAGATCAGCGCGTCGCGGTCGGGTATCAGGTCGCGGACTCGCATGCCCGGCTTGAACGGATACCGCAAAGGTTGCGCGACATGCCCACGCAAAGTCACCGCGTTCGCAAACTGCGGCGAGATCGCCAGCAAAGTCAGTACATCGCCATCGCGCAGGGGCTTTTGCAAACCAGTGCCGTCGAGCTTGAATTCTTCGACGAACCGCGCAGCGTTCTGCGAGGCGTCGACCCGCTCGAGCTGAGCGCGATTGGGGTTTGCCAACAGCGGCGCACCGCCGGCGTAGCGCAACACCTCGCGAACCGGCTCCTGAGGCGTCTTCAGTTCGTAGATGGCCGGCGTATCGAGCGCGCCGTTCAGCGCGACCCGCGCGCCCACCGGCTGAAAGACGATCACGTCGCCGGCCGCCAACTGCACGTCTTTCGACTTGTCGCCTTGCACCAGAAATTCATAGATGTCGAGGTCGGAGATGACCTTGCCGTCGCGCCGCAGCAGCACACGCCGCATCGAGCCGCTGGGCGAGGGGCCGCCGGCCATCACCACCGCCGACAACAACGTCGACTGGCTCGCGAGCGTGAACACGCCCGGGCGCTGCGCCGGCCCTACGACGAAGACCCGCAGCCCACGCAACTGGCCGAGCGAAACGCTCAATTCGAAGTTGGTGTAGAGCCGGCCGATCTGGTTTTTAAGGTGACGCTCGAGCTCCGAGACCTTGACGCCCGATACGTTGAAGCTGCCAACCTTGGGCAAATTGAGCAGGCCGTTTCGATCCACGACGCTGCGGTAGTCAATGTCGATCGAGCCCCAGGCCCGCAACATGATTTCATCGCCCGGGCCGACGGTGTAGTCGGCCGAGACCGGCACATTGTCGACTGGCGAATAAGCGTTGCCGGCCTCGGCGAAGAAGGCACTGCCAAACACTGGCAACAAGCGGCCGGTGGCAGTCTCGACGAACTTTTGAAATTCGCTCGGTTTCGGTGGCTGCCGCTCGACCCGGTTCTGATTGCTGTCGGCGTTGTCAGTGTCTTGTTGGCCGCGCGTTCGGGTGGTGTTGCCCGAGTTGCCTGAACTCTGGATGTTTTGCAGCACGCGACTGCGTGTCAGGTCGGCCGCCGGTGGCAGTTGCGCCGCGCCGTTTTGAATACCGCCGCGCTGGTTGCCGGCAGGTGCTGGGTAGCCCGGCGTGTTGAAGGTGTTCGATGGCGGCGTGTCTTCGGCAGCGCGAGTGGCGTGAGGCGCGAGCGTGAGACCGAGAGACAGCGCCCCCATGGCGACCAGAGGAATCAAACGGAGGCGAGAAGCTGTCATCGGTGTCGGCCACAGAATCAAAATCGGTCGCCGGCCGATCGCGGCCTGCGCGTTGCGTCACGGCCAAGGACTCTGGGAGAGCCCTGCGCGTGCCAGCATGTAGCGGCCTGGGTTGCAAGCCAGCGGCGAAGTCTAGCGGAAGCGACGTCTGCTGCTGGGGCGTCGCTCACCGCCGGCAAACGCGGCGTCGCATGCAAAAGGCCCGTGCTGTGCAGGTGCGGCACGGGCCGTCAAGTCAACGAGGCGTCGGGCGGCGCGATCTATTCCTTGCGGTAGTTGTCGTGGCAGGCCTTGCAGGATTTGCCGGTTTCGCCGACTGCTGCCTTGATCGCATCGAAGTTGCCGCCCTTGGCCGCCGCATCGAGCTTTGCCATTGCGTCCTGCATCGTTTTTGCGCTCGCATTGAACTTGTCCATTTCGGCCCAGATCTTCGGCTCGGCCTTGGTGTCGCCCTTGTCGCTGCCCGGCACGAAGCCGGCATACGGCAGCTTGGAAACCATGTCGGCGATGGCTGCGTTGTCGGCGGCGACCTTGGCGTCAAACGGGATCTTGCCGTTGGCCATTGCGGCCACTCGGCCGAAGTGCGTGGCCATCACGGTGAACGCAGCCTTGCGATATTTGACGGCGTCTTCGGGCTTGGCGAACTGCGCCGCGGCGGGCAAAGCGACCGCTGAGCCGAGCAGCGCGGCGCCAGTCATCAGCAGTGTCGAGACAAAGCGTTTCATGCAGTTTTCTCCTGGCCGGGGCCTTCAAGGTTGTCGAACGAGCCGCGCCTCGAAGGTTGACCGGTTGGCGGGCGGTAATCAGTTTACGCACGCGACATGGCGAGGCTTCACCGGCCTCGCGAAACTCGCCGGGCCGCGCCGTTGCGGGTATCTTTCGGTGCACGCCATCACACCGGACGCATGTGCGACGCAGCCACTCGATGAACGATCAGACGACCACGACGGTGCGCGTGTGGGATTTGCCCACGCGGCTGTTCCACTGGATGTTGGCGGCCTGCGTGCTCGCGTCGATCGCCACCGCATGGGTCGGTGGCAACGCGATGAACTGGCACTTCAAGCTGGGCTGGTTGGCGATGGTGCTGTTGATGTTCAGGCTCGTTTGGGGCACGGTCGGCGGGCGGTGGTCGCGCTTTGCGAGCTTCATCTATTCCCCCTCCGCCTTGGGCCGCTACCTTCGTGGTGCGAGCCGCGCGGACGAGCATCTCGAGGTCGGCCACAACCCGCTCGGGGCGTTGTCGGTCTTCGCGGTTTTGGCGGTGCTGTCGGTGCAGGTCGCGACCGGCCTCTTTGCCGACGACGAGATCGCCAACACCGGCCCGCTCAACAAGCTCGTCTCGAACGCGATCGGCCTCAAGCTGACCCACTGGCACAGCGGCCCCGGGCAGTGGTTGATCCTGGCGTTGATCGCGCTGCACGTCGGCGCCATCGGCTACTACCTCGTCGCCAGGCGGCGCAACCTCATCGGGTCGATGCTGAGCGGCGACAAGCTGCTTGCCGTGCCCGCGCCGGCTGCGGTCGATAACTGGCGCTCGCGAGGTGTGGCGTTTCTGGTGTTGCTGATTTGCGCCGGTGTCGCCTCGTGGATCTGGAGCCTGGGCGCCTGAGCCCATCGGCTTGAGCGACGCTGCCCCCCAGATCACGATGGTCGCCTTCAGCGCGCAGGCGCACGGCGAGGTGGCCCGCGAGGTCTTGCGCGAATACGCCACCAGCCTGGCCGTTGACCTCGGCTTCCAGAACTTCGATCGCGAGTTGGCCGATCTGCCCGGTGAATACGCGGCGCCATCGGGGCAACTTCTGCTGGCGTTCGTCGACGGCGCGCTCGCCGGTTGCGGCGGCTTGCGCGCCTTGCCCGATTGCGATCACCCCAACGCCTGCGAGATGAAGCGGCTGTACGTTCGCCCTGCGTTCCGCCGCTTCGGGCTCGGCCGCTTGATGGCCGAGGCGCTGCTCGACGAAGCGCGCCGGGCCGGCTATTCATCGATGCTGCTCGATACGCTCGACGAGATGGAAGCCGCGCGCGGCCTTTACGCGACGCTGGGTTTCGTGGAAGTGGCGCCGTATTATTTCAATCCGATTGCGGGCGCGCATTACCTCAAGGCGGCGCTCGACTGATCCACCGAGCCGAGCGGGCATCCTGTGTCAACGCGTACCATCCGGCGAACCTGTCGCGCTGCGGCGCTGCGCAGGCCAACGCAACCGCCGGGAGGGCCATGACCGCACCATCGACGCCATCGTTCGAATTGCATGCCGGGGCTTTGCGGCTCGCGTTGCGCCCCGACCTCGGTGGCTGCATCGCCGGGCTATGGCACCGCGACACGCCGATCCTGCGCTCGACCGAGCCAGCCGCACTCGAGGCCGCGCGGCCTTCGGCCTGCTACCCGCTGCTGCCGTACTCGAACCGGCTCGCGTACCGCAAGTTTCGCTGGAAGGGCCGCGAGTACACGACGCAAGCCAACTTCGGCGATAGCCCGCATTCGGTTCACGGCGTAGGCTGGCTGCGGCCTTGGCAGATCGTCTCCAGCAGCGTGCTCGAGGTCGTCGTTCAGCTCGATCACGCCGGTGACGCCGACTGGCCGTTCGCGTTTCAGGCGCGTCAGTACTTCACGTTGACAGCGCATTCAATGGCCGTGCAGATGGTCTTCACCAACACCGCTGAAATCGCGCAGCCGGTCGGCCTCGGTTGGCACCCGTACTTCACCAAGCGCGCCCGCAGCCGTTTGCACATCGAACTCGACGGCCGCTGGGATGCCGATGCCGCCGAGCTGCCGGTGCGCAAGGTCGCGCAGCCCGGCATCGACGGCGACGTGTCGCACCTCGACTTCGACAACTGCTTCGACGGCTGGCGCGGCCCGGCGCGCATTCGCGACGAAAAGTTCTCGCTGCAGCTGACCTCGTCACTCGATCATCTGGTCGTGTTCACGCCACAAACCAAACCTTACTTTTGCGTCGAGCCGGTGAGTCATGTCTCGAATGCGATCCACATGGCCGACCCGGCGTCGCATGGCCTGCGCAACGTCGCCCCGGGCGAAAGCATCAAGGCTTCGATGAACCTAGAGATCGCGGTGGTCTGATGGTGGCTGCAGTGCAAGCGAGCGAGGTGCGGGTGGCCGTGGCATCGGCAGCCACGCTCGGCGAGTCGCCGGTCTGGCACCCGGTCGAGCAGGCGCTCTACTACGTCGACATCGCCGGGCACCGGCTGCACCGCTTCGACCCGAAGGCCGGCGAGCTGCAGCATTGGTCGTTCGACACCGACGTGGCCTGCCTCGCGCCCCATCTCGACGGCACGTTGACGGTCGCGATGCGCGACGGCATCTGGCGCTTCGACCCTGCCAGCGGCGAACGCACCCGGCTGGCCGGGCCCGACTATGACCCCGCGCGGCAAAGGTTCAACGATGGCAAGTGCGACCCGCAAGGTCGGTTCTGGGTCGGCACGGTCGACGATGCGCGCGAGCCACATGCATCACTGAGCTGCTTCACGCACGGCAAGCTCACGCGCAAGGTCGAGGGCGTGACCACACTCAACGGCTTGGCCTGGAACCCCAACGGCCGCACCATGCACTGGAGCGACACCAAGGCCCACACCGTCTACGCCGCCGACTTCGACCCCGCCAGCGGCGAGATCAGCCGCCAGCGCGTGTTTGCCAGCTTCCCGGTCAAGCAGACCGGGCAGCCTCTTGACAGTTACGGCGGCCGCCCCGATGGCGCGGCGATGGACACCGAGGGCTGCTATTGGGCCGCGATGTTCGAGGGCCAGCGCCTCGTGCGCCTCTCGCCTGATGGTGAACTCATCGGCGAGATCGCACTGCCGGTGCGCTGCCCCACGATGCCCTGCTTCGGCGGCGCCGACCTGAAGACGCTCTACATCACGAGCTCGCGCGAGAAGCGCCCGCAAACCGAGTTGATCGAGCAGCCCTACGCGGGCTGCGTGCTCGCGCTCGAGGTCGACGTGCCGGGCCTGCCGGTTAACTTTGCGCGCTGAGGCGTTACCACGGCCGGGCACGCCGAGATAAAGATCGTCGCGTCATGCAGAAGGCGAGTCATGGTGATGTCGGCTCGTCGTTGATGTGCTGCGATGGCCGCAGATGACCTAGCGCTGTCCGCGCATGGCACTGGGCTGGTACTGAAGTTTTAGGCTTTCCTCATATAATTCCGAGGCTTTGCCGGACGTAAACCCTTACATGCCATGACGCATTCGACCCCGAACGCCGATGTAGCGGTCAATCTGCCCGACTCAAGCAATCGGTTTGGTGGCGTTGACCCCTGGGGCGACGGTGCCGCAGAGCCAGCGCCTGTCCGGCCATGGTCTCTTCAAGAGGCCGAGGTTTGGCGGGCCGGTAACCCGCAATCGTCGCCGTGGCGAGTGGTTGCGGCCCAAGCGGTGGTCGGCTTGGTTTGCGCTGCTGCAACCTGGGCGCTCACGCAGCGAGGCGGGGCGGCATGGTCGGCCGTATACGGTGCGGCAGCGGTCGTGCTTCCGAGTGCCTTGCTGGCGCGCGGTATGACCCGCAGAACGCGAAACCCGGTGGCTGCGGCCGCGGGCTTCATGTTCTGGGAAATGTTGAAGATCGGTGTGGCGATCGCGATGTTGGTGATCGCGTCGAAAGTGGTGCCGGGCTTGAGCTGGCCGGCACTGCTGGTCACGATGGTGGTGTGCATCAAGGTCAATTGGGTCGCGCTTTTGTGGCGCGGCCAACGTACTGTCAAGAAGGCATAGCGACAAGATGGCAGCAGAGGCAGCAGCAGGTGGTGCAAGCGAAGGTGCAGTTCATGCGCCGACCGCAGGCGAATACATCATTCATCATCTGCAGCACCTGCAGAACCAGCAAATGCACGGCCCGGCCGACTTCTCGGTCATCAACTGGGACTCGACCTTCTTCACGATTCTGATCGGCGTGCTCGGCTGCTTCTTTTTGTGGCTGGCCGCGCGCAAGGCAACGTCCGGCGTGCCCGGCCGCTTTCAGGCCGCCGTCGAATTTTTGGTCGAGATGGTCGACAGCCAGGCCAAGGGCATCGTGCACAGTGCCACCAGCCGCAAGCTGGTCGCGCCGCTGGCCTTGACGGTGTTCGTCTGGATCATCCTGAT
>JAYUWC010000317.1:0-3583 GCA_043753755.1 Rhizobacter sp.
CCCCACGATGAAGAAGACCGCCCATGTCAGCGAAACCCCGGTACGCATCTTTTGCGGCGCCACGACATCGCGTTTACCGAGCACGTGTACGACTACGTCGAGCATGGCGGCACGGCCGAGTCGTCGCGGCAACTTTTCGTGGCTGAGCACGAGGTGATCAAAACTTTGGTGATGCAAGACGAACGCGCCCAACCGCTGATCGTGCTGATGCACGGCGACAAGCAGGTCAGCACTAAAAATCTGGCGCGGCAGATCGGCGCCAAGTCGGTCGAGCCGTGCCGGCCCGAGGTCGCGCAGCGGCACAGCGGCTACCAGGTCGGCGGCACCTCGCCCTTCGGTTTGAAAAAGGCGATGCCGGTTTATGTGGAAGCGACCGCGCTCGCGCTGCCACGCGTCTGCATCAACGGCGGTCGGCGAGGCTATTTGATCGGCATTGCGCCGGCTGTGTTGATCGATCTGCTCGGTGCCCGGCCGGTGAACTGCGCACTGTGAGTCTGCCCCAGGCGTCGAGCGCAAAATGATGTTCGCTTTCACCACAGTCACGGCACCTCTCACTCGACCCATGCACAACTTCTATCCCGCGATTGCCACGCTGGCGGCTTACTTGATCGGCTCGCTTTCGTTCGCCGTGATCGTCAGCCGTGTGATGGGTTTGAACGATCCACGCACTTACGGTTCGGGCAACCCGGGTGCGACCAACGTGCTTCGCTCGGGCAACAAGGCGGCGGCGATCGCCACACTGATGCTCGATGCGCTGAAAGGATTTTTGCCGGTGATGCTGGTGCACGAATTCGGCGCCGCTTACGGGCTTGCCGAAGGCACGCTCGCGCTGGTCGGGCTGGGGGCCTTCATCGGCCACCTCTGGCCGGTGTTCTTCGGCTTCAAGGGCGGCAAAGGTGTGGCCACAGCCGCTGGCGTGCTGCTCGGCCTCAACCCCTGGCTTGGTTTGGCGACCCTTGCCACCTGGCTGATCATCGCGGCGTTCTCTCGGTATTCGTCACTCGCGGCAATCGTCGCGGCGGTGTTTGCGCCGTTCTATCAAATCCTGATTTGGGGCGGTGGGCCAGTTGCCGTGTCGGCCGCGGTGATGGGCCTGCTGCTGATTTACCGGCACAAAGGCAACATCGAGAAGCTGCTCAAAGGAACCGAAAGCAAACTCGGGCAACAGTCGGCCGGCGCGGCGCGGCTGCGCCAAAACACACCGAAGCAGTCACATGACTCTTCACACAAGCAAGGAGCAAAACCATGAGCCAGGGACTGCGTCGATTCCACACCGGCGACCGACTGTCAGAGATGACGATCCACAACGGTACGGTCTACCTGGCTGGCCAGGTGGCCGAGGATGCGTCGCAAGGCATCCGCGGCCAAACGGAGCAAGTGTTGGCGGCGATCAATAAGTTGTTGACCGAAGCCGGCAGCGACAAGGCGCACATCCTGATGTGCCAGATCTTCATTAAAGATTTGGCCGATTTCGCGGTGATGAATGAAGTGTGGGAAGACTGGCTTGCCCCGGGCGATGCGCCCCCACGCGCCACGGTGCAGGCCCATCTCGCCAAGCCGGAGTGGCGGGTCGAGATGGTGGTCACGGCAGCAATCTAGGTGCCTCGCCTTGCCACCATGCCCATGACGCAACGTGTTCTGACCGGCATCACGACCACCGGCACCCCGCACCTCGGCAACTACGTCGGCGCGATCCGCCCGGCCATTGCCGCCAGCTGCGAGCCGGGCGTCGAAAGCTTCTTCTTTCTGGCCGACTACCACGCGCTCATCAAGTGCGACGAGCCGGCCCGCATCGAGCGTTCGCGGCTCGAGATCGCAGCCACCTGGATCGCTGCGGGGCTCGACACCGAGCGCGCCACCTTCTACCGTCAGAGCGACATCACCGAGATCCCGGAGCTGACCTGGCTTCTCACCTGCGTGGCCTCGAAGGGGCTGATGAACCGCGCGCACGCCTACAAGGCAACAGCCGACGCGAATTTGGCCGCCGGTGAAGAGGCGGATGCCGGTGTCACGATGGGCCTGTTCAGCTATCCGATCCTGATGGCGGCCGACATCTTGATGTTCAATGCCCACCGCGTGCCGGTGGGTCGCGATCAGGTGCAGCACATCGAGATGACGCGCGATCTGGCTCAACGCTTCAACCACCTGTTCGGCGGCGGGCGCGAGCTGTTTGTCCTGCCCGAGGCCGATGTCGACGAGCGGGTCGCGATGCTGCCCGGGCTCGACGGCCGCAAGATGAGCAAGAGCTACGACAACACCGTGCCCTTGTTCGAGGGCGGCGCGAAGGGCTTGCGCGACGCGATCGCCCGCGTGGTCACCGACTCGCGCGCACCGGGTGAGCCGAAAGTGCCTGAAGGCTCGCACCTGGTAACGATCTTCGAGGCATTCGCGAACGACGCCGAGCGCGCCGCGTTTCGCGAGGCGTTGAAAAATGGCTTGGCCTGGGGCGACGCAAAAGCACATGTGGTCGAGCGCATCGAGCTAGATATCGGCCCGCGTCGCGAGCGCTACGCCGAGTTGATGGCGCACCCCGAGCGCATCGAAGCAACGCTGCTCGAAGGCGCGGCCAAGGCCCGCGCGGTGGCCGCGCCGTTTCTCGCAGAACTGCGCGATGCCGTTGGCTTGCGGCGCATGGTGGCGGCGGCCAGGCCCGAGGCTGCGTCGACGAAAGTCAAAGGCGTGTCTCCGATCTTTAAGCAGTACCGCGAGGCCGATGGCCGGTTCTATTTCAAGCTTGTCGGCGCCGATGGCCGGTTGCTGCTGCAGAGCGCTGCGTTCGAGTCGGGTCGCGAGGCCGGGCTGTGGGTGGCGCGGCTGAAGAAGGAAGGCGTGGCGGCACTGCTGGATGCACCCCTGGCCCGCGCAGAAGGAGTAAGCGCACAAGAACTCGCCGGCGCACTCGGGGCGTTGGCGCCGTCGCTGCTCGGTCAGTAGTTGAGCCCCATGGCCGTGCGCACGTCGCGCATCGTGCTGCGTGCCACGCCGCGGGCCTGCTCGGTACCGACCTCGACGATCCACTGCACCTGTCTCGGATTGGCGAGGTAGGTCTCGGCCCGCTCGCGCCAAGGCGTTTGCTCGCGAACGATCGCATCGATCACCGGCTGCTTGCATTCGAGGCAACCGATGCCGGCGGTGGTGCAACCACGGCGAGCCCAGGTCTGTGTCTCGGCATCCGAATAGACCCGGTGAAACTGCCAGACCGGGCAGCGATCGGGGTTGCCGGTGTCGGTGCGGCGCACGCGGTCGGGGTCGGTCTGCATGCGCCGCACCTTGCGTTCGACCTCGGCCGGCTCGTCGCGCATCGCGATGTCGTTGCCGTAGCTTTTGCTCATCTTGCGGCCGTCGAGGCCGGGCAGCCGGGCGGTGTCGGACAAAAGCGTCGCCGGCTCGGTAAGCAGAGTCTCGCCTTTGCCGTAGAGATGATTGAAGCGCCGCGCCACCTCGCGGGTGATTTCGAGGTGCGGCGCCTGGTCTTCACCGACCGGCACGAACGCGGCGCGATAAATCAAGATATCGGCCGCCTGCAGCAGCGGGTAGCCGAGAAAGCCGTAAGTCGCGAGGTCGCGACCGCGCAGTTGCTCGA
>JAYUWC010000318.1:0-31894 GCA_043753755.1 Rhizobacter sp.
GAACGCTTCGATCGGCACGGCGCCTTCGGGCGCAGCCGGCTGGTCAGCCTGGCCACCGTCGATGCCGCGCTCATCGGTGGCGGCACCCAAGACTGGACCGTGCTCGCGGCGCGTCTCGAAAGTCTGGGCTTGCTGGCGCCGGTCGAGCGCGAGTGCATCCAGCATTTGTGGTGGTTCGGCCGGCTGATCGCCAACGCCGACATGCACACCGGCAACCTCAGCTTTCGGCCATTGCCTTCACCGGTGCCGCGGCTCACCCTCGCGCCGACCTACGACATGCTGCCGATGCTCTACGCGCCGCTGCCCGGGGGCGAATTGCCGACTCGCGCGTTCGAGCCCGGGCTGCCGCTGCCGGCGCAGCGTGCGGTGTGGTTGGCGGCGTGCGTGGCGGCGGTCGATCTGTGGGACCGCGCCGCCGCCGACTCACGCATCAGCGCGTCGTTTCGCCGCATCTGCAGCGCCAACTCACGGCGGTTGAAACAGGTGGCCGAACACGCCTGATGCGGCGCGCCCGGGTACTCGTTCGCATGTCCGGTCTGCATCATTCCCGTTTTGGAATGCTCAACCCGCGGATCACCGCTGGTCGTGCCATGAAAGCCGCCAGCACTCGTTTCACGTTGGCGAATTTCTCAAAGCCCACCAGCTCAGCTGCACCGTAAAAGCCGATCAGGTTGTTGACCCAAGGGAAGGTCGCGATGTCGGCGATCGAGTAGGCCTCGCCCATGATCCAGCTGCGGTTTTCGAGACGCTTGTTCAGCACCGCCAGCAAGCGGGTGGTCTCGGCGACGTAGCGGTCACGCGGGCGCTTGTCGTCGTATTCCTTTCCGGTGAATTTATGGAAGAAGCCGAGCTGTCCGAACATCGGGCCGATGCCGCCCATCTGAAACATCAACCACTGGATCGTTTGGTAGCGGCTCGCTGCGTCGACGGGAATGAATTGCCCCGCCTTTTCGGCCAAGTACAACAGGATCGCCCCTGACTCGAACAGCGCCAGCGGCGCGCCATCCGGCCCGTTCGGATCGATGATGGCCGGAATCTTGTTGTTCGGATTCAGCGACATGAATGCGGCCGAGAGCTGGTCATCGGTCTCGAAGTTCACGAGGTGCGGCTCATAGGGCAGGCCGATTTCTTCGAGCAGGATCGAGACCTTCACGCCGTTTGGCGTTGGCAGCGAGTAGAGCTGAATGCGGTCGGCGTGTTGCGCCGGCCACTTCTTGGTGATCGGGAAGCGGTCGAGTGAAATCATGGAGCGTCTCGTGATGTCGGAAGGCAGGGGAGAGGCACCGTTTGCAACGCGCTCGGGTTCTCGGCCCGTTCAGCACTCGACGATGTTGACCGCGAGCCCACCGCGTGCGGTTTCTTTGTACTTGGTCATCATGTCGGCGCCGGTCTCGCGCATGGCCTTGATGACCTGATCGAGGCTGACGTGGTGGGTGCCATCGCCGCGCAAGGCCATGCGTGCCGCGTTGATGGCTTTGACCGATGCGATGGCATTGCGCTCGATGCACGGTATCTGCACCAGCCCGCCGACCGGGTCGCAGGTGAGGCCGAGGTGGTGCTCCATGCCGATTTCGGCGGCGTTTTCGACCTGCGCCGGCGTGCCGCCCAGTACGGCGCAGAGGGCGCCGGCCGCCATCGAGCAGGCCACGCCCACTTCGCCTTGGCAGCCGACCTCGGCGCCCGAGATCGACGCGTTTTCTTTGTAGAGCAGACCGATCGCGGCGGCGGTGAGCAAAAAGTCGATGACCTTGCTCTCGCTCGCGCCGCGGCCGCCGCCGGGCCGCCCCAAGGCGGACGCGGGCCCCCTCGGGGGGCTGTCGCGCAGTGACTGGGGGTCGTCATTCACCACGAAGCGGGTGTAGTAGTGCAGCACCGCCGGCACGATGCCGGCCGCGCCGTTGGTGGGCGCCGTGACGACGCGGCCGCCCGCGGCGTTTTCTTCGTTCACGGCCAGCGCGTAGAGGTTGACCCAGTCGAGCACCTGCAGCGGGTCTCCAGGGCCGCCGAAGCGGGCCTCTCCGGGGCCGGTTTCGGCTCCCGGGTCGGCACACAGCTGCCGGTGTAGACCGGCCGCGCGGCGCTTCACCTTGAAGCCGCCGGGCAACACCCCGTCGGTCGCGCAACCGCGCTCGACGCAGGCTTGCATCACGTCCCAAATGGCGAGCAACCCGGCCTCGGTCTCGGCGTCGCTGCGCCAGTGACGTTCGTTGCGGCGCATCAGCTCGGCAATGCTGCAGCCGTGTTGTCGCGTCTGCGCCAGCAGGTCGTCGCCACTGTGAAAGGGGTGGGTAAGCACCGTGAGGTCAGGGGCGATCACTTTCTGTTTGCTGCCGTCGTGCGCGATCTCGTCGCTGACGACGAAGCCGCCACCGACCGAGTAGTAGGTGCGCGTCGAGAGCGCGGTGCCCTCGGCATCGAAGGCAGTGAAGCGCATGCCGTTGGCGTGGAAGGGCAGGGTCTCGCGGCGGTAGAAAACCAGATCGGTTGCCTCATTGAACGGCAGTTCATGCGTGCCGAGCAGAGGCAGGCGCTGGCGTGCGCGCACGTGCGCCAGGCGGGCGGCGATCGTGTCGACATCGACCCGGTCGGGCTCGTCGCCCATCAGCCCGAGCAGCACCGCCTTGTCGGTGCCGTGGCCCTTGCCGGTGGCGCCGAGCGAGCCGTACAACTGCGCGCAAATCCGCGCCGTCGCAGGCAACTGGCCTTCATGTGCCAAGCGCAGCGCAAACATCCGCGCCGCGCGCATCGGCCCGACCGTGTGCGAGCTGCTGGGGCCGATGCCGATCTTGAACAGGTCGAAGACCGACACGGCCATCGGTCAAGTCTCGTAGCTGCTGAGCGGCGGGCAGGCGCAAAACAGATTGCGGTCGCCGTGGACGTTGTCGACCCGGCCCACTGGCGACCAGTACTTGCCATTGCGAATCGAGGCGAGCGGGTAGGCTGCTTCTTCGCGTGAATAGGCGTGCGGCCACTCGGTCTTCAAGAGCGACGCTGCGGTGTGCGGCGCGTTTTTCAGCGGATTGGCGTCGCGCGGCCAAGCTCCCGATTCGACCTTCGCGATCTCGGCTCGAATCGCGACCATCGCGTCGCAGAATCGGTCGAGCTCAACGAGCGATTCGCTCTCGGTCGGCTCGACCATCAGCGTGCCGGCCACCGGAAAGCTGAGCGTCGGCGCATGGAAGCCGTAGTCGATCAGGCGCTTGGCGACATCTTCTGCGCTCACGCCCTGAACCCCTTTGCCTTCGCCGCCTGTCGTGTCTTTCAACGGCCGCAGATCGAGGATGCACTCGTGCGCCACGCCGCCGCCCTTGATGCCCGCGAGCTTGCCGCTGAAGTGGATGCTGTAGTGGTCGGCAAGGCGCGCGGCGATGTAGTTGGCCGAAAGAATGGCCGTCTCGGTCGCGGCCGTAAGGCCCTGGCTGCCCATCATGCGCATGTACATCCAGCTGATCGGCAGCACCGCGGCGTTGCCCAACGGTGCTGCACTCACGGCGCCTACGCGCCGTGATTCAGGCCCCTCGGCGCCCACGCGCCGTGACTCCGGCCCCTCGGCGCCGACCTGCTCTTCGGTGCCGATGCCCGCCGAACGATGGGCGGGCAAGTAAGGCACCAGATCGGCGACCACGCATGTCGGCCCCACGCCCGGCCCGCCGCCGCCGTGCGGAATGCAGAACGTCTTGTGCAGATTGAGGTGGCTCACGTCGCCGCCGAACTCGCCGGGCGCGGCCACGCCGACCAGTGCGTTCATGTTCGCGCCGTCGACATAAACCCGGCCGCCGTGTTCGTGCACCAGCGCGCAAATTTCTTTGACGTGGGTGTCGAACACGCCGTAGGTCGACGGGTAGGTGATCATGATCGCGGCGAGTCGGGCGCTGTGCTGTTCGCACTTGGCGCGCAGGTCGGCGAGATCGATGTTGCCTTCGGCGTCGCACTTCGTCACCACGACTTGCAGCCCGGCCATCTGCGCGCTCGCCGGGTTGGTGCCGTGCGCCGATTCGGGGATCAGGCAGACCGTGCGATGCGCCTCGCCGCGTGCCGCATGAAACGCGCGAATCACCAGCAGCCCGGCATATTCGCCCTGCGAGCCGGCATTGGGCTGCAGGCTCACGCCGCTGTAGCCGGTGGCTTGGCAGAGCCACGCTTCGAGCTGCACGCGCAGTTCTTCGTAGCCCTGCAACTGATCGATGGGTGCGAACGGATGCACGTTCGCAAACTCGGGCCAGGTGATCGGGATCATCTCGCTGGTCGCGTTCAGCTTCATCGTGCACGAGCCGAGCGGGATCATCGTGCGGTCGAGTGCCAGGTCTTTGTCGGCCAGGCTGCGGATGTAGCGCAGCATCTCGGTCTCGCTGTGATGGCGGTTGAAAACCGGGTGGGTCAGGTAGGTGCTGTGGCGCTGCAACTCGGGCGGGATCAGGCTGACTACGCCCTTCTCGTAGGGCGCGAAGTTGGGCAGAGTGCGGGGGGCGGTGCCGGCCTCTGCGTTGCTACTTGTTTGGCCGAAAAGCTTCCAGAGCGCAGTGATGTCGTCGCGTGTCGTCGTCTCGTCGAGCGTGATGCCGACCCGGCTTGCGTCGTGGCGGCGAAGGTTGAAGCCGATCTCTCGCGCCGCTTGCAACAGCGCCTCGGTCTCGGCGCCGGTCTCGACCAGCAGCGTGTCGAACGCGGTCTCGTTCGCGAGCGTATGACCCAGCGCCTTCAGGCCCGCGGCGAGGATGGCCGCGTAGCTCGCGACCCTGAGCCCCATGCGCTTCAAGCCCTCGGGCCCGTGGTGGACGGCATACATGCTCGCGACTACGGCTGGCAAGACCTGCGCGGTGCAAATGTTCGAGGTCGCCTTCTCGCGGCGAATGTGCTGCTCGCGCGTCTGCAGCGCGAGGCGGTAGGCCGGTGCACCGTGCGCGTCGATGCTTACCCCCACCAGCCGGCCCGGCATCGAGCGCTTGAATTCGTCGCGGGTGGCGAGATAAGCCGCGTGCGGGCCGCCGTTGCCCATCGGCATGCCGAAGCGCTGCGTGTTGCCGACGACGATGTCGGCGCCCATCTCGCCCGGCGGCTTGATGAGCGTGAGTGCGAGCAGATCGGCAGCGACGATCGCGAGGCCACCGTTGGCGTGAACCGCGCCGATGGTGGGCTGCAGGTCGCGCAGCACGCCGCCGACACCCGGGTATTGCAGCAACACCGCAAAAGCATCGGCCTCGGCGGCCGCTTCGGCGGGTCCGGTGACCACCGTAACGCCGATCGGCGTGGCCCGAGTGCGGATGACTTCGAGCGTCTGCGGTAGCACGTCGTCGGCAACGAAAAGCGTCATCGACTTCGACTTGCCGACCCGCATCGCCAGCGTCATCGCCTCGGCGGCGGCGGTCGCTTCGTCAAGCATCGACGATCCGGCGATGGCCATGCCGGTCAGCTCGCAGACCATCGTCTGAAAGTTGATGAGGGCCTCCATGCGGCCCTGCGAAATCTCGGCCTGGTAGGGCGTGTAGGCCGTGTACCAGGCCGGGTTCTCGAGGATGTTGCGCAAGATCACGCCCGGCGTGTGGGTGCCGTGGTAGCCCTGGCCGATAAAGCTTTTCAAGAGCGTGTTGCGGCCGGCGATGGCCTTCAATTCGGCGAGCGCCTCGGCTTCGGTCAGCGGCTCGGGGAGATTCATAGGCGCACTGCGCGCAATGCCGCGCGGCACCACCTGATCGATCAGCGCACGACGCGATGCTGCGCCTATCACTGAGAGCATGTGGCGCTCGTCGGCGGGTGCGACGCCGATGTGGCGGGCAACGAATTCAGACGCGTTTTCGAGCGCGCGCAAGGGCTGGGCGGTAGACATCAACATCGCAAGGCTCCGGGGTTCGAGTCAGCTGTTCTTGACGAGCAAGTCATAGGCGGGTGCGTCCATCAACTGCTCGAATTCAGTCATGTCGGCCACACGCACCTTGAAGAACCAGCCGTTGCCCAGCGGGTCGGTGTTGGCAAGGGCCGGGTCGGCGCGCAAGGCTTCGTTGACCCCGACCACTTCGCCGCTGACCGGCATGTAGAGATCGGCGGCCGCCTTGACCGACTCGACCACGCCGGCAACCTCGCCCTTTTTGAAACTGCTGCCGACCGCCGGCAGGTCGACGAAGACCACGTCGCCTAAAGCATCCTGCGCATGCAGCGTGATGCCGACAGTCGCGGCCTCGTGGTCTTCGATGTTGATCCACTCGTGGTCGTTTGTGTACATGGTCGTCATGGAGAGCTCCTTGAAATGGAAAGTTCGGACGTCGGGTGGGTCGGGATGGGAAACGAAGTCGGCAGGTGTCGATCGCGCCAGCTCATGAACGGCGTTTCGATCGATCTGTAGAGCATCCAGCCGCCAAGGATGCAAGCCGGGGCGATCACGCCGACGGCGACCCATGAATCGGCACCTACGCCATGCGCAACGAGCATTCGTTGAACGATGCCTGCGATCGCCTTGTGCGTCAGGTAGATTGCATACGACCACGCCGCCAGCGCGGTGGCGCCGGGCACACGCACACGGTGCAGCACCGAGCCAGGCGTCAGTGCAGAAAGCGTGAGCAGCGCGAACGCAGTGGCCAGCAGCGAGTAGCCGAACGCGGTCATCGCGAAGCCGTAACCGTAGCTATCGATCTCGTAGAACAGCAGCATCGCGCCCAACATTACTGCGGTGCAAAGCGCGGCCAACAAAAAACTCGCGCGTGGCCAGCGCATCGCCCGCTGCCAAAGTGCAGGGTGGAAGTTCTTCAGCATCGCGACCGCGACGCCGGGCAAGAATTCGTCGATGCGAGCCCAGGTCGCGTAGTAGATGTTCGGGTGGTAGCCGGCGATGGCGCCGTCGGCCTGGCGTCCGAAGCGCGACCACAGTGCTGCGCGCAACGCCACGGCCGAGAGCATCGTGCCGACCAGGATCACCCAGCCGACGCGGACCGAGCGCACGTGGCGCGCCCCGAGCAGCGCAACCGCCGGCAGCAGCAGATAGAACTGCTCTTCGATGCACAGCGACCAGGCGTGCGAGAAGGCCGTGCCGGGCTGCAAAAACACGTTCTGCGTGAAGGTGACGAAGCGCCACAACGGCGGTGGCGCGGTGCCACCCATCGCGTCGGGCCAGGCGAAATAGAGCGCGAGCACGGCGTAGAAGTTGGGCAGCGTGCGCAACAGGCGGCGGGCGTAGAACGCCTTCAACGAGAGTTCGCACCCCTGCATCTGGCCGGCGAAGATCTGGTTTGCGATCAGGTAGCCACTGAGCACGAAGAACAGATCCACACCGACCCAGCCGACCTGGCTCAGCCAGCCGAATGTGGGTGTGCGGCTCACGAACACCATGTAGTGGTAGGCGAAGACCAACAGGATCGCCGCTGCGCGCACCGTGTCCAGGCCATGCAGGCGCTGCGCTTGGGGCAGGCTGGCGGCCGAGGTCATCGTCGTGGCTGAGTGGTCGACGTGTCGAAGCGAGCAATCAGCCGCGAAAGTAGCGGTGCGGCGCGAACGGCATGGCCGTGACCCGCATCGGCTGCGGCTTGCCTCGCACCACCGCATAAACCTCGTGGTGTGGCAGCGCGTGGTTGGCGGCGAGGTAGGCCATCGCGATCGGCTGGTCGACGCTGGGCGCGAGCGTGCCGCTGGTGACGATGCCGAGCTTGTGGTTGTGCGCATCGACGATCTGCGCACCTTCGCGAACCGGCACGCGCTCGAGCCCGATCAGGCCGACGCGTTTGGTGCTGGCGCCGGCGCCCAACTGCGCATCGATGACGTTGGCACCGGGGTAGGCGCCGTGGCGTGCGCCACCGGCACGCCGGATCTTCTGGATCGCCCAGGTGAGGCCGGCTTCGACCGGCGTGGTGGTCTCGTCGATGTCGTGGCCGTAGAGGCAGAGGCCCGCCTCGAGCCGCAACGTGTCGCGCGCGCCCAGGCCGGCAGGTTTCACCTCGGGTTGCCGCAGTAGCGCTCGGGCGAGCACCTCGGCGTGGTCAGCGTCGACCGAGATCTCGAAGCCGTCTTCGCCGGTGTAGCCCGAACGGGTGACGAAGCACTCGGCGCCGGCCAGCATGAAACTGCCGCCCGTCATGAAGGTGAGGCCAACCACATCGGCATTCAGCCGCGTCAGCGCCGCCACGGCTTTCGGCCCCTGCAACGCGAGCAGCGCGCGGTCGGGCATAGGCTGCACGGTGCAGCGGTGGCCGATGTTCGTGACGAGGTGCTGAATGTCGGCGGCTTTGCAGGCGGCGTTGACGATCAGCAGCAAATCGCCTTCGCGGCGCGTGATCATCAGGTCGTCGAGCAGGCCGCCCGTGCTGTTGGTGAAGAAACCGTAGCGCTGCTTGCCGAGGGCGAGGCCGACCACGTCCATCGGCACCAGGGTTTCGAGTGCCTTGGCCGCGTCGTCGCCGATCAGCCGCAGCTGGCCCATGTGGGAGACATCGAACAGCGCCGCGGCACTTCGGCAATGGCGGTGCTCGGCGAGGATGCCGGCAGGGTAGGAGACCGGCATGTCGTAACCGGCGAAGGGGGTCATCTTCGCCCCGAGTTCGAGGTGCAGCGCGTGCAGCGGTGTGGTCGCGAGAGCGGTAGACATGGCGAATCTCCGAGGGCAATTGATTGGCCCGGTGCGACTCCATGATCGCACCGGCTTGCCCCCGCTGTCCGCTTTACCTGAGAGATTGGCGGCAGCCCTTTCGAGCTTGCCGCTTGCCCCTTCGGTGGACCCGCTGGGCGGGTCTCTCTCCAGTGAGGAACGCTTCGATCGAAGCGCTTGTCAGTCCTTTTGCCTGAGCGTTCGGGCGGCGGGCCCTGCGCCTTCGGCGGCCCTTCGCCCTCTGCAAACGAGGAATCGGCGGGCTCTCTCCTGACGGAGGAAAGTGTAGCAGCGGCCCCGATAATGCCGGCCCATGACTGCTGCACATCAGACCCAAAACGTCGAGAAAGAATGGCTCCGGGTCGAGTCGCTCGACCTCGAGGCGCAAGGCGTTGCTCACAACCTGGAGGGCAAGGTCGTGTTCATCGAAGACGCGCTGCCCGGCGAAGAAGTGCAAGTCAACGTCAACCGCCGGAAAGCGAATTGGGAGCAGGCGACGATGGTCGCGATGCGCCGTGACAGCTCGCAGCGGGTCGTGCCGCGCTGCCCGCACTTCGGCACCTGCGGCGGTTGCAAGATGCAGCACCTGCACGTTGGTGCACAGGTCGCGACCAAGCAGCGCGCGCTCGAAGACGCGCTCTGGCACCTCGGCAAGGTCAAGCCCGAACGCGTGTTGCGGCCGATCGAAGGGCCGGCCTGGGGATACCGTTACCGCGCTCGCCTGTCTGTGCGATTCGTGGCCAAGAAGGGCCGGGTGCTGGTCGGTTTTCATGAGCGCAAGTCGAGCTTCGTCGCCGACATGAGCACTTGCGAGGTGCTGCCGCCGCACGTCAGCGCGCTGCTGCTGCCGCTGCGCAACTTGGTCGCCTCTATGGATGAGCGCGACCGCCTGCCGCAGATCGAACTCGCCGTCGGCGACGAGGTCACGGCGCTGGTGCTGCGCCACCTCGAGCCGCTGCCCGAGGCCGACCTCGCTCGCCTGCGGGCATTCGGCGCCGAGCGCGGCGTGCAGTGGTGGCTGCAGGCCAAAGGGCCGGACACCGTGCGCCGGCTCGACGAGGGTGGGCCCGAGTTGGCCTACGCCTTGCCGGAGTTCGGCATCGTCATGCCGTTTCGCCCGACCGACTTCACGCAGGTCAACCCGCACATCAACCGGGTTCTCGTGACCCGAGCACTGCGGCTTCTTGAGGTGCGCGCCGACGAACGGGTGATCGACTGGTTTTGCGGCATCGGCAACTTCACCTTGCCGCTCGCGACGCAAGCGCGTGAGGTACTCGGCATCGAAGGCAGCGAGGCGCTGGTTCAGCGCGGGAGAGACAACGCGGTGCTGAACGGGCAGGGTGCAAAGACCCGTTTCGTGGCGCGAAACCTGTTCGAGTTGACCGCGGTCGATCTGGCGAACGACGGCCATGCCGACAAGTGGCTCGTCGACCCGCCACGCGAAGGCGCGTTCGCGCTCGCGACGGCCCTGGCCGACCTGCACGCCAACCCGGGGCTGGCGCCGGGCTACGCGCCGCCGAAGCGCATCGTCTATGTCAGCTGCAACCCTGCGACTCTCGCTCGAGACGCCGGCTTGCTGGTTCATCAGGCCGGCTACCGTTGCTCGGCGGCGGGGGCGGTCAACATGTTCCCGCACACGGCCCACGTCGAAAGCATTGCCGTCTTCGATCAGGGCCCATAAAAGAACAAGGCCCCACAAGGGGCCTTGTTAAAACCAGCGAAGCTTCGTCTGCCGAAGCACCGGACTATTCGCGGTTGCCGCCGAAGATGCCGAGGATCGACAACAACGACTGGAAGATGTTGAAAAGGTTCATATAGACCGACAGCGTGGCAGTGATGTAGTTGCTCTCTTCGCCGTCGCGAACCCGCTTCAGGTCATAGATGATGAAGGCCGAGAAGATGCCGATCGCCACCACCGAGATGGTTGTCATCAGCGCGCTCGACTGTAAGAAGATATTGGCGATGCCCGCCACCAGCAGCATGATCACGCCGATGAACAAGAACTTGCCCATCGACGACAGGTCGCGCTTGATGATCGACGAGAGCGTTGCCATGCCGACGAAGATCACCGCGGTGCCCGAGAAGGCCGTCATGATCAAACCGGCGCCATTGCTCAGCCCCAGCACCGCACCGATCAGGCGCGACAGCATCAACCCCATGAAGAAGGTAAACGCCAGCAGCACCGGCACACCGGCGCCAGAGTTCTTGGTCTTCTCGATCGCGAAGATGAAGCCGAAGGCACCGCCCAGGAACACTATGGCGCTCATGCCCGGGCCCATCGTGCGCAGCAGGCCGGTGGTGACGCCGATCCAGGCGCCCAGCACGGTCGGCACCATCGAAAGCGCCAACAGCCAATAAGTGTTGCGCAGGACGCGGTTGCGCTCGTCTTGCGAGGTGACGGCACCGGTGTAGCCGGTGTAGGCCGATTGCAGCGGTTGGTTCATGGAGCCTCCTTTGGGTGATAGTCCGGGACCTGTGATCCCGCCGCCAGATTCTAGTTCCCTGCTTGACGACACAACAGGCAACCGTGGCTCGTGCGGGGTTCGTGCGTACAGTCGCAGCCTGACGCATTTCTATCTGCCTGTGCAACTTCCAGACCGACCATGAACACCAAACCATTTCTTTCTCTCGCAGACGTAAAACGCATTGCTGCCGCCGCGGAGGCCGAGGCTCTGGCGCATCAGTGGAACGTGACGATCGCGATCGTCGACGACGGCGGCCACCTGCTCGCGCTGCAGCGGCTCGACGGCGCCGCGCCGGTCTCAGCCCACATTGCGCCGGCCAAGGCGCGTACTGCCGCGCTCGGGCGGCGCGAGAGCAAGGTTTATGAAGACATCGTCAACCAGGGCCGCACCTCGTTTCTCAGCGTGCCCGAGATCGAGGCGCTCCTCGAGGGCGGCGTGCCCATCATGATCGACGGACACTGCCTCGGCGCGGTCGGCGTCAGCGGCGTCAAGTCGACCGAAGACGCGCAGATCGCCAAGGCCGGCATCGGAGCGCTGCCGGGCTGATCTGCTTCGAAACACTTGCTTGAGCAGAGGCGTTTGATCATCGGGCCTGCGAACGAGGGCGCAGCCGCAGCCACTGCGAGCTACGCGGCTAGAAACAGTTAAAGGCAGGCGCGAGCAGCGGGTTTGCGAGCCACGCGGCGAGTCTTTGCGGCCGGCGCTGCAATGCCTCAGCACGCCAGGTGCGTGGTCTACAATTCGAAGGTTTACCCTTAATCACTGCGCCCAGCAAAACCAGCGCCCCGTCGAGTGACGAAGTCGCAGGTTTTCATGACAAAACCTCTTTCGGTTTTCTCGACTGTTCAACGCTCGACGGGCCCTGCTCGAACAGCAGAGCTGGGCGCGCACAAAACGGAGAATCCGGTGCCCGCGCAACTGCTCATTCCCACACCTCAGGCGCTGCTGGCACTCGCAGATGGCAACGTCTTCAAGGGTATTTCGATAGGCGCCGCTGGCGAAACCGCCGGCGAGGTGGTGTTCAACACCGCACTGACCGGCTATCAAGAGATCCTCACCGACCCGAGCTACTGCCGACAGATCGTCACACTGACCTATCCGCACATCGGCAGTTACGGCATCAACGCAGAAGACGTCGAAGCCAAGCGAGTATTCGCCGCCGGGTTGATCATCAAAGACGTGCCTTTGCGCGCCTCCAACTTTCGCAGTGACATGACGCTTGCGCAGTACCTCGAACGCCAGGGCACGGTCGCGATCGCCGGCATCGACACGCGCAAGCTGACACGCCACTTGCGCAGGCACGGTGCGCAAAACGGCTGCATCCTGACCTTGCCACTCGGCGAAGCACTAACGCCGGGGCATGCCGAGGCAGCCATCGCCAAGGCAAAGGCTGCGCCCAGCATGTGCGGGCTCGATCTGGCCAAGGTGGTGAGCGATACCGAGGCCTACGAATGGATCCAAACCGAGTGGCAACTCGGCGTTGGCTACGGTGCGCAGCGCGCGCCCGCGTTCCATGTCGTCGCCTATGACTTCGGGATCAAACGCAACATCTTGCGAATGCTGGCGAGCCGCGGTTGCCGTGTCACCGTGGTACCGGCTCAGACACCCGCTGCTGACGTGTTGATGTACCAACCAGACGGCATCTTTCTCAGCAACGGCCCTGGCGACCCCGAGCCCTGCGACTACGCGATCGCCGCAACGCGCGAGCTGATCGACGCCGGCATCCCGACCTTCGGCATCTGCCTCGGCCATCAGATCATGGCGCTCGCGTCGGGCGCCAAGACTTTCAAGATGAAGTTCGGTCACCACGGCGCGAATCACCCGGTCAAAGACCTCGAGACCGGCCGCGTCAGCATCACCAGCCAGAACCACGGCTTCGCAGTCGACGAAGCAACGCTTCCCGCTACCTTGAGGCCGACGCACCTGTCTCTGTTCGACGGCACGCTGCAGGGCCTGGCTCGAACCGACAAGCCGGCGTTCTGCTTCCAAGGCCACCCCGAGGCCTCGCCCGGCCCACATGACATTGCTTACTTGTTTGATCGCTTCACTGCGTTGATGACCGAGAACCAAAAGAAGAAGACCGCGGAGAAGACGAATGCCTAAGCGCAGCGACCTCAAGACCATCCTCATCATCGGCGCCGGCCCGATCATCATCGGCCAGGCCTGCGAGTTCGACTACTCGGGCGCGCAGGCGTGCAAGGCGCTGCGCGAAGAAGGCTACAAGGTCGTGCTGGTCAACAGCAACCCGGCGACCATCATGACCGACCCCGAGATGGCCGATGTGACTTACATCGAGCCCATTACCTGGCAAGTGGTCGAGAAAATCATCGCCAAGGAGCGCCCCGATGCGGTGCTGCCGACGATGGGCGGCCAGACCGCGCTCAACTGTGCGCTCGACTTGCACAAGCACGGCGTGCTCGCAAAATACGGTGTCGAAATGATCGGCGCCAACGAGCACGCGATCGAGAAGGCCGAAGACCGCCTCAAATTCAAAGATGCCATGACCGGCATCGGCCTGCATTCGGCACGCTCCGGCATCGCGCACTCGATGGAAGAAGCGCTCGTGGTACAGAAGCGCATCACTCACGAGATCGACGGCACCGGCTTCCCGATGGTGATTCGGCCAAGCTTCACGCTCGGTGGATCGGGCGGCGGCATCGCCTACAACCCCGCCGAGTTCGAAGAGATTTGCAAGCGCGGGCTCGACCTCTCGCCGACCAAAGAGCTGCTGATCGAAGAGTCTTTGATCGGCTGGAAAGAATTCGAGATGGAAGTGGTTCGCGACAAAGCGGACAACTGCATCATCGTCTGCGCGATCGAAAACCTCGACCCGATGGGGATCCATACCGGCGACTCGATCACGGTCGCACCTGCCCAGACGCTGACCGACAAGGAGTACCAGCTGCTGCGCAACGCCAGCATTGCGATCCTGCGCGAAATCGGTGTCGACACCGGTGGCTCGAACGTCCAGTTTTCGATCAACCCGAAAGACGGTCGCATGGTCGTGATCGAGATGAATCCGCGCGTCTCGCGTTCGTCGGCGCTGGCCTCGAAGGCCACTGGTTTTCCAATCGCCAAGGTGGCGGCCAAGCTGGCCATAGGCTACACACTGGACGAATTGCGCAACGAAATTACCGGTGGCGCGACTCCGGTGTCGTTCGAGCCGTCGATCGATTATGTCGTGACCAAGATCCCGCGTTTCGCGTTCGAAAAATTCCCGGCGGCCGACTCACGCCTGACTACGCAAATGAAGTCGGTCGGCGAAGTGATGGCGATGGGTCGTACCTTCCAAGAAAGTTTTCAAAAGGCTTTGCGCGGGCTCGAAACCGGCATCGACGGGTTGAGCGAGCGCAGCACCGATCGAGAGGAGATCGTGCAAGAAATGGGCGAGGCCGGGCCAGAGCGCATCTTGTTCGTCGGCGATGCCTTTCGCATCGGCATGAGCCTCGATGAAATTTTTGAAGAGACCGCGATCGACCCGTGGTTCCTGGCGCAGATCGAGCAACTGATTCAGCACGAGAAGGCGCTCGAAGGTCGCACGCTTGCCAGCCTCACGAAAGACGAGTTGCGGTTTTTGAAGCAAAAAGGCTTCTCGGACAGGCGCCTCGCGAAGCTTCTCGCTAGCAACCAGCACGCGGTGCGCGAGCGCCGTCATGCGTTGGCCATTCGGCCGGTCTACAAGCGGGTCGACACCTGCGCGGCCGAGTTCGCGACGCAAACGGCTTACCTCTATTCGAGCTACGAGACCGAAGACAGCGAGTGTGAGGCCGAGCCCACAACGGCCAAGAAGATCATGGTGCTTGGCGGTGGCCCGAACCGCATCGGCCAGGGCATCGAGTTCGACTATTGCTGCGTGCACGCGGCGCTCGCGATGCGTGAAGACGGCTACGAGACCATCATGGTCAATTGCAACCCCGAAACCGTGTCGACTGACTACGACACCTCTGATCGCCTCTATTTCGAGCCGGTGACACTCGAAGACGTGCTCGAGATCGTCGACAAGGAAAAGCCGGTCGGCGTGATCGTGCAGTACGGCGGGCAAACGCCCCTCAAACTGGCGCTCGACCTCGAACGCGCTGGCGTGCCAATCATTGGGACCACGCCCGACAGCATCGACATCGCCGAAGACCGTGAACGCTTTCAGGCGCTGCTGCACACCATTGGCCTGAAGCAGCCACCGAACCGAACCGCACGAACCGAAGAGGCAGCGCTCACACTGGCGCACGAGATCGGCTACCCCTTGGTCGTGCGCCCGAGTTATGTGCTGGGCGGCCGCGCGATGGAGATCGTGCACGGCGACAAAGATCTCGAGCGCTACATGCGCGAAGCGGTTCGCGTCAGCGAGAAGTCACCGGTGCTGCTCGACCGCTTTCTCGACGACGCGATCGAGGTCGACGTCGACTGCATCAGCGACGGCACCGAGGTGATGATCGGCGGCATCATGGAGCACGTCGAGCAGGCCGGAATCCATTCGGGCGACTCGGCCTGCTCGCTGCCGCCTTACTCGTTGCCGAAGGCTTTGCAAGACGAGATGCGGCGCCAAACCATTGCGATGGCCAAGGCGCTGAAGGTGGTCGGGTTGATGAACGTGCAGTTTGCGGTTCAGGGCCTGAACGACGGCAACGCCGACGCGGCGGTTGTCTACGTGCTCGAAGTCAACCCGCGCGCTTCGCGCACCGTGCCTTTCGTCTCCAAAGCGACCGGCCAGCCGCTTGCGAAGATCGCTGCGCGCTGCATGGTCGGGCAGAAGCTCAGTGCGCAGCGCGATGCCAAGGGTCGCGCGCCGGCCGAGGTCGTCCCGCCGTATTTTTCGGTCAAGGAGGCGGTGTTTCCGTTCAACAAGTTTCCGGGTGTCGACCCCGTCCTTGGGCCCGAAATGCGGTCGACCGGCGAGGTGATGGGTGCAGGGCGCAGCTTCGGCGAGGCAATGCTGAAGAGCCAGCTCGGCGCCGGCTCACGCTTGCCGACTTCGGGCACGGTTTGCATCACCGTGAAGAACAGCGACAAAGCCCGTGCCGTGGCGGTCGCGCGAGACCTCTACGCACTCGGTTTCGCGATTGTCGCGACCAAGGGAACCGCCTCCGCCATTGCGGCGGGTGGTGTTCCGGTCAAGGCGGTCAACAAGGTCAAAGATGGTCGCCCCCACATCGTCGACATGGTCAAAGCCGGAGAGATCCAACTCGTCTTCACGACAGTCGACGAGACTCGTACCGCGATTGCCGATTCACGGCACATACGCCAGGCGGCGCTCGCCAATCGCATCACTTACTACACCAGCATGGCGGGCTGCGAAGCGGCGGTTGAGGGCATGAAGCACCAGGATGATCTGGTCGTGATCTCGCTGCAAGAGCTGCACCGCGAACTGCACTAAACTCGCCGCACAATATTTCCGCCGCCGGCTGTTCCCGGCGGCGTCTTCATTTTTGCTGCAGGGTTTCACCATGACCACCATTCCACTGACCGTTCGCGGTGCTGAAAAACTGAAAGATGAACTGGCACGTTTGAAGAACGTCGAACGCCACGCGGTCATCCAGGCCATTGCCGAGGCGCGGGCCCAAGGCGACCTGTCAGAAAATGCCGAGTATGAAGCGGCGAAAGACAAGCAGGGCTTCATCGAGGGTCGCATCCTTGAGATCGAAAGCAAGCTCGCGGCAGGTCAAATCATCGACCCGAAGAGCTTGAACGCCGAGGGCCGAGTGGTGTTCGGCTCGACCGTCGACCTCGAAGACGAAAACAGCGGTACGGCCGTCACTTATCAGATCGTCGGCGACGACGAAGCCGACTTGAAGCAGGGTTTGATCTCGATCAGCTCGCCGATCGCACGCGCCTTGATCGGCAAGTCGGCCGGTGACGTCGGCGAAGTGCAGGCACCAGGCGGCCTGCGGCACTATGAAATCATTGCAGTGCGCTACGGCTAATGATGCCGCTCGTGAACCGCATTGCGGTGCTGCTCGCCGGTCTGTGGGCCGGCGTCATGGTGAGCTTAGGGACGATCGCAGCGCCCACCGCGTTCGCGATGTTGGCGCGACCCGATGCGGGGCGTCTCGTCGGGCGGATTTTTGCCCAAGACGCCTACCTAAGCCTCGCATTCGCCCTTGTCCTGCTCGTGATCGAACGTCAGCGAGTACGAGACCAAACAGCGCTCGGCACGGGTTCGGTCTTCAGCGTGAACCTGATGTTGTTGCTAGGTACCGTGTTCTGCACCGTGGCGGGCCACTTCGCGGTGCTTCCGATGATGGAAGCCGCTCGTGAGGGCACCGGCTCCTTCTCGTTCGGCGCGCTGCATGCCGTATCGGCGGGGATGTTCTCGGCCAAGGGCTTGCTGGTGCTTGCACTCGCCTGGCGCCTCACGGCACCCGGCCTGCGCGTCAAGACGACTGTGACGACTTCTTGACGCTGGTGCGGCGTTTGGTCGCGCGCTTGAGTTCGCCGCCAGCGGCGATACGCATGTTGCCAGCCACTGTGATTTTCTTGACCTGCGCCCGATGGTTACCACTCTTCGAGAATTTCAAGATCTTCACGACCCTTGGCCCCGCGCCGCGGCCCTCACGCTCGGCCTTTTCTTTCGGTGGCATCGGCCGCCACAGGACCAAGAGTTTGCCAATATGCTGAATCGGCGCTGCACCGAGTGCGTCCGCCAACTGGCTGAAGATCGTCTCGCGGCTCAGTCGCTCGTCGGAGAAGACCCGTACCTTGATCAGGCCGTGGGCATCGAGCGCAGCATCCACCTCTTTTTGAACGGCCGGCGTCAGCCCGTCGGATCCGATCAACACCACCGGATGCAGGTGGTGGGCGTCGGCGCGTTTGTCCTTGCGCTCGGCAGGCGTGAGTTGTATCGCAGTCATGCCTCTATTATCGTCGCCCGATGAAGACCCAAACCAAAAGTAAAAAGGTCAACAAACAGTGGTTGCACGACCACATGAACGACACCTACGTCAAGCTCGCGCAGCGCGATGGCTACAGGGCGCGTGCGGCTTACAAATTGAAAGAGATCGACGAAGAGTTGCATTTGATCAAACCGGGTCAGCTGATCGTCGACCTGGGCTCGGTGCCTGGCGCCTGGAGCCAGTATGTGCGCCGCCGTTTTGCACCGAAGGAGGTTGGCGTAGGAGGTGCTGCGGCAGGTGAACTTAACGGCACCATCATTGCGCTCGACGTCTTGCCAATGGCGCCGATCGAGGGCGTGCTTTTTTTGCAGGGCGACCTCCGCGAAGACGAAGTGCTGGTTCAACTGCAGCAAGCGGTCGGCGGGCGAGCGGTCGACGTGGTGGTTTCGGACATGGCGCCTAACCTGTCGGGCATCGAGAGTGCCGACTCTGCGCGCATCACGCACTTGGTTGAACTGGCCGTCGAATTTGCTCAGGCGCACCTCGCGCCGCAAGGTGCGCTGGTCTGCAAGGTCTTTCACGGGAGCGGCTACAGCCAACTGGTGAAGCTTTTCAAGACCACCTTTCGGGTGGTCAAGCCGATCAAACCCAAGGCGTCTCGCGACAAGTCGTCGGAAACTTTTTTGGTCGGCATCGGGCTGAAGGTGGCGGGTCAATCGACTGCATCCAGCGCCGATATCTTGTCGTGAGTCTGTCGGTTGGCCTCATGAATCGGTATACATGCTCGTTCGCGTGGAGATTGCCCGGTTACCGCGGGCCTTGAGTGGACTAAGATCGTGCACATATGTCCGAGGTGCCAGGGCGGTTGCGCCTGGTCATCTGCCTCAAGGCCCGGAAATGGAGTCGCGGTGAACAATCAATGGTTCTCTAAAGTCGCTGTCTGGTTGGTGATTGCTCTCGTGCTTTTCACCGTATTCAAACAGTTCGATCGCACGGCCTCGCAGGCCAACATGGTCGGCTATTCCGAATTTCTCGAGGAAGTCAGAGCCAAGCGCATCAAGAACGTCGTGCTTCAAGATTTGGGCGGCGGCAGCACCGAAATTCGCGCCAAGACTAGCGATGACAAGGAGCTTCGGACCACCGCTACAGCGCTCGACCGCGGTCTGGTCGGTGACTTGATCAACAACAATGTGAAATTCGACGTAAAGCAGCGTGAGGAGCCGTCGTTCCTGCTCAGTATGCTGGCTTCGTGGGGTCCCATCCTGCTGTTGATCGGCGTCTGGATTTACTTCATGCGCCAAATGCAGGGCGGCGGCAAGGGCGGTGCTTTCAGTTTCGGCAAGAGCAAAGCTCGCATGCTCGATGAGGCGAATAACACCACGACATTCCAGGATGTCGCGGGCTGCGACGAGGCCAAAGAAGAAGTCAAGGAATTGGTCGACTTCTTGAAAGATCCGCAAAAGTTTCAAAAGCTCGGTGGGCGAATCCCGCGAGGCGTACTGCTGGTCGGCCCTCCGGGCACCGGCAAAACTTTGCTCGCGAAGGCGATCGCTGGCGAAGCGAAGGTGCCGTTCTTCAGCATCAGCGGCTCCGACTTTGTCGAAATGTTCGTCGGTGTGGGCGCGGCGCGTGTGCGAGACATGTTTGAGCAAGCAAAGAAGAGCGCGCCATGCATCATCTTCATTGACGAAATCGATGCGGTCGGACGCCATCGCGGTGCCGGCCTCGGCGGCGGCAATGACGAGCGCGAGCAGACGCTGAATCAGATGTTGGTCGAAATGGATGGCTTCGAGACCAATGTCGGCGTGATCGTGATGGCCGCGACCAATCGTCCCGACATTCTCGACCCGGCGCTGCTGCGCCCCGGTCGCTTTGACCGCCAGGTATACGTGACGCTGCCCGACGTGCGCGGGCGCGAGCAGATTCTTAACGTGCACATGCGCAAAGTGCCTGTCGGGCAGGACATCCGCGCCGACATCCTGGCACGCGGAACGCCGGGATTCTCGGGGGCCGATCTGGCCAACCTTGTCAACGAATCCGCACTGTTTGCGGCGCGCCGCAACGGACGGGTCGTTGAGATGATCGACTTCGAGAAGGCCAAAGACAAGATCATGATGGGCCCCGAGCGCAAGTCGATGATCATGGCCGAGGAGGAGCGTCGCAATACGGCGTATCACGAGTCAGGTCATGCGCTCGTCGCTCGTTCGCTGCCGAAAGCGGACCCAGTGCACAAGGTGACGGTGATTCCGCGTGGCCGTGCACTCGGCGTCACGATGCAGTTGCCCGAGGGTGATCGCTACAGCACCGACAAGATTCGGATGTTGACGACTATTTCTATTCTGTTCGGAGGCCGCATCGCCGAAGAAGTGTTCATGGGCGAGATGACGACCGGTGCGAGCAACGATTTTGAGCGCGCAACACACATCGCTCGTGACATGGTCACTCGTTACGGCATGACCGATGCGCTGGGCACAATGGTTTACGCCGAGAACGAGGGCGAAGTTTTCCTCGGCCGTTCTGTGACCAAGACAACCACAATGAGCGAGCAGACGATGCAAGCTGTTGACCGCGAAATCCGCAGGATTCTCGATGAGCAGTACAGCGTGGCGCGGAAGGTGATCGAAGCCAACCAAGACAAGATGCATGCGATGGCGAGTGCGCTGCTCGAGTACGAGACTATCGATGCTGAACAGATCGACGACATCATGAATGGTCGTCCGCCACGCCCGCCGAAAGATTGGACCCCTTCGATGAGCAAGACAGTGCCACCAACGCCTCCCGCTGCGCCCGGCACGGCGACGGCTACCGCCTGAACACACATTCTTCGTCGTGGATCGCAACGGGGCTCAGGCCCCGTTGCTCGTTTTCGTCCGCTGCTTTCGCCCTTTGGCAAATACGACCGCGCGCCATGTTTTGGCAGACCACTCGCTACCGACTTGACCTCTCGCGCCCCCAAGTCATGGGCATCGTCAATGTCACGCCGGATTCGTTTTCCGACGGCGGCATGCACGTGGGTATTTCCGCCGCCATCGCCCATTGCGAGCGGCTGCTTCTCGAAGGGGCTGACGTTCTCGACATCGGCGGCGAGTCAACTCGCCCGGGCTCGCTGCCGGTTCCGCTTGAAGTCGAGTTGGCGCGTGTTATTCCTGTGCTTGACGCCGCACTGACCTTCGGCCGCGCCGTGTCGATCGACACGAACAAGGCTGCAGTCATGCGCGCCGCGCTAGATCGCGGCGTCGACATCGTCAATGACGTGAGCGCCCTGCGGATGCCCGGCGCGCTCGACGTCGTGGCCGCTCACACCGACTGCGGTGTCTGCCTGATGCACATGCGCGGCGACCCGGTCTCGATGCAACAGCGGCCGAGCTATGGCGACGTTGTCGACGAGGTCGCCGCGTTCCTGCGTGAGCGCGAGGCGAGCCTGGTTGCCCGCGGCATCGCCGGCGATCGTATTGCATTCGATCCTGGCATCGGGTTCGGCAAAAGTGTGGCACACAACCTCACCTTGTTGCGCCGGCAGATTGAGTTGGTAGCGCTCGGACGGCCGCTGTTGGTCGGCTGGTCGCGCAAATCGGCGCTGGGGGCGCTCACCGGCCGAGAGGTCGGTGAGCGCAAGTCTGCGAGTGTTGCTGCGGCGTTAGCAGCAGTGCAGAACGGGGCGAGCATCGTTCGCGTGCACGACGTGGCTGCCACGGTCGATGCGTTGAAGGTCTGGCAAGCCGCCGGGTTGTTGAACCGATAATTTCGGGCTACGACCCGTGCCCGGCTCACAAGACGACAAGACACTGACATGACAAGAATCTATTTTGGTACCGACGGCATTCGAGGCACGGTCGGAGAGGCGCCCATCACGGCCGATTTCATGCTCCGCCTCGGTCACGCTGTGGGCCGTGTCCTCAAAGCCCGGGAAACCAAGCCCACGGTGTTGATCGGCAAGGACACCCGAATTTCGGGCTACATGATCGAGTCGGCGCTGGAGGCCGGATTTGCATCGGCCGGCGTCGATGTGTTGTTGACCGGGCCGCTTCCTACGCCGGGTGTGGCCTACCTGACGCGCGCACTCCGCCTCAGCCTCGGCGTCGTCATCAGTGCCTCCCACAACCCGTTCGGTGACAACGGCATCAAATTTTTTTCGGCCCGTGGCGAGAAGCTACCGGACGCCTGGGAACAACTGGTCGAGGCTGCGCTTGAGCAGCCGGCGCAGTGGGTTGACTCGGCGCATCTCGGCAAGGCGCGTCGCATCGACGACGCCCGGGGTCGTTACATCGAATTTTGCAAGGGCACCTTCAGCGGCGAGCTGTCGCTGAAGGGGCTGAAAATCGTGGTCGACGCGGCCAACGGTGCGGCTTACCACGTAGCGCCCGACGTGTTTCACGAACTCGGCGCCGAGGTCGTGCCGATCGGCTGCAGCCCGAACGGAACCAACATCAACGACGGCTTCGGCGCGACCTCTCCCGCAGCGCTGGTCGCGGCGGTGGCGGCGCACGGGGCCGACTACGGTGTCGCGCTCGACGGTGATGCCGACCGTCTGCAGCTGGTCGACCGCGCAGGCCGCCTGTACAACGGAGACGAGCTGCTCTACCTGATGGTTGCCGATCGGTTGGCCCAGGGGCTACCCGTTCCTGGCGCGGTGGGCACCCTGATGACCAACATGGCAGTCGAAGTGGCACTGCGCGAGCGTGGTGTCGCTTTCACGCGGGCCAAGGTCGGCGATCGCTACGTGCTGGAAGAATTGGTGGCGCGCGGCTGGCAGCTGGGCGGGGAAGGCTCGGGCCACCTGTTGGCGCTCGACAAGCACACCACTGGCGACGGCATTGTCAGCGCGCTGCTGGTGTTGCAGGCCGTGTCTCGCAGTGGGTTGTCGCTGGCTGAACAGCTGGCCTCGGTGACGCTTTTTCCGCAGACCCTGATCAACGTTCGGCTCAAGCCGGACACCGATTGGCGATCGAACACGCGCCTCGCCAAGGTAGAGGCCGAGGTCGCGAATGAATTAGGCGATGCGGGCCGGGTGCTTATCAGACCCTCGGGCACCGAACCGTTGGTTCGGGTGATGGTCGAAGCGCGGGACCCCGCACTCGCGCGCCGCTGCGCCGAGGCATTGGCCGACACGTTGCGCTGACGCTTTTTAACCGTCTTTGCGACGATTTCGAATGTGACAACCACCAGTCCGGCCGTCACGAGCATGTCACACGGGGCTCATACAGTCCGAGGCATTCAGTCTTGTGACTTATCAAGAAAGGTGCACCCGTGAAGCTCTCCATGATTCGTTCAGCGCTCGTCGTCTCTGCCTTCGGAGCTACAAGCTTTGGATTGGCAGCCCAGGAAATCACCGGCGCCGGCGCGACCTTTCCGGCACCCGTCTATGCCAAGTGGGCCGACGCCTACAACAAGGCAACAGGCGTGCGCGTCAACTATCAATCGGTGGGTTCCGGCGCAGGTATTCAGCAGATTCGGGCGAAGACAGTCGACTTCGGCGCCTCCGATATGCCGTTGAAAGACGAAGACCTCGCCAAAGACGGCCTGGTGCAGTTCCCGACCGTCATTGGCGGGGTGGTGCCAGTGGTCAATATCAAAGGCGTCGCTCCTGGCCAGATCAAGCTGACAGGCGCGCTGCTCGGTGACATTTACCTCGGCAAGGTGACCAAGTGGAACGATGCGGCAGTTACTGCGCTGAATCCAGGCGTCGCGTTGCCCGATGCCACCATTTCGGTCGTGCGCCGTGCTGACGGGTCGGGCACGAGTTTCATCTTCACGAATTACCTCTCGAAGGTGAATGCCGAATGGAAGAGCAAGGTCGGCGAAGGCACGGCGGTAAATTGGCCGACCGGCGCCGGCGGCAAGGGCAATGAAGGTGTTTCCTCTTATGTGCAGCGCCTGCCGAACTCTATCGGATACGTCGAGTACGCCTACGCCAAGCAGAACAAGATGGCGCACGTGCAGCTCAAAAATGCGGCCGGCAACTTCGTGCAGCCCGACGACGAAAACTTCAAGGCGGCAGCCGCTGGTGCGGACTGGAGCAAGAGCTTCTACCAAATCCTGACCGATCAGCCTGCGAAAGAGGCCTGGCCAATCAGCGGCGCGACTTTCATCCTGATGTACAAGAACCAAGCCAAGGCCGACAACGCCTCGAGCGCGCTCAAGTTCTTCGACTGGGCTTATGTGAGTGGTGACAAGATGGCCACTGAGCTGGAGTACGTGCCGTTGCCCGACAGCCTGAAAGGCATCGTTCGCAAGGTCTGGACCGACAATATCAAGGATGGAGCCGGCAAAGCCATCGCCTACAAATAGAGTCGTCGACCGCAGCGAAAGTGCGATCGACTCACCTCGACAAGAAGGAGCATCAGTGGCCGCAACCCTGCCCGCAACACCGTTCGAAGCGTCACATGAACGCAGCGAGCCGGGCGGCGCGCCACCCGCAGCTCGGCGCCACGCCGCCTGGCCCGATGTGCTTTTTTCAGTGCTTGCTCACAGCGCGGCATGGATTACCCTGGCGCTGCTGGCCGGCATCATCGGCTCGTTGGTGGTCGGCGCAATGCCAGCGATCCGCGAGTACGGGCTGAGCTTTTTGTGGCACAGCGAATGGGATCCGGTAAAGAACCGCTACGGCGGTTTGGTGATGATCTACGGGACGCTGATGACCTCGGCGATCGCTCTCTTGATTGCGGTGCCGGTGAGCTTCGGCATCGCCCTTTTTCTCACTGAACTCTCCCCCGCTTGGCTGAGGCGCCCGTTGGGCACCGCGATCGAGCTACTGGCCGCAGTGCCTTCCATCGTCTACGGCATGTGGGGACTGCTGGTCTTCAGCCCCATTTTGTCGACTTACGTACAGCAGCCGTTGCAGGCCATGTTCGCCGGCGTACCGTTCTTAGGTGCGTTGTTTTCGGGGCCGCCGGTGGGCATTGGCCTGCTCTCGGCCGGCATCATTTTGGCGATCATGATCATCCCGTTCATCGCTTCGGTCATGCGAGATGTGTTCGAGGTGACCCCGGTGCTGCTCAAGGAATCTGCTTATGGTTTGGGGTCCACGACCTGGGAGGTAATGTTCAAGGTCGTGCTCCCGTATACCAAGACCGGCGTGGTCGGCGCGATCATGCTGGGTTTGGGGCGCGCGCTCGGCGAGACGATGGCTGTCACGTTCGTGATCGGCAATTTCAACCAGTTGAACAACCTTTCGGTGTTCGAGGCGGCCAACAGCATCAGCTCGGCGCTCGCAAATGAGTTTGCAGAGGCCGGCGAGGGCCTGCACAAAGCTTCGCTGATCTACCTCGGCCTCGTGCTGTTTTTTATCACCTTCGTCGTTCTCAGCTTTTCGCGACTGCTGTTGGCTCGCATGAAAAAGGGCGAGGGGAGCCGAACATGAGCAGCGCATTGGCCCCCACACTCACGGCCGCAAAGCTGGCAAAGCATCGCCGCCGCAAGGCTGTCAACGCTGTTGCGTTAACGCTGTCCTTAGCAGCAATGGCGTTTGGTTTGGTGTGGCTGATCTGGATTCTGATTGAGACCGTGCGGCTGGGCATCGGCGGCATGAACCTGGCGCTGTTCACAGAAATGACGCCGCCGCCGCTGGCTGAGACAGGCGGTCTCGCAAATGCAATCTTCGGCTCGTTGGTGATGGTCGGACTGGCCACGCTGCTGGGCACACCGATCGGTGTATTCGCAGGCATCTACCTTGCCGAGTACGGCCAGAAGGGCTGGCTAGGCACAGCCACGCGTTTCATCAATGACATCTTGCTGTCGGCGCCTAGCATCGTGATCGGCTTGTTCATCTATGCGGTGGTAGTGGCTCAGGTCAAGAGTTTTTCCGGCTTTGCCGGCGTGCTCGCGCTCGCGCTCATCGTTATTCCGGTTGTTATTCGCACGACCGAAAACATGCTCACGCTGATTCCAAATGCTCTGCGCGAAGCAGCCTACGCTCTCGGCACGCCGAAGTGGAAGGTCATCGCTAGCGTCACGCTCAAATCGGCACGCGCCGGCGTGCTGACCGGCATCTTGCTGGCCTTTGCCCGCATCGCCGGAGAGACTGCGCCGCTGCTGTTCACGGCGCTCTCGAACCAGTTCTGGGCCTCCGACTTTAGCGGCCCGGTGGCCAGTTTGCCGGTGACGATCTTCAAGTTCGCGATGAGCCCTTACGAAAATTGGCAGAAGCTTGCGTGGGCGGGAGTGTTTTTGATCACCATGAGCGTGCTGGTGCTGAACATTCTTGCGCGCACCTTTTTGCGAAATAAGACCTGAGCTGGAGCTATTGGATGGACAAGCGCGTCGACTTCACTATCGCCGAGAAGCCCAAACTCTCGATTCGCAATTTGAACTTCTACTACGGGCACTTCCATGCCTTGAAGAACATCAACCTCGACATCCCCGAGAAGAAGGTCACCGCCTTTATCGGCCCGTCGGGTTGCGGTAAATCAACGCTGCTGCGCACCTTCAATCGCATGTTCGAGCTTTACCCGGAGCAGCGCGCCGAGGGCCAGGTCATGCTCGACGGCGATAACATCCTGACGTCGAAAGACGATGTTTCGCTGATCCGCGCCAAGGTCGGCATGGTGTTCCAGAAACCGACGCCGTTTCCGATGTCGATTTACGACAACATTGCCTTCGGCGTGAAGCTATTCGAGACCTTGCCTCGAATCGAGATGGACGAGCGGGTCGAGTGGGCGCTCAAAAAGGCGGCACTGTGGAACGAGGTGAAAGACAAACTCAACCAAAGCGGTTCGGGCCTCTCAGGCGGTCAGCAGCAGCGGCTCTGCATCGCGCGTGGCATTGCGATCAAACCCGAAGTGTTGTTGCTTGACGAACCCTGCTCGGCACTTGACCCGATCTCGACCGGCAAAATCGAAGAGCTGATTCACGAGCTGAAAACCGACTACACCGTGGTCATCGTGACGCACAACATGCAGCAGGCAGCACGCAGCTCCGACTACACCGCCTACATGTATCTCGGTGACTTGATCGAGTTCGGTCCCACCAACGAAGTCTTCATGAAGCCTAAAAAGAAGGACACCGAGGACTACATCACCGGCCGCTTCGGCTGACCCAAGGAAGCACGATGAGCGACAAGCACCTTTCAACCCAGTTCGACGCTGAACTCAGCGGCATTTCGACCCGCGTTCTTGAGATGGGCGGCATAGTCGAGTCGCAGGTCGCGCGCGCGGTCTACGCGCTTACCAATTTCAGCGCCGAGATCGCATCTGATGTGCTGACGACCGAAGAGCGTGTCAACCAGACCGAGATCGAGATCGACCGCGATTTGTCGACCATCATCGCGCGTCGCCAGCCAACCGCGCGTGATTTGCGCTTGCTGATCGCGATCTCGAAGACGATCGCCAACCTCGAGCGTGTCGGCGACGAAGCTGCCCGTATCGCACGCACCGTGCAGCGGTTGGTCAACTCGGGGGTGTCGAGCCGGTTGCGACTGCCGGTCAAAGACCTCGTATACGAATCGGAGCTCGCGGTCGCGCAACTGCGCAAGGCGCTCGATGCGTTTGCGCGGCTCGATGTCGACAAGGCAGTCGAGGTGCTCAAACAAGACGACCTGATCGACCAGGAGTTCGAGGGCCTGATGCGCAAGCTGATCACCTTCATGATGGAAGATCCGCGCACGATTTCGTCGAGCATCGATTTGGTCTTTGTGGCAAAGGCGATCGAGCGAGTCGGTGACCACGCCAAGAATCTCGCCGAACAGATCATCTACATCGTCAAGGGTACCGACGTGCGTCACAACTCGGTCGGCGACGTCGAGTTCCTCGTCCGTTGAAGGAGCGATCCGAATGAGCCACATCCTCGTTGTCGAAGACGAATCGGCCATTGCCGAACTGATATCGATGAACCTGCGCCACGCAGGCTTCGAGGTCACGATTGCCGCCAACGCCGAGCAAGCACAAACGGTGATCGACGGGGTACTGCCCGACATGATCATCCTCGACTGGATGCTGCCCGGCCAGTCCGGCCTGGGCTTGGCCAAGCGGTGGCGCAGCGAGTCGCGCACGCGCGAGTTGCCCGTCATCATGCTGACCGCGCGAGCAGAAGAGGCCGACAAGATTCAGGGCTTGGACGCAGGCGCTGACGACTACCTCACCAAGCCGTTTTCGACCAACGAGCTGATGGCACGCATACGCGCCGTGTTGCGACGCAAGGCCCCCGAGGCGCTCGACAGCGTGGTCGAGGTCGGCCCCTTGAAAATCGACCCGGCCACGCGTCGCGTGAGCCGCGACATCGCCGGCGAAACGCACGACGTGAAGGTTGGTGCGACCGAATTTCGCCTGCTGCATTTCTTCATGACTCATCCCGAGCGTGTGCACAGCCGTGCTCAATTGCTCGACCGGGTGTGGGGCGACCATGTTTTTATCGAAGAGCGCACCGTCGATGTCCACGTGAAGCGGCTGCGTGAGGCGCTGGGCCCGGTGCACTGCGCGCAGATGATAGAGACCGTGCGTGGTGCCGGCTACCGGCTGACGCAACAGGGCGCACCCGCTACGTCCGCGACGCCACACGCGCAGGCCGCCTGAGCCTGATTCAGCCGACAACATGCGATGACCTGGTTGTTGCCGCGCATCGTCGCTGCGTTGACCGCGATCGTTATCGGCGCTGCAGCCGGGTTGATCGTCCCGGGACATCGGGCGCCACTGTTTGGGGCCTTGATCGGCTTCGCGCTGGCGCTCGGCGTGATTGCCGTTCGCGACACTTTGCATGGCTTTCGGCTGATTAAGTGGTTGCGCGGCTCGCAAGACAGCCAAGCGCCTCGTGACGCTGGCTTGTGGGGTGAGTTGGGCTACCGCATCGAACGCTCGATTCGGGTGCGCGAGCGCTCGGCCGAGACGGAACGCGAACGACTGACGCAATTTTTGTCGGCAATCGAAGCCTCTCCGAACGGCGTGATGCTGCTCGACTGCGGCGACCAGATCGAATGGTGCAATTCGCTCGCCGCAGATCACTTCGCGCTCGACCCGCAACGTGACCGCCGCCAACGCATCACCAATCTTGTCCGCGCGCCGGCTTTCGTGGCCTACCTGCAGGCCGGCCGATTCAGCGAGGCGATCCAAATTCCCGACCCGGGTAGCCGTCGAACGCTATCGGTTTTGGTTCGACCGTACGGCGAGGGCCAACGGCTGGTGCTCTCGCTTGATATTACCGAGCGTGAACGCTCCGACCAGATGCGGCGCGATTTTGTCGCCAACGTCTCTCACGAAATTCGCACGCCGCTGACTGTGCTGGCTGGCTTCATCGAGACGATGACCAACCTGTCGCTGACCGAGGTTGAGCGCAAGCGCGTCTTGCTGCTGATGGGCCAGCAGGCGAACCGCATGGGTACGCTCGTAAGCGACCTGCTGACGCTTGCGCAACTCGAGGGCAGCCCGCGACCGCAAGCCGACCGCTGGGTGCCGCTGGGCCCGTTGTTCGCCCAGGTTGCTACCGAGGCTCGCTTGCTGTCGGCAGGCCGGCACACGCTTAAATTTCCGGAACGGGTCACGGGGCAAATCGCGGGGGCGACGGGCGAACTGCTTAGCGCGATCACCAATTTGGTCAACAACGCCATCCGCTATACGCCTGAGGGCGGCACGATCGAGCTCGCTTGGCGAGTGTTAGGCGGCGGTGCGGGTGAGCTCACGGTGTCAGACACTGGGCTCGGTGTTGCGCGTGAACACCTCCCGCGGCTCACCGAGCGCTTCTACCGCGTCGACGGCAGCCGCTCGCGCGATACCGGTGGCACTGGACTGGGTCTTTCGATCGTCAAGCACGTGGTGCAACGTCATGGCGGCGAACTCGACATCCAGAGCGAGGTGGGCGTGGGATCAACTTTCAGGTTGGCCTTCCCAGCCGCGCGCGTGCGCAGTGCAGAGGCAGCACCGCCGGTGCACGAGCCAACTCGCCAAGAACGTGCGCTGCCCTGATCGGGCGGCTCGGTCAACGCGATTGGCTACCGGGCATTACGTCGATAGATCGCGACGATCTCGTCCTCGCTGGTGTTGCGGCGCTCGCGAGCCAGCAGTTTCCAGCCCGGTAGCGCCGCAGGCTTGACGCCGCGCATCTCGGATTGCAACAGGTAGCGGCATCCGGTATCGGACAAGGTCGTTGCGGCATCGACCTGAAACCCACCAAGTTGCTCGAGCGCGGCAATCTGCGCCCGCGACACACCGGGCGCGGCCACGCAACCGCGTGTGGGCACCTGCGCTGCGATGCGCTTGATGAGTGATCGATAGCTGCGCGCGTGGTCGAGTGGCGGCAGCAGCAACGTCATCACCAGCAGCCAGCAAAGCGCCACGCCGCTCGCGGGCAGCACCAGACTCTTCCAGAGCGGGTGCCGGCTGCGACCGGTGCGCCACTTGACGAGCCACAACCAAGCGAGCGTGGCGAGTAGCCCCAAGCCAAGTGCAACCGGAGAGAACGTTCGCCCATAGCCCGGCGCCAAGCGCGCCATGTTGATCGCGGGTTGCGCAGGTATCCCCGTCTGCATCGAAATGTAAATCACCCATATCACGATGCCTGCGGCGGTAAACAAGCAAACCGAAAACCAATCGATCGCTGCCGCGGTGCTGCGTTGCAGGGTCGGAAGCGCGAACGCCGCCAGAACGGCCAAGGGCGGCAAGCCGAGCATGAGAGCGCGCTCCGAGCCGCCCATGACCACGCTCGCAATCACACTGACGGCGAAAGCGCCGAGCGGTACTGCGATATGGCGATCGAGCAAGTGCTTGCGCCAGCGCCAGCAGGTCAAGAGTGCGAGGGGCCACGCTGGCCAGGTAAACCAGCCGATCAGACGCAGCGCATCCCAAGCTCCGACCGCAGACACAGCACCAGCCGCCAGCCGCCATCCCCAGGCTCCCAAGGCGAAGGCCGCCAGAGCCGCGAGTGTCGTTCCCGCGGCAACCCAAGGTACGAAGCGCCTGGCCGGCGTATAGCCGGAAGCGCGGCAAATCACGATACCGACCCCACCCAGCGCAACGGCGATGGCAGGCGCACCACTGGCTGCCAACGCCGGCAGCGAGGCGAGTGCAGCAAGGCGCGGAAGCCAACGTCTGAACGGTGCCGCCGCGAGTGCGTAGACGCAGAGCGCCACGCTCGCGAGTTGTGCCAATTCGGGCGTTGTCTCGTGGCCGAGCTGCAGCAACCCGAGAGACGCGATCAACGCGAGTACGGCGCCGTCGGCAATCGCACGGGCGTAGTCAACCGGGCTGGCCTCGCCGCCGAAGGCAAAGGGCAGGGGCTGGGCCGCGTCGGTGCGGGCAAGGTGATAGGTGCTGTACCAGGTCAAGATCAGCGTGGCCACCAGCAGCAGGGCGAATGGAATGCGTGCCGCTATCGAGGGATCCAGCCACACTCCGAACAACCTGATGAAGGCCGCCCCGAGCCAGTAAGGCAGCAATGCGGCGTCGGCGGGCAAGCCACCGAGCGTCGGCGCGAGCCACGAGCTGCGACCCTGCGCGATGCTAGCCATGTAGCCGAACGCAGTGATGTCAGCGCTCTTCCAGGGATCGCGACCGAACACACCGGGGATCACATAGGCGGAGCTGAACAGCACCAGGGCCAGACGTGGCAAGCGTTGTGCAGCGCGCTGCGTGACAAGTGCGGGGTTGGGTGAGTTCAAGTCGAGCTGGATGCAATCAGGCGCGAATCATGCGGCAATTCCAGGCATGAAAAAAGCAGCCGAAGCTGCCGTTTCTTGCGTGGGGACGAAAGCAAGCGCAGGGCGATGCACTCGCCGCCGAACAAACTACTTCTTTGCGCCGAGGTGCGCAAACTTGTTGCGAAACTTTTCGACCCGGCCACCGAGCGAATCGACGCTCTTTTGAGTGCCGGTGTAAAACGGGTGCGATTCGCTGGTGCTTTCAAGTTTGAAGAGCGGCAACTCGCGGCCGTCATCCATCTTGATGGTCTCTTTAGCCTGCGCGCAAGAACGCGTCACGAACTTGAAACCGTTAGACAAATCCACGAAGCAAACGTCGCGGTAGTTGGGGTGGATGCCTTCTTTCATAGATACCTCATCGCCGATGTTGCGCCAGCCACGCCGAACCGTTCGGCGCACTTTTCGTCAAGCGGAAAAC
>JAYUWC010000319.1:0-10801 GCA_043753755.1 Rhizobacter sp.
TGCTGGCCTGGCTCAAGCAGCGCGACCCCGACCTGCGCATCGAGGTGTGGCGCAGCCACTGTGCGCCGGCCTTCGTCGAGCGCTTGTATGCGCTGGCCGACCAAGCGATCGACCGGGTGCACCGCTTACCCCAGCCGCTAGACAGCTTGCCGCGCGACTTGATCGACTTGTCCGACTTTTTGGACTGGCCGAGTTTTGCGGCCATGCCAATGGTCGATTTTTTCGCGGCCGGTCTCGGCGTGTCGCCGCACGCGATGCCTGACGCCGCCAAGGCCAATCGCTGGCTGGCATCGCTGCCCTTGGCGCCGGCCACGGCACCGGCCCGTGCCGGCCGTTACGTTTTGTTTTGTGCCGATTCCAGCACCCCGTTGCGCAGCGTTCCGGGCGATCTGGCGGCGGCGATGGTCGAGCAAATCTGGCAGCGCTACCGCTTGCCGGTTTGCGGCTTTCGAGCCATCGATCACCCACGCTTCCGCAATGTTTCGTCGCTTTCGCCGAATCTCGATGCCTACCTCGGGTGGGTCGAGGCGGCGCAGCTGGCGGTCTCGACCGACTCGTCGGCGCTGCACATTGCGGCCGGTTTCGACCGGCCCACGCTCGCGGTGTTCACCGGCATTGCGCCAGAGCTGCGCGTGCGCGATCACCCCTTGTGTCGCTCACTAAACATCGGCACGCCAGCCACGCGCGGCATGCACGCGAGCCGTGATCCAAGCCTGTTGGCCGAGCTGCATGCGGCCCGGGCCGGCGTGCTGGCGCGCAGCGATTGCCCCTGGCCCGACATCGAGCGTCGCCCGGTGCGTTCAATTCACGCCGGGTGCAGCTGCAGCAACGCGGCCTGCCGCGTCGGCGCCGCGCGGCCAGGGCTTTCGGCCACGGCGAACATCGGCTCGGCCAGTGATGCCCTGCCTGCCTTCGGTTGGGCAGTGCGCGCGGCCACGTGACCAACGCAGCACGCTGCCTCGCGTGACTAAACGCCCCAGCGCAGCGCCGCGGTGTGCACCGGCGCATCCCAAAGCGCCAATGCCGCGTCGTCGACGGCGGTGATGGTCACCGAGCAGCCGGCCATCTCGAGCGAGGTCACGTAAGAGCCGGTCAGGTGCCGCGCCACTTTGACGCCCGCGCCGGCCAGTACCTTGTGGACCGAGTTGACCATCAGGTAGAGCTCGTGCAGCGGCGTGCCGCCGAAGCCGTTGACCAACAGCAGCACGTGCTGGCCGCGTTGCAGCGAGAGGTCTTTGAGAACCGCGTGGGTCAGCTCAGCCGCAATTTCGTCGGCCGAGGCGAGCTTGACGCGGCGCCGACCGGGTTCGCCGTGAATGCCGACGCCGACTTCCATCTCGTCTTCGGCCATCTGGAAGGTCGGCTTGCCAGCGGCCGGCACGGTGCACGAGGTCAGCGCCACGCCCATCGACGCGGTGGCCTTGTTGACCGCATCACCGAGCTTCTTCAGCGCGGCCAGGTCGTCGCCCCGCTCGGCGGCGGCACCGACGATCTTCTCGACGATCAAGGTGCCGGCCACGCCGCGCCGGCCGGTCGTGTAGGTCGAGTTCTCGACTGCGACGTCGTCGTTGACGATCACGGTCGCGTTGTCGCGATCGAGCATCTCGGCGGCCATCTGAAAGTTCATCATGTCGCCGGAGTAGTTCTTGACGATGAACAGCACGCCGGCGCCGGTGTCGACCGCCTCGGCGGCAGCGAGCATCTGGTTGGGTGTGGGCGAGGTGAACACCTGACCCGGGCACGCAGCATCGAGCATGCCGTGGCCGACGAAGCCGGCGTGCAGTGGCTCATGCCCCGAGCCCCCGCCGGAGATCAGTGCGACCTTGCCCTGCTTAAGCGCACGACGCTGCACGAACTGGCGGCCGGGGCCTAGCGTGAGGAGGTCGGCATGCGCGAGCGCCATGCCGTCGAGCGTTTCGCCGAGCACCGACTCGACCCCGTTGATGAGCTTCTTCATGGCGTGCCTTCAAACAGAAGAGGGGAGCGCTTGCGCGCTTTGCTGCAGGGTGTCGCAAATCGCCCCGATGATCAATGCCATCGAGCGCGAGCCCGGGTCGACGTGGCCGAGCGCACGGTCGCCGAGAAACGACGCGCGACCGCGGCCGGCGTCCATTTGCGAGGTGGCCTCGGCGCTGTCGAATGCGCATTGGCGCACCCGCGCAATCATGTCGGGGCCGCCGGTGGCGAGCGTTTTTCTAACGGGGTCGAGCACGTCGAGCAAGGTCTTCTGGCCGACCTCGGCCTTGCCCAGACGGGTCAGCGCCTTGATGCCGGCGTCGAGCGCGGCGGCGAGGCTGGCCGCGGTCGGCGGGGCCGGCAGTTCTTTGCCGAGCGTGACCATCAGCGTCCCGAACACCGGGCCCGACGAGCCGCCGATGGTCGACATGCAAAGCAGCCCCATCGTGCGCAACGACTCGTTGAGCGGCTGCCCGCCGATCTCGTCAAGCGCGCCCTGAATCGCCTGCGCACCGCGGCGCATGTTCAGACCGTGGTCGCCATCGCCGATGGCCGAATCGAGGGCAGTGAGCTCGTCGACGTGGTCGATCAAGGTCTGGGTCGCGTTGCGGATGAGATCGACGTGTGTCATGAAGTCCTCGGGGTGGGTGGTGTCTTTGGTGTTGTGAGGCACTCGCGCGTCTAGCCGCTCACGCGGCCACGCGCTGGCCGGCGGCGTCGAACCAGAGCGGCTGCAACAGCTCGACGCCAACCGCCTCGCCACGGGTGAAGCTGGCGCCGGCCGGGGCCGCGGTGATCAGCTCTTGTTCGGTCTCGTCGAGCTGCACATGCACCAGATGCTGATCGCTCAGGCGCTCGATGCGGGTGATGTGCGCGGCGCGGTGCGGGCTCGCGGCCGGGTGCAGCCGCAGGTGTTCGGCGCGGATGCCGACCGTCACCGCCTGGCGCGGCCCAGGCAAGCTGGCGACCAGCGCACGCGGCAGCAGGTTGATGCGCGGCGAGCCCAAGCGCGCAGCCACGTAGCTGCTCACCGGGTCTTCGTAGATTTGCTGCGGCGTGCCGACCTGCACCAGCCGGCCGTGTTCGATCACGCCGATGCGGGTGGCCATCGTCAATGCCTCGATTTGGTCATGCGTCACGTAAAACATGGTCGCGCCGAGGTCTTGCTGAATGCGTTTGAGCTCGAGCCGCAGGTCGTTGCGCAGCTTGGCGTCGAGCGAGGAGAGCGGCTCGTCCATCAAATAGAGCGACGGGTCGCGCACGAGCGCCCTGCCGATTGCGACCCGCTGCATCTGGCCGCCCGACAGCCGGGTGGCCGGGTTCTGCAGCTTGTCGTCGATGCGCAGCATGCGGGCGACCTCGAGCACCTTGCGCTTGATCTCGGGCTCGGCGGTTGGCCGCATCGGCGAGCGCAGCGGGAAGGCGAGGTTATCGAACACCGTGAGGTGCGGGTAGAGCGAATATTGCTGAAACACGAAGGCCACGTCGCGCAGCGCCGGGGCGACCGCGGTCACGTCGCGCCCGCCGATGTGAATCTGCCCCGAGTCGGGAGCCTCCAGGCCGGCGACCAGCCGCAGCGTGGTGGTCTTGCCGGCGCCGCTCGGGCCGAGCAGCACGATGAATTCGCCGCTGGCGATGTTGAGGTCCAGGCCCTCGACCGCTTGCACATCGCCGAAGCGCTTGCTGATCTGGGAGAGGCGAAGTTCAGCCATGACGCGCTCCTGCGTTGAAGGCACGGTCGTCGCGCGCCGTGCGCAAGGCGCGGCCCGAAGCGCCGTCGAAAAGCGAAATCGCTGCGGCGTCGAAAGCCAGGCCGACCTGGTCACCGCGCTTGGCGGGGCTGGTGACGGCGACCTTGGCGCGCAGGGTGGTGCCGCCGGCGGTGCCCAGTGTCACGACCCGGCTGGTGCCCAGGTATTCGGTGCCCAGCACTTCGGCGCGCAGGGCCGAGGCGTCGTCGAGCCGCACATGCTCGGGCCGCACGCCGCAGAGCAGCGCGCGTGCCGAGACCTCTTCGCGCAGGGCAGGCACCTCGATGCGGGCTTCACCGATGCGCAGCGAATCGCAACCCTTGGCAAGCGCCGCTTCGAACGGCAAGAAGTTCATGGCCGGCGCGCCGATGAAGTCGGCAACGAACACGCTCGCCGGCCGTTCGTAGACCTCGAGCGGTGCGCCGAGCTGCTCGATCACACCGCGGTTCATGATGGCGATGGTGTCGGCCATCGACATGGCTTCGGTCTGGTCGTGGGTCACATAGACGGTGGTGGCCTTTAATCGATCGTGCAGGCCGCGCAACTCCTGGCACATGACTTCGCGAAACTCGGCATCGAGCGCGCCCAGCGGCTCGTCCATCAAGAAGGCCAGCGGCTGGCGCACGATCGCCCGGCCGAGCGCCACCCGTTGGCGGTCGCCGCTCGAGAGGCCGGAGACCGGTTTGTCGAGCAACTCGACGATGCGCAGGATGCGTGCCGCCTCGTCGACCCGGCGCGCAATCTCGGCGCGCGGCAGACCTTGCGAAACCAGCGGAAAAGCGATGTTGCGGCGCACGTTCATGTGCGGATAGAGCGCGAACATTTGAAACACGAACGCGATGTCGCGGGCCGAGGCGCGCTTGAAGCTTACGTCTTCGTTGCCCAGAAAGATCTGCCCCGAGGTCGGCAGCTCGAGCCCTGCGATCATGCGAAGCGTGGTGGTCTTGCCGCAGCCCGAGGGGCCGAGCAGACAAAAGAACTCGCCGTCGCGAACCGTGAAAGAAGAGTCCTTCACTGCGGTGAATTCGGCAAATGCCTTGTGGAGTTTTTCAACGCGAATTTCAGCCATCTCGCTATTCCGGAAATTTGGAAACGACCATGAACATCACCGTGCCGAACAGCATGGTCAGAAACGACCAGGTGTAGAGCACGAGCGCGAAGGGTTGCAGCAGCATCAGGATGCCGGCGCTGATCACGAGGCAGGCCACCAGCTCCATCGGGCCGCGGCGCAGCCGCTTCGGCCAGCGCCGCTCGGACGAAAGCGTTTTCACGGGATGGCTCATTTGCGCACCGCGCCGAAGGTGATGCCGCGCAGCAGGTGTTTGCGCAGCACGATGGTGAACACCAGGATCGGCAGCAAAAAGAGCGTGGTGCCCGCGGCGACCGCTGGCCAGTCTTGCCCGCCCTCGCCGATGATGATCGGGATGAAGGGCGGCGCGGTTTGCGCGGTGCCGGACGTGAGCAGCACCGCGAACGCGTATTCGTTCCACGCGAATATCAGGCAGAAGATCGCGGTCGCGACGATGCCGGTGGTGGCCTGCGGCAGCACCACTTTGCGAAAAGCCTGCAGCCGGGTGTAGCCATCGACCATCGCCGCCTCTTCATACTCGCGCGGGATTTCGTCGATGAAGCCCTTGAGCAGCCAGACCGCGAGCGAGACGTTGACCGCGCTGTAGAGCAGGATCATGCCCAGCCGCGTGTCCGACAGACCCAGCTCGCGGTACATCAGGTAGATCGGTATCGCGACCGCGATCGGCGGCATCATCCGGGTCGAGAGAATGAAGAACAGCAGGTCGTCTTTCAGCGGCACCTTGAAGCGTGAAAACGCATACGCCGCCATCACGCCGAATCCAACCGAGAGCACGGTCGAGCCGAACGCAATAATCAGTGAATTGACGAAACGCGGGATAAAGTTGGACGAACCCGCCACCACCATGTTGGCATTGCGCGCCACCTTGTCGCAGGTGTCGACGGCAGGCGGCAGCGCCGCGATGTATTCGGGTGTTTGCCGCGAGCGGGTGGTGAACAGGTTGCAGTAGCCCTCGGTCGACGGTGTGAAAACAATCTTCGGCGGGTAGCTGATCGAGTCGGGTGGCGTTTTGAAGCTGGTCAAGACGATCCATGCCAACGGCACGATTGTGATGAGCGCATAGAGCGCGACGAGGATGCCGGCGATCCACCGCGACGAGTCGCTGGGCTCGACGACGGAATGGGCGGTGCTGATGCCTTGGCTCATGATTCGCTCACCGATTTTTCACGTGGTTGAGGGCCTTGACGTAGATGTTGGCCAAGCCAAACACCGCGACGAACAAGACGATTGCAAAAGCCGACGAGTAGCCGGTGCGCCACTTCTCGAAAGCCTCGCGCTTGAGCGTGATCGAGGCGAGCTCGGTCGCCGAGCCGGGGCCGCCCGAGGTCAGCAGGTTCACCATGTCGAACATCTTGAAGTTCTCGATGCCACGGAACAGCACCGCGAGCATGATGAAGGGCAGCACCATCGGCAGCGTGATCGACCAGAACTGCCGCCATGTGGAGGCACGGTCGACTTCGGCCGCTTCGTAGATGTAGTCTGGAATCGAGCGCAGGCCGGCCAGGCAGATGAGCATCACGTAGGGCGTCCACATCCAGGTGTCGACGATCACGATCGCCCACGGTGCCAGCTTCACCGAGCCGATCATCTCAAACGACGAGGCCGGCACGCCGGTGAAAAACGACACCGCATAGTTGAAGAGACCGGTCTGCGGCTGGTAGAGAAACGCCCAGAAATTGCCGACGACCGCAGGCGACAGCATCATCGGGATCAGGATCATCGTGGTCCAAAAACCGTGGCCGCGAAATTTGCGATCGATCAGGTAGGCGAGCGTGAAGCCGATCAGCATCTGCAGCGTGATCGTCCAGAACAAAAAGTGCGCGGTCGCCTGCATCGCGAGCCAGATGTCGGGGTCGGTCAGCACCGACACATAGTTGTCGATGCCGACGCCGAGCACGGTGGCGTTGGGCCGGTTGGCGCGAAAGTTGGTGAACGAGAGTTTCACCGTCCAGAGCAACGGGAAGATGTTGATCGCGAGCAGCAGCAACATCGTCGGCCCGACGAAGAGCCAGGCGATTGCGCGATCGGACAAGCCACGCACACGCGCGGCGAGCTTCACGGGAGTGGCTTCGACGCTGCGGTCGATCAGGCTGGAAGGTATGGACATGACGGGGTCGAATGGCGCCCCCTCCCCATGAACGGGCGAGAAGGGGGCAAGGTCTGCCGAGGCAGACGGGCGCGAGAAACGCTTACTTGACCTTGCCGTCGTCCTTGAACACTTTCTTCCAGTCGACCGCCAAGGCGTCGAGCGCTTCTTTCGCGGTGCCCTTGTCGGCGACCACGTAGTCATGCACCCGCTTTTGCATCGCAAGCATCAGCTGGGCGTACGAAGGCTCGGCCCAGAAGTCGACCACCATGCTCATCGACTCGAGAAAGTTTTGCGCGAACGGCGAGCTGCTCGGGTAGCCCGGGTCGTTCAACACCGCCTTCGCGGCAGACGAGCCGCCGATGGCTTGCCACTTCTTTTGCACCTCGGCATTGGCGAACCACTTGATGTACTGCAGCGACTCGTTGCGGTTGGGCGAATAAGCCACCACCGAGATGCCCTGGCCGCCCAGCTGCACGCCCTTGCCCTTGTCGGACGGGTTGGTGAAGAAGCCGATCTTGTCGCCGCCGACGTTCGGGTCTTTGTTCAAGCCGGGAAAGAACGCAAACCAGTTCATCATCATCGCGACCTGGCCCGACTTGAAGGCATCGAGGCCCTCACCCATGTAGGCGTTGGTCAGCCCCGGCGGCGTGCTGCCTTTGTAGAGCGACTTGTAGAACTCGAGCCCGCGCACGGCGTCGGCCGAGTTGACGAAGCCGTCCATCGCATAAGCCTTCTTCGGGTCTTCGTACTTGAAGCCCATCGGGTAGAGCACGTTGGTGACGCCCATCGTGATGCCTTCGGAGCCGCGCTCGGTAAAGAGGTAGGCGCCGTACACCTTTTTGCCGTCGACCATGCGGCCCTGGAAGAATTCGGACACCTGTTTGAACTCGGCCCAGGTCTTCGGCGGTGCGAGATCGCGGTTGAATTTGGTCTTGAACTCGGCGCGAATTTCGGGCTTGGCGAACCAGTCTTTACGGTAGGTCCAGCCGACCGCATCGGCCATCGCCGGCAGCGCCCAGTAGTTCGGCGTGTTCTTCGGCCATTCGGCGTAGCCGGTCACGGTGGCCGGCATGAAGTCGGTCATCTTGATGCCTTCTTTGGCGAAGAAGTCATTCAGCTTGACGTAGTGGCCCTGCTCAGCCGAGCCGCCGATCCACTGGCTGTCGCCGATGATCAGGTCGCAGAGTTTGCCTTTCGAGTTGAGCTCGTTGAGCATGCGGTCGGCGAAGTTGGTCCAGGGCACGAACTCGAACTTCATCTTGATGCCGCTTTTGGCGGTGAAGTCTTTCGAGAGTTCGACCAGTGCGTTCGCCGGATCCCAGGCCGCCCAGCAGAGCGTGATGGTCTTGTCTTGCGCCTGCGCGGCGGTGGCGGCGAGGCCGAGTGCGGCGACGGCGGCCATCGCAAGCACGCCCGGCAACTTCTTCACGATCGATGTCATGGGGATGTCTCCATTGGGTTTTTGGGTTCAGGGAAGCACACCGGGCGGCCGCTACTGCAGGTTCTCGGCCGTCAGGATCTCGATGCGCGGCTGCACCACATTCAGGGCGCCGCGAACGTTCTCGCACAGCGCGCGCAGAACCCGCGCCGCTGCGAGAACGCAGTAGTGGATGTCTTGGTGCAGCACGAAGGCCAGGCGATCGGCGCCCAGCAACGTGCGGTGTTCGTCGGTGAAGTCGTGCGCGACCAAGCTCACCTGGCCGCTCAGGCCGGCCGCTTCGAGCGCATGCGCTGCACCGATCGCACCTGAGCCGACGAGGTAGAGCCCGGCAATGCGGTCGGTCTCGAGGCCCGACTGCAGGTACGCCCGCAGCGCGGTTTCGGCGCCGGCATCGAAGGCCGGCAGGTCGGGCGTGCGCGCCATGCGCAGGTTCGGGAAGCGCTCTTCGATCACTTGCGCGAAGCCGATGCGGCGCTCGATCTCGGCCGAGAGCCGGGTTGCCTGCGAGGCCAGCAGCAGCGTATCGCGACTGTTGCGGCCTGCCGCACGGCCGAGCAGCAGGCCGGCGGTGCGGCCGGCGGCGCGGTTGTCGGTGCCGATGCAGGTCTCGCGCATCGAGCCGGCGACGTCCGAGAACAGCGTCACCACATGCACACCGGCACGCACCAGCTCATTGATAGCAAGCTTGACGGCGGGCAGGTCGGGCGCGACCAGCGCGATGCCGTCGTAGCCGTCCATCGCGGCGAGCTCGGCGGCAAAACGAGCCGCGTCGGCGGCATCGATGCGGTGCGTGACCTCGGTGATGTGCTGGTGCCTGAAGTCGCCCGCAGCTTGCGCGATCTGGCGATCGACCAGCCCGAGAAAAGGCGACGCGTCGGCCGGCAGCACGAACGCGAAGCGAAAGTTTTCGCCGCGCCGTGGCCGGCCTGGCTGCTTGGGCGAGCCGAGTTCGCCGACCACGCTCATCACGCGCTGAACGGTGTCGGCGTTGACCCCCGGGCGGCGGTTCAACACGCGGTCGACCGTGGCGGTGCCCACGCCCGCGAGGCGGGCGATTTCGGCGATGGTGGGCGGTGCGGACATGGTTCTGTGAAGGTCTGATGTCACGATGTTATTAACACCACTAATTAAATCAATCAGGGTTTTGGAGCGGGCGAGGCGCCGAAATGGCGAGGCGGATGACGCGCTTGGCGCTTGGGTCGGTGCTGCTGCAAAGGCAGCTCCCATGAAGTCGCGCACCCGGGGTAAACACGCCTCCAGTTCTCACCCATCACTTTCAGTCGTCCGCGCAGGTCATTGTTTTTGAACGAGAAAACAGAATCGACCGACCATTTCAAAGTAACGCTAAGTCATTGATTCCATTGATTTTTCGGCGCTCTCTCGGTTGACCGGGGCACATTCGTCCTATAAAGTGGCGCGAAGTGCACTTTTCTGGATATTTGTGGCAAACATCGTGTTTCAGGGGCCGGCGGCTCTGACGTTGGACGGCAAGGGGCAAATCGCCGTGCCGGCGCGTCACCGCGAGCTTTTGACTGCGATGAATTGCCAGCAGTTGACGATCACCAAGCACCCCGAGGGTTCGCTGATGATCTTCCCGCGGGGCGCCTGGGAGACTTTCCGCGACAAAGTCGCGGCCCTGCCGATGGAGGCCGCCGGCTGGAAACGGGTTTTTCTCGGCAACGCGATGGATGTCGACATCGACGCCTCGAACCGTGTGCTGATCGCGCCCGAGCTGCGCGCCTCGGCCGGCTTGGTGCGAGACGTGATGCTGATCGGCATGGGCAGCCACTTCGAGCTCTGGGACGCGCAGCGCCACGCCGAGCACGAAGCCAAGGTCATGCAGTCCGAGATGCCCGAGTCGTTGAAAAACTTCAGCTTCTGACCGGCACTTGTTCCCCTTCGCACCTTTTTTGTCGCCTCTTCTTCGCCGCCTTTCTTTTCTTTCCGTCACAGCCCGACATGGCCCTCGAGAGCGATCGCCCGCACACGACCGTGCTTCTGAACGAAGCGGTGGATGCGCTCGTCACAACGCCGGACGGCTTGTACGTCGATGGCACCTACGGCCGCGGCGGGCATTCACAGTTGCTGCTCTCGCGGCTGTCGCAGAAAGGCAGGTTGGTCGCGATCGACCGTGACCCCGAAGCGATAGCCGCGGCGACATCGGGTGCGACGCGGGTCTCTGACCCGCGTTTTTCCATCCATCACACCAGCTTCGCGCAGATGGTGCCGACGCTGGCGTCGCTCGGCATCGAGAAGGTCGACGGCTTGCTGCTCGACCTCGGCGTCTCATCGCCGCAGATCGATTCGCCCGAGCGCGGCTTCAGCTTTCGCTTCGACGGTCCGCTCGACATGCGGATGGACACCACCCGCGGTGAGAGCGCGGCCGATTTTCTTGCCCGCGCCGACGTGCGCCAAATGACGGAGGTGATACGTGACTATGGGGAAGAACGGTTTGCTCTACAGGTTGCAAAGGC
>JAYUWC010000320.1:0-3567 GCA_043753755.1 Rhizobacter sp.
TATTTTTTGGGGAGGGTTCTGCATCGATGATGTTTGGACAGTAGGTTCGATGGCCGGGCAGGTCTGTTCGTTGGCACACATAACTCGCGCCGCGTCGCCTGCGAGGCGATCGAGCTGGTGCGTCAGCGTTCGATCCATCTGCGCCAGACAACCGCGAGATCGTCCCAAGCCGGCACGACGCCCAAGCTGATCAGCACGATTGCCAGCGGCACGGTCGAGACATAGCCGAGGTACTTGAAACCGATCGCACCCATCAGCCCGCCGACGAAGAACGACGATGCCAAAAGCGTCAGCACGGCAAGGCGCGACCGGTCGGCACGAACCCGCGGTTGCCTCGCTGCGTTGCTGCCGTTCCAGTACGCGAGCTTGCCGAGTTCGATGCCGATGTCGGTCACGATGCCGGTGATGTGGGTGGTGCGAATCTCGGCGTTCGAGAGCTTGGTGATCACCGCGTTTTGCAGGCCCATGATGAAGCACAGCAGCATTACGGTCAGCGGCACGAACAGCCCTTCGATCCGCGCGAGCCGGGCGCCGAGAAAACCGAACCCCAGCAGCAGCAGCGCCTCTACCAGCAGCGGCAAGGCATATTCACTGTGCAGGTGGCGGCGGCGCGCGAAGTTGATCATCACCGCCGAGCAGGCGGCACCGAGCATGAACGAGAGCAGCGCGCCGAAGCCGGCTCCCACCAGCTTGTAGGCGCCGAGCGCGAGGTTGTCGGCCATCGTCGAGACGATGCCGGTCATGTGCGACGTGTACTGCTGCACCGCCAGAAAGCCGCCGGCATTCGTTGCCCCGGCGACGAAGGCGAGCGCAACGCCGAGCTGGCGGTTAGCCCGTGTCGACCGATCGCGGCCGGTCAAGCCTCGCGCAAAAACGATCGGCATGGTGCGGAAGGTTGAGGAGTCAGCTGCATGGGCGATCCAAAGACGGCAGCGTGTTCGAGACTGCGGCGGCAGGCGACCGAACCTGAAGCCGAATTGTGCAGGTGACGCTGCCCAGCAAGACCACAATCGACGGCAACGGTGTCGATCCGACGAAGGAGATGAACATGTCTTTCCAGAGCCAGTACGCAGCCAAGCTCGTCGCCGCGACCGATGCGATTCGGCAGGTCCAGAACGGCGATTTCATCATCGTGCCGACCGGCGTCGGCGAGCCGCCCGCGCTGCTGACGGCGCTCTCCGATCGTCGCCACGAATTTCTGGACGTGAAGGTTGCGCAGATTCTGGCGATGCGCAAATACGGCTACATCGACCCGGCGACCACGCAGCACATCCGCCATGTCGCGTTTTTCTTCGGCGGCGCCACGCGCGCCGGTGGGCAAGCGGGCTGGATCGATTTCATTCCGAACTACTTCTCCGAGATCCCGGCGCAGATCAGCCGCGGCAGCATCTCGGCCGACGTTGTCTTCAGCATGGCCTCGCCCATGGACGAAAACGGCAATTTCGCGATCAGCCTCGGTGCCGACTACACGATGGCCGCGGTTGCCAAGGCGCGGGCGGTCGTGCTCGAGGTGAACCCGAACGTGCCGTTCGCGTTCGGCAACTGCCAGGTCAACATCGCTCAGGTCACCGCACTGGTCGAGAGCACCGAGCCGGTGCTCGAGGTCGGCCTGCCGAAAATCGGTGAGGTGCAGGAAGCGATCGGCAAGTACGTGGCCGAGTTCATCGACGACGGCTCGACGCTGCAGATCGGCTATGGCGGCATCCCCGATGCGGTGGTCATGCAGTTGACCCACAAAATCGACCTCGGCATTCACACCGAGATGATCGGCGACGGCATCCTCAAGCTCGTGGAGTGCGGCGCCGTCAACAACCGCCGCAAGAACTATCTGCCGGGCAAGATGATCGCGACCTTCGCGCTCGGCTCGGCAAAGCTCTACCAATTCATGCACCGCAACCCGATGCTCGAGATGCACCCGGTCGACTTCACCAACGACCCGTCGCTCGCGGGCATGAACGACAAGCTCATCTCCATCAACGCCACCCTGCAGATCGATCTTTTGGGCCAGTGCGGATCAGAGAGCCTGGGCTACGCGCCTTACTCCGGCACCGGCGGGCAGGCCGACTTCGTGCGCGCTGCCAACAGGTCGCGCGGCGGCAAGTCGTTCATCGTCTTGCCTTCGACCGCGAAGAACGGTGCCTTGTCGCGCATCGTCTCGACCCTGAGCCCCGGCACGCATGTCAGCACCAGCAAGAACGACATCGACTACGTGGTCACCGAATACGGCGTCGCCCAGTTGCGCGGCAAGTCGGCCAAGCAGCGCGCGCAAGCGCTGATCGCCATTGCCCACCCTGACTTTCGTGTCGACTTGGCAGCTCAGGCGAGGCTCTGCCGGCAACTTTGAAACGCTAACGCTGCGGTGGGGCTGCAACTGCGGCAGCGGCAGCGGCAGCGGCAGCGGCAGCTGCTGCGACCGCGTCGGGCTCGAGGTCGACGCTGTAGCGCACCAGCGTCGCGTCGTCGGGATCGGGTTGATGCCGAAAGTGAAGGTGCTCGGCGAACTTGCGCATCAGGCCGTTGTCAGCGGCGTCGCTCGAGTGCATGGTCTTGATGCCTCGCGCGCCTGCGATTTCGATCAGCGCCTTCATCAACAACGTGCCCAGCCCCTTGTGTTGCCACGCATCGGCAACAGTCACCGCAAATTCGCAGTCGCTGCCGTCGGGCCGGGCGCTGAAGCGGGCCACGCCGATCTCTTGCGTTTGCTCGCCCGTGCCGAGCAGTGCGACATAGGCGGCGTCGGTCGCGGGATCGATCACTGTCAACTGTTTGAGAAGCGCCTCGCTCGGCTCGCGAATCGTCTCCAGAAAGCGGTAGCGACGCGACACCGGCGAAAGCGCCTCGATGAAGCGGCGCTCCAGCTCGATGTCGTCGGGATGAATGGGTCGCAGCCGCACGCGGGTGCCGTCGCGCAGGATCGCGTCACGAGTGCCTGCAGGTGGCGCAGCTGAAGCTGCCGCGGCATGGCGGGTGGCGCTGTCGGCAGAAGACGCTTCGCTGGTCATGAGTTCTCTCCTTGATGTTCAACAACGCACTCGGGCAACTCGAGGTTGCACATTGCCACCGATGCTCGAGCCAGCATTGCCGACGCCGTGACGCCGTGACGCCGGCCGAGGCTGATCGAGCGTGAGCGTATGTCGATGTTCGGTCTGTGCGGCAACCCACGCAGTGCGCCACGCAAGCTCATCGCACCAGCAGCACCGGCACTTTGCACCCGGCGAGCACCTTGGTTGCGACCGAACCCATGACGACGTTGACCACACTGCCGTGCCCGTGCGAACCCATCATCAGCAGATCGAACGAGCCGCCGCTTGCGTGCTTTGCGATGACTTCCGCAGCCGGCCCCACCTTCGACACGAACTCCGCCTCGATGCCGCGCTGCTTGAAGAAGGCGCGGACGGGTTTGAAGACCTTTTCGGCCTCGTCGAGGTAGTAAGCCTTGACCGTCTCCCGGTCCAGGAACGAGGCGGCTCGAGGCGGAATACTCGCCACGGCCGTCACAACCACATAGCGATGAAGCGTGCCCAGCCACTCGTCGTGAGCGGCCACGTAGGCCAGCATGCGCTTGGT
>JAYUWC010000321.1:0-3555 GCA_043753755.1 Rhizobacter sp.
GCCGTTCACGAGACGGACTTGACGCAATATAATGCGAATAATCGAGATAAAACCTGAATCAAATGCGGAATCCGATCGGCGTGACGAAACTGGATGCGATCGACCGAGCCATCCTCGGCGAGCTGCAGCGCGAGGGGCGGTTGTCGAATCTGGCGCTGGCGCAGCGTGTGCACCTGTCGCCCTCAGCCTGCCTGCGGCGCGTGAAAACGCTCGAAGACAGCGGCGTGATCGCGCAGTACGTGGCGCTGGTGAATCCGCGCGCCGTCGGCAAGCACGGCGTGAGCTTCACGATCATCAACCTGGAGAGCGTGAGCGCCAGCCAGATCGAGGCCTTCGAGCAGGCGGTGCGCGACCAGCCCGAGGTGCTCGATTGCTTCTACGTCGCCGGCTCCAACGACTACCTGCTGCGTTTCACCTACCGCGATGCCGAAGACCTCGAACGCTTCCACTCCGAGGTGCTGATGCGCCTGCCCGGCATCGCACGCTCGAACTCGCTGTTGGTGTTGCGCACCGTGAAGAAGACGACCGCTTTGCCGGTATGAACGTTGTGAACGAGCCCGTGCTGATCCTGCAGAACCTGACGCCCGACGGCCCCGGCTACCTCGGCACCTGGCTGGACGGGCAGGGCATCCCGTTCGACGTGTTCAACACCGAGGCCGGCGATGCTTACCCGTGGTCGATCGCCGGCTACCGCGGTCTGGCGCTGATGGGCGGCGAAATGAGCGCGAACGACGATCTGCCGTCGCTGCGCCAGGCCGAGCGGCTGATTCTGCAGGCGATGGATGCCGACATCCCGGTGCTCGGCCACTGCCTTGGCGGCCAACTGATGGCGCGCGCGCTCGGCGCGAAGGTGATCGCGTCACCGAAGCCCGAGATCGGCTGGCAGACGCTGCAGGTCGCCGACACGCCCGCTGCGCGCTCGTGGTTCGGTGAACCCGGCACGCGCACGGTCTATCACTGGCACGGAGAGAGTTTCGAGTTGCCCGCTGGCGCCGAGCTGCTCGCGAGCAACGCGTCGTGCCCCCACCAGGCCTTCGCGATCGGGCGGCACCTGGCGCTGCAGTTTCATGTCGAACTCGACGCCCACAAGCTCGCGGTTTGGTCGGCGTCGGTCGACCCGGCGTGCGTGCGCCTGCAGCGCGAACATCCGGCCAGCGTGCACAGAGGCGCGGCGATGCGCGCGCAGGCCGGCGTCGCGCTGCCGGCGCAGCAACGTTTTGCGGATCGGCTTTATCGGCGCTGGCTCGGCATGACGTGACGGGCGCCGCCGCGGAGTTTCACGACTGCGAATCCTGATTGCACATCGTGGAAATTCGAAATGCTGCACTGCCGCAATCATTCTCACCTGCGAGAAGATGACACCGCATTGCGGAATATTGCTACTAAGTGTTTGATTTCATTGAATCATAAATTTGGTCTTATATAAGATACAAGTCTCCCGTTGTGGCGACTTGCTCGTTATTCTTGAGTCCAGCAACGCGCTTTTCACTCACTCACTGGAGCTCACGATGACGAACCTGACCCGCGACCAACAAATCGCCGCCCTCGAAAAAGACTGGGCCGAGAACCCGCGATGGAAGGGCATCAAGCGCGGCTATTCCGCCGCCGATGTCGTGCGTCTGCGTGGCTCGATCGCGGTTGAGCACACGCTCGCCAAGCGCGGCGCCGAGAAGCTCTGGAACCTCGTCAACACCGAGCCCTTCGTCAACACGCTCGGCGCGCTGACCGGCAACCAGGCGATGCAGCAGGTCAAGGCCGGTCTGAAGGCGATCTACCTGTCGGGCTGGCAAGTGGCGGGTGACGCCAACTCGGCCGGCGAGATGTACCCGGACCAGTCGCTGTACCCGGCGAACTCGGTGCCGATGGTGGTCAGGCGCATCAACAACACCTTCACCCGTGCCGACCAGATCCAGTGGTCTGAAGGCAAGAACGACATCGACTTCTTCGCGCCGATCGTGGCCGATGCCGAAGCCGGTTTCGGCGGTGTGCTCAACGCGTTCGAGCTGATGAAGTCGATGATCGACGCCGGCGCCGCCGGCGTGCACTTCGAGGACCAGCTCGCCTCGGTGAAGAAGTGCGGCCACATGGGCGGCAAGGTGCTGGTGCCCACGCGCGAAGCCGTCGCCAAGCTGCAGGCCGCGCGCCTGGCGGCCGACGTGATGGGCACGCCGACGCTCGTGATCGCCCGTACCGATGCCGAAGCCGCCGATCTCGTGACCAGCGACGTCGACGACAACGACAAGCCCTTCATGACCGGCGAGCGCACCGTCGAAGGCTTCTACCGCAGCAAGCCGGGCCTGGAGCAAGCGATCTCGCGCGGCCTGGCTTATGCCGAAGTCGCCGACATGGTCTGGTGCGAAACCGGCAAGCCCGATCTCACCTACGCCAAGCGCTTCGCCGATGCGATCCACGCCAAGTTCCCGGGCAAGCTGCTGGCTTACAACTGCTCGCCGTCGTTCAACTGGAAGAAGAATCTTGACGATGCGACGATCGCCAAGTTCCAGCGCGAACTCGGCGCGATGGGCTACAAGTTCCAGTTCATCACGCTGGCCGGTTTCCACAGCCTGAACTACTCGATGTTCAACCTGGCGCATGGCTACGCGCGCAACAACATGACGGCGTTCGTCGAGCTGCAGGAAGCCGAGTTCGCGGCCGCCGAGCGCGGTTTCACGGCCGTGAAGCACCAGCGCGAGGTCGGCACCGGTTACTTCGACGCGGTCACGACGACGATCGAAGCGCTGTCGTCCACGGGTGCGCTGAAGGGCTCTACCGAAGACGAACAGTTCTTCGACGCGAAGCACGGTTGAGCTGCGGCTGACCTGCAGCGTAACGCGGCGTCGGATGACGCCGCGTCTGCGTGTAAGCAAAGCAATCCGGGCCTTGGCGTCCGGTAAATACCCGTAGAGTCGTGGCCTTGCGCTTGCGAAGGATTCGGGTCGGGCGAAACCGGCACATCCCCGCTCGTATTCAAGAAGGGCCGCACTCTGAACCTCTTTGAATTCCCGCCCGCTTTTGCCGCGCGACTCGTCCTGTGCGCCCTGTTGGCGTTCGCCAGTGGCGCCCAGGCGATCGGCATCAAAGACATCGAGGCCAAGGCCCGTGTCCTGGCCTCCGACAGCTTTCGCCCGTCGACCGCGAAGCTGCCGCCGGAGTTGGCCGCACTCGACTACGACGCGTTGCGCGACATTCGCTTTCGGCCCGACCGCGCGACCTGGCGCGCCGACAAGCTGCCGTTCGAGTTGATGTACTTCCACGCCGGCAAGAATTTTCCGGAGCCGGTGCGCATCAACATCGTCGACGCCAAAGGCGTGAAGCGGATCGAGTTCGACCCCGAACTGTTCGACTACGGCCGCAACAAGATCGATCCGAAAAAGCTGAGCGGCGTGGGCTTTGCGGGCTTTCGGGTTCACTACCCGCTGAACTCGCCGAAGTACAAAGACGAACTGCTGGTGTTCCTCGGCGCCAGCTACCTTCGGGCGGTCGGCAAAGGGCAGGTCTACGGCACCTCGGCGCGAGGCCTGGCGATCGACACGGCCGTGCCGTCGGGTGAAGATT
>JAYUWC010000322.1:0-3551 GCA_043753755.1 Rhizobacter sp.
TCGCGGTTCTCGGCGCGCATGTCGTAGCGCGCGGGGTCGCGCGCCATTTCGTCGACGAGCTCGGGCGGCACGTAGGTGCCAAAAAAGCCTCGCGAGCGACCGCCGGCTGCGGCCTTCGATGATGTAGCCCCAGACGGTGAGGCCCATGTAGAGCGTCGCCATCAGCAACAGCGCTGTGGCCAGTGGCAGCAGCAGGGCGTGGGCGCTGTATGCCCAAAGATTGATCGCGACCATCGACAAGGCAAGCCCGGCAACAAGCTGCGCACCGCGGGCAGCGCGCAGCCGCGGCAGCGCGAACACGAGTGCAGCGCTGATGCCAAGCAACTGCAACACCTCGAAGCTGCTGGCCCAATCGGGCAGGGCCGGCGGGCGGGCGTCGAGCAGGCCCGAAAGCAAATTGGCATGCACCTCGACGCCGGGGTAGACCTCGTCGACCGGGGTCGAGCGCTGGTCGTAGTTGCCGGGCGCGGTGCTGCCGATCAGCACCAGCTTGCTTTTGAGGTAATCGGGCGCGATGCGCTGGTTCAGCAGGTCGGTAGCCGAGACGTATTCGAACGAGCCGCCGTGCGGGCCGCCAGGCCCGCGGTAGGGCACGCGCACCAGCACATTGGCGTCGACCGGTATCGACTGCACAACGTTGCCCTGCTCCAGGCGCACGCTTTGCAACGCGCTGTAGTCGCGCCGCAACCCCGGGTCGGCCGGAAAGCCCGGCCGCACCACCGGGCCGCCAGTGAACACGCGGTACATCGCGAGCGCGAGCGGCTCGTAGTGGCGGCCGTCGAGCTCGGAAACCAGCGGCAACGTGCGCACCAAACCGTCGGGGTCGGGCAGGTTGTTGAAGTAGCCGGCGATGGGTGCGGCACGGGCGAAGACGGGCAGGTTGGCGGCGTAACCGTCCCAATGCGCGAAGGCAATGGTGCGGCCCTTCAGTGCGTCGGTGTCGAAGACAGGCGGGGGCAGCACGCCATTGCGGCGGCGGTCTCGGGCGTTGGCGAGGTAGTAGCCCAACACCACATTGCGGCCGATGAGCGACGCGGCGAATCGGGCGTCGAAATCGAGCTCGCTCCGATGCGACGCGAGTGCTGCAGCGAGTGTCGGCGAGTCGGCCGCTAGCCGCTCGAGCACCGCGAGGCCGGAGCTGCTGTCGGGTTCGGCAAAGACCACGTCGAAGCCGACGACGGCGGCGTGCTGGCGGTTGAAGAGTTCGTCGGTAATCAACGCGAGCTTGTCGCGGCCCCACGGCCAGCGGCCGACTTCAGCGAGGCTTTTTTCGTCGATGTCGACGATGACGATGCGTGCATCCAAGCGTGTTGGGCATGAATGCGCGCAGGCGTGCATCGGCAATCGCCAGATCGATTGCGGTCACGAACCGAAGGGGCGTCAGGCCGGTTCCGTGGCCGAGTGCGACCAGCAAAGTGGCCAGCAGCACAGCCGCGCGTAGCGCGCGCCACAAGCCTGATCGCGAGTTCATCGCGAGGTTGAAACGGTCGATCGAGATCGGCCGCGCATCACGCGCGGCCGGCGGCAACTCAAGACTGCACGAACTGCATCTGCGTGCCGGCGAGTTCGATCACGTCGCCATTTTTCAGGTGCACGGTTTCGCCGACGACCGGGTTGCCGTTCACGGTGGGTTGCAGCGCGCCTTCGACATGCGCGAGCACATAGCCGCCGGGTCGCTTGGTGATGGAGGCGACTTGCACCCCGGGCTTGCCTACGGTGGTCACGACCTTGGTCAGCGCAACCTCGCGTCCTGCAGCCGCACCGTTGAGCACGCGGATCGAAGCCGGCGTGATCGCTGCGCCCATCGGGCCGAAGCCCGAGGCGCCGAACCCCGTGGTGCGCGCCGGCAGAGGCGGTGGCAGGCTGCCGGGCTTCATGATCATGGTCTTCTCGTAGTCGGTGCCGTCTTCGACCATGAACTTGATCTTGTACTTGCCGATCTCGACCGTATCGTTGTGGCTGAGCAATTGCTTCTTGACGGCCTTGCCGTTGATGTAGGTGCCGTTGGTGCTGTTGAGGTCTTCGATGAAAACGTCGGCGCCGACCATCTGCAGCACGGCGTGTTCGCCGCTGACCGCCAGGTTGTCGATCACGATGTCGTTGTAGGGCCGGCGGCCGAGCGTGGTTTTGTCCTTGGTGATCTGAACTTCCTTGATCACCACACCGTCCAGCGATACGACCAGCTTGCCCATGCTTTTTGACCTTTTGTCCTACAACGCGTGTTGTCTCTGAGTCTCGTTCCCCGCATCGTGGGAATGCACTGTGCGCCTCGAACGCATCAACGTCGGAATGGCCACCAGGTGCGCGAGGGGCCTGCCGGTGATTTCATCCGCGCCAGCACCACAGAAATATTGTCTTTGCCTCCGGCGTTGTTCGCGGCAGCAATCAGCGCGGCAGCCGCCTCGGGCAACGACGGATTGGTGATCAGCAGTTGCGAAATTATTCGATCGCCAAGCATGTCGGACAATCCATCTGAGCATAGCAGGTAGGTATCGCCGGGCAATACATCGTGCAGGTGGGTTTCCATCAGTACGGTGTCTTCGACCCCGACCGCACGGGTCACCAGATTCTTGTTGGCCGAGTACGCCGCCTGTTCAATGGAAATCAGGCCCGCATCGATCTGCTCTTGCAGCAGCGAATGATCGCGAGTGATCTGCACCAGTTTGGCCGCACGCAGGCGATAGGCTCGTGAGTCACCCACGTGGCCCATCAAAAGGTGCGAGCCACGGAACACGCCCAGCACGAGTGTGGTGCCCATGCCGGCGTACTGCGGATTCGAGTTGGCGGCGTTGAAGATCGCGCGATTGGCGTTGTCCACGCAGATGTCCATGGCGCGCCGCACATCGAGGTCGCTGGCGCCCTCCGTGGCTTCGCCCAACCAGCGGCCGAGTTCGGCCTTGAGGAACGAGGTCACCATGCCACTGGCCACTTCACCGGCGTTGTAGCCTCCCATGCCATCTGCAAGCACCAGCAATGCCGTGGGCTCGTCGACCGCCACCGAGTCTTCGTTGTTGCTCCGCGCGCGACCCGTGTCAGTGGCACTGAAGAATTCGAGGATCATGGACGCGGAGGTTGCAGGTAGGGGCACAGCATTCTTGCAACCGTGAAAGTCAAGAATTGTGCCTCGAATCAGCGCGCAAAAATCTCTCGGTGCTCTCGAAGTTGTTCGGGTCGAGGGGGTTTGGGACGTCTTCGCAAACTGTTGCCCCAACCTCGCTGCCAACCGGCCCGGCGGGCTCGGACGACATCTGCATCGCCACCGCATGGAGGTCGAGCGCCATTTGCCCACCGTCGGCATAGCGGAGCCCGGGGCGCTTTTCGAGCGCCAGAGCCACCACATTGGCCAGCGCCTCTGGCAAATCCGGCCGCAGGCTGCGCACATCGGGTGCGGCTTCGTGGGCAATTTGATGCATCAACGTGGCCATCGATTCAGACTGGTGCGGTAGCGCGCCAGTGAGCAATTGAAAAAGCATCACGCCGAGCGAGTACAGGTCAGCACGTCCGTCCACCCGCTGTCCGGCCATTTGCTCGGGCGACATGAACGACGGCGT
>JAYUWC010000323.1:0-3547 GCA_043753755.1 Rhizobacter sp.
CGCACCGGACGCCACTACTGGACCCTGCCGCGAATGCCGCTGCTGCGGCCCGATGCCGAGGTCGAGTCACGGCGTCGTGCCTTGCACCGGCGTCGCAATTCCCTGCGTCAAAGCCTGCTCGCAACAGTGCGTGGGCGGGCCGAGCTGCTAATGGCTTGATGGCCTGACAGCGTCAGCGGCGGCATGCCGCTGCGACAATTCGTCGATGAGTTCCGACGCGCCTCGCCTGCCTTTCGACGACGAGACGCTAGCCCCGCTCGCCGAGCGCCTGCGCCCGACCACGCTCGATGAAGTCATTGGCCAACAGCACTTGCTCGGCCCTGGCAGACCGCTGCGCGTTGCGTTCGAATCGGGGCGGCTGCATTCGATGATCCTGTGGGGGCCGCCGGGGGTCGGCAAGACCACACTTGCGCTGCTGGTGGCGCGGGCTTTCGACGCCAACTTCATTGCCATCTCGGCCGTACTCGGCGGCGTAAAAGACATTCGCGACGCGGTCGAGCGCGCACAGATCGCGCGGACCGGCGCGCGCCGCACCATCGTGTTCGTCGACGAAGTGCACCGCTTCAACAAGGCGCAGCAAGACGCGTTTTTGCCGCATGTCGAGTCGGGCCTCTTCACCTTCATCGGCGCGACCACCGAGAACCCGTCGTTCGAGATCAACTCGGCTTTGCTCTCTCGCGCGACCGTGCACGTGCTCAAGGGCCTGAGCGACTCCGACCTGCGCGAGTTGCTGATGCGCGCCGCGGCCCTGCTGAATGCGTCACCGATGAGCGAAGCGGCGCGCGACCGGCTCGCGGCCTACGCCGATGGCGATGCCCGGCGCCTGCTCAACGCGTATGAAAACCTGATCGCGACCGCCGGCCCCGTGGCGGCGATCGATGACGCGCTGCTCGAGAAGTCGCTCGGTGAACAACTGCGCCGTTACGACAAAGGCGGCGAGCAGTTCTACGACACGATCTCGGCGCTGCACAAGGCGGTGCGCGGCAGTGACCCCGACGCGTCGCTCTACTGGTTCGTGCGCATGCTCGATGGCGGCGTCGACCCGCGCTACGCCGTGCGCCGGCTGGTGCGCATGGCCAGCGAAGACATCGGCCTGGCCGATCCGCGCGCGCTGCGGCTCACGCTAGACGCCGCTGAATCCTATGAGCGCCTGGGCTCGCCCGAAGGCGAACTCGCGCTGGCGCAAGCCGTGGTCTATCTCGCGGTGGCGCCCAAGAGCAACGCGGTCTACACCGCCTACAGAGCGGCGCGTGCCCATATCGAGCAAGACGGAACGCGGCCCGTGCCGCTGCGCTTGCGCAACGCGCCAACGGCGCTCATGAAGGGCCTCGACTACGGCAAGGGCTACCGCTACGCGCACGACGAAGCCGGTGGCTTCGCCGCAGGCGAGAGTTACTGGCCTGACGGCATGTCACCGGTGCGGTTTTACGAGCCGGTCGAGCGCGGGCTCGAGATTCGCATCGGCGAGAAGATGGCCGAGTTGCGCCGCCTGAATGCCGGAACGGCGCCGGCTCCAGACGTTGCTTGATCCGGGGCAGAAAGCGCCGTGCAGTGCGCGGGTAAGCCAAGGGCGAAGCCTTGCCTGCCGAATCTAGAATTCGCTGCCCCGAGTTGGGGCTTGCCGCGGCGCCACCACTGGCCGTGGCCGAGATATTGCTACTGGATGAATCACCAATGACGAGCCCATGAATGACGGGCTCTTTGGTCGCCGCACGGTTCACCGGGGCGGTCACCGAAGTGACAACGCAGGAGCGACACAGACGATGGATACATTCATCCAGCAGATCATCAACGGCCTCGTGCTCGGCAGCGTGTATGCGCTGGTGGCCCTTGGCTACACGATGGTCTACGGCATCATCAACCTGATCAATTTCGCGCACGGCGAGGTGCTGATGGTCGGCGCCCTGACCAGCTGGACGGTCGTGACCGCGCTGGCCGGCTTCGGCTTGCCGGGCTGGTTGATGCTGCTGATTTCGCTGATTGCGGCAATAGCCGTTTGTTGCGCGCTCAACTACAGCATCGAGAAGATCGCCTACCGGCCGCTTCGCAATGCGCCGCGCCTCGCGCCACTGATTACGGCGATGGGCATGAGCCTCTTGCTGCAGACCCTCGCGATGATCATCTGGAAGCCCAACTACAAGTCATATCCGATCTTGTTGCCGAGCGAGCCCTACAACATCGGTGGGGCGGTGATCAACAACGTGCAGATCATGATCTTGGTCGTCACCGCTATCACGCTCTCGGGTCTGATGTACCTCGTCAACAAGACCAAACTCGGCCGCGCGATGCGGGCAACTGCCGAGAACCCACGCGTTGCCGGCCTGATGGGCGTAAAGCCCGACGCGGTGATCTCGGCTACCTTCATCATCGGCGCTGCGCTGGCCGCGCTGGCAGGCGTGATGTATGCGGCCAACTACGGCTCGGTCCAGCACACGATGGGCTTCTTGCCGGGCCTCAAGGCCTTCACCGCAGCGGTGTTCGGTGGTATCGGCAACCTCGCAGGCGCGATGGTCGGCGGCGTGCTGCTCGGCTTGATCGAGTCCCTCGGCGGCGGCTACATCGGCGCCATCACCGGCGGTGTACTCGGCAGCAACTACCAGGACATTTTCGCGTTCATCGTGCTGATCCTCGTGCTCACGCTCCGGCCCCAGGGTTTGCTCGGCGAGCGCGTGGCAGATCGTGCTTGACGGCCGGAGGCCAACATGAATTTTTTCGACTCGAACAAGGCCGTCAAGATCGTGATCGTGGCGATCGGCCTCCTGATCTTGCCGCTTCTCGCCCAGCAAGTCGGCAATGCGTGGGTACGAATCATCGACATCGCGTTGCTCTACGTGTTGCTTGCGCTGGGCCTGAATATCGTGGTCGGCTTCGCCGGCCTGCTCGACCTCGGCTACGTCGCTTTTTACGCGGTCGGGGCCTACATGTTCGGCCTGCTCGCTTCGCCGCAACTGACCGACACCTTCCCCGCGATCGCTGCGATCTTTCCGAACGGGCTGCACACGCCTTGGTGGGTGATCATCCCGCTGGGCGCGGTGCTGGCCGGCGGTGCCGGGGTGTTGCTGGGTGCGCCCACGCTCAAGCTCAGAGGCGACTACCTCGCGATCGTCACGCTCGGCTTCGGCGAGATCGTGCGCGTGTTCATGAACAACCTCGACGCGCCGGTCAACATCACCAACGGCCCGAAAGGCATCGCGCAGATCGACGACATCTCGATGTTCGGCATTCACTTCGGCAAGACGCAGACCTTGTTCGGCATCGACTTCCCGAAGGTCACCAACTACTACTACCTCTTTCTCGCACTGGTGCTGATCGGCATCGTGGTCTGCTACCGACTCGAGCGCAGCCGCATCGGCCGCGCCTGGATGGCGATTCGTGAAGACGAGATCGCCGCCAAGGCCATGGGCATCAACACCCGCAACATGAAGCTGCTGGCTTTCGGCATGGGCGCGACCTTTGGCGGCGTGTCGGGCGCGATGTTCGCGTCGTTCCAGGGCTTCGTTTCGCCCGAGTCGTTCAGCCTGATGGAGTCGATCATGATCGTTGCCAT
>JAYUWC010000324.1:0-10710 GCA_043753755.1 Rhizobacter sp.
GACATGCTTGCCGTTGCTTTCCATCTCCAACTGCTGCAGGTAGGCTGGCAGACGCTTGAGCCCCTGGTGATAGGGGGCCACGCTGCGGCTCGTGAAGCGGTGAAAGTTGCGGTACCAGACATCGATCAACCCGAGCAGCAGCGGCAGGTTCTTGGCCGCAGGCGCTTCGGCGAAGTGACGGTCCATCGCATGCGCACCGGCCAGCATCGCGCGAAAGTTATCGGCGCCGATCGCCAGTGCGATCGGCAGGCCGATCGCCGACCACAGCGAGTAGCGCCCGCCGACCCAATCCCAAAAACCGAAGGTGGTCGTGATGCCGAACTCTGCTGCGGCTTCGACGTTGGTGGTGGTGGCCACGAAGTGCTTGGCGATGTCGCGGCCGCCCTTGGCCACGAACCAGGCCTTCGCGGCCTGCGCGTTGGCCATCGTCTCCTGCGTGGTGAAGGTTTTGCTGGCAATGACGAAGAGCGTTTCGGCCGGGTTGAGCTGGCGCAGCACCGGCGCGATGTCGTGGCCGTCGACGTTGGACACGAAGTGCAGCGTCAGGCCCGGGTGGGCGAACGCGTCGAGTGCGGGCACGGCCATTTGCGGGCCGAGGTCGCTGCCGCCGATGCCGATGTTGACGATGTGCTTGATGCCGCTGACTGCCGTGTCGCGCACACCTTCGATGTAGTTGCACATCGCGTCGAGCACGCCGTGCACCTCGGCGTTGAACAGCCCCTGCCCACGCGGCGCGCGCAGCGCGGTGTGCAGCACGGCGCGGCCTTCGGAGGTGTTGATCGCGTCGCCGCGCAGCATCGCGTCGCGGCGCTGCTCGACGCCACACTCGCGCGCAAGGTCGAGCAAGAAGTGCATCGTCGCGGTATCGATGCGGTTCTTCGACAGGTCGGCAAAAACCTCGGGCGCTTCGACGGTGAGCGACGCGAAGCGCGACGGGTCGCGCGCAAAGGCTTCGCGGATATCGAAGTCACGGCCGTGGGCCTCGAAGTGGCCGGCCAGTGCGGCCCACGCCTCGGTTTTGTCGCAGCGCATCGCCTTCACTTCAACGCCTCGATCAGCTTGTCGAGCTTGACCGCATCGGCCGCAAAAGTGCGAATGCCTTCGGCCAGCTTCTCGGTCGCCATTGCGTCGTCGTTGAGCGCGAACCGAAAGCTCGCCTCGTTGAAGGTCAAGGCATGCATCGACACGCGCTTGGCGGCTTCGGGGTCGAGCTGACGCGCGAGCGGCGCCTCACTCGCCTGCAACTCGCCGAGCAACTCGGGGCTGATGGTCAGCAGGTCGCTGCCGGCCAGCGCACGAATCTGGCCGACGTTGCGAAAGCTCGCGCCCATCACCTCGGTCGCGATGCCGAACTTCTTGTAGTAGGTGTAGATCTGGGCCACCGACTTGACGCCCGGGTCGTTGGCATCGGCGTTCTCGGTCTCGACCCACTTGGCGCCGGCCGACTTCTTGTACCAGTCGTAGATGCGGCCGACGAAGGGCGAGATGAGTTGAGCGCCGGCCTCTCCGCAAGCCACGGCCTGACAGAAAGCGAACAGCAGCGTCATGTTGCAGCGAATGCCCTCGTGCTGCAGGATGCGTGCTGCCTGAATGCCCTCCCAGGTGCTGGCGAGCTTGATGAGGATGCGCTCGCGCGCGATGCCATTGGCCTCATACATCGCGATCAGGCGGTGTGCCTTGGCCACGCTGGCTGCCGTGTCGAAGCTCAGGCGCGCGTCGACCTCGGTCGACACGCGACCCGGCACGATCTTCAGGATCTCGAGGCCGAAGCGCACCAGCACTTCGTCGACGATCGCGTCCATCGGCTTGCCCCGGTGCGCGGCGACGGTCTCTTTCAGCAGCGGCGCGTAGTCGGCCTTTTGCACCGCCTTCAGGATCAGCGAGGGGTTGGTGGTGGCGTCGCGCGGCGCGTATTGCGCGAGTTGCTTGAAGTCACCGCTGTCGGCGACGACGGTGGTGAATTGCTTGAGCTGGTCGAGTTGGTTCATGGCGAGTACCTCGTTGATCTAACGAGTGCCGATTAGAACGCTGGCAACCGAGCTTCGCAGGCGCCCGGCGCCGGTTGTTCACCGAAAGTCGCGTAGGAGACAAAGCGAGGCCGCACTCGAACCGAACCGGTCGCCATTGCCGGCTCGATCGTCCCAGACGGCCGGATCCAGAGTGCACGAAATCCATGCGCAGCTGCCGGTCATTGCGCGGGTCTTGCGCATTCGCGTCGACATGACGATGCTTGCCCGAGCGCGCTGCCGAGCGTGCTCGAAAAACAAACCCACACGGAGACAACAGCATGCATCGTTCACTGAATGCGCCCTGGCGCCTGCTCGCGCTCACTGCCGCCCTGGCCGCCCTGCCCGCGGCTGCCCAAAACATCGAAAAACTCAAGCAGATGAAGGTATCGGGCACCGACCCGAACATCCCGCTGATCGAGCAAGGCGGCAAGAACGCCGACCAACTGCGAGAGAACTTGAAGAAGGTCCGGCTCCCGCCGGGCTTCAAGATCAACCTCTATGCGGTGGTGCCCGACGCGCGCTCGATGGCGATCGCGCCTGCGACCAACATGCTCTTCGTCGGTACGCGCAAGACCAAGGTCTGGTCCGTCACCAACCGCAACAGCGGCGACAGCGCAACCGAGGTCAAAGAGTTCGCGCCCTCGCTCAGCTTCAAGAACCCGAATGCGGTGTGCTGGACAAAGGACGGCTTTCTGATCGTGGTCGAAAGTAACCGCGTCTACACCTTCCCGGGGGCTGAATTTTTCTACGAAACAGCCGACGTGGCGGTAGGCGAGGTGGTGCCGGCCGGCCAGCTCATCCCGCCCGAAGAAGAGTCTTTCAACCACAGCGGGCGTGTCTGCCGCATCGGGCCCGACAACAAGCTCTACATCACGCTCGGCCAGCCCTTCAACGTGCAGCCACGCGATAAGCTCGCGCTCTACACCAAGACCGGCATCGGCGGCATCGTGCGCATGAACCAGGACGGCACCGGCCGCGAGGTCTATGCGACCGGCGTGCGCAACTCGGTCGGCATGGACTTCAACCCGAAGGACAAGACCCTCTGGTTCACCGACAACCAGACCGACGGCATGGGCGACGACATCCCGCTCGGCGAGATCAACCGCGCCACCAAACCGGGCCAGTTTTTCGGCTACCCGTACATCGTCAGCAAGACCCGCATCGCCGAAAACGGCTATGACAAAGATGCGATACCTGCCGGCGCGGTCGACCCGCAGGTCATGACCGACGCGCACGCCGCCGATCTGGGCATGGCCTTCTACACCGGCAAGCAGTTCCCGGCCAAATACCAGAGCGGCTTTTTCTCGGCCCAGCACGGCTCCTGGAACCGCACCAAACCGGTCGGCGCGCGTGTGCTCTACACGTCGCTCAAGGCCGACGGCACGGCCGACAAGACCGAGGTCTTCGCCGACGGCTGGCTCGACGACGCGACCGGCGTCTACCGCGGCCGCCCGGTCGACATCGCGGTGATGAAAGACGGCTCGCTGCTGGTGTCCGACGATTACGCCGGCGCGCTGTACCGCATCACCTACGCCGTGGCGGCGAGCGGCGAATGAAGCACGCGCGGCTCCGCCCTGGGGCGGCCGCGTTGGCCGCTTGTGCCGCGCTGCTCGGCAGCAACGCGGCGCGCGCAGCCGATGCGAACGCAGGCAGGGCCAAGGCGCAGCCTTGCGGCGTCTGCCACGGCGCGCTCGGCGTCTCGAGCGTGCCCGATGCGCCCAACCTCGCGGCGCAGCCGGCGATCTACCTCGCCGCGCAATTGCGGGCGTTTCGCAGCGGCGAGCGCAAGCACGAGGTGATGAACCTGATGGCCAAGCCGTTGAACGATGCCGACATCGACAACCTCGCCGAGTGGTATGCGTCGATCAAGGTGGAGGCGCGGGGGCCTTGAGTGGCTCGCGAACCTCGGCCCGGAAGCCGGCCGGCTCGAGCCGAATCGATTTTTAAGGGTTCATCAGCGGAATCCAGGCGGCTCAATTTGACCCGCCACTGAAACTTCGGCATCATCCTCGCCGAAACAAAGTTACAGCGCGCCTCGGTGGCGCGCGACCCAGCATGTCTTTCGATCTTGTTTTCTTCGGCGGTACCGGTGACCTGACCTGGCGCAAGTTGATGCCGGCGTTGTTCCAGGCTTTTCGGCACGGCAAGCTGCCGCCCGATGGGCGAATCCTCGCGGTGGCACGTGACGAGCAGAGCGATGCTCAGTACCGCGCTTGGCTCAGAGAACGATTCCAAGACGTCGAGTTGGCCAAGCGCCCGAGCGATGAAGAATTCGCGAACTTCGCCGAGATGCTGCACTACCGCCGCCTCGACCTGTCGCAGCCCGAGCACTACACGCGCCTCAAAGATTGGCTCGGCGAGCGCAGTGCCGAGACCGTCGTGCTCTATCTGGCGACCAGCCCGTACCTCTTTCCGCAAATCTGCGAGCAGCTCGGCGTGGCTGGGCTCAACGGGCCGCGCATCCGCGTGGTGCTCGAGAAGCCGCTCGGCCACGACCTGGCGAGCGCGCAAGAAATCAACCGCGTGGTGCGCTCCGTCTTTAAAGAGGAGCAAGCCTTTCGAATCGACCACTACCTGGGCAAGCCCTCGGTACAGAACCTGATGGCGTTGCGCTTCGGCAATGTGCTGTTCGAGCCGCTGTGGCGTCGCGAGAGCATCGCCAACGTGCAGATCACGATCGCCGAAGACCTCGGCGTCGGCACGCGCGGCGACTTCTACGACAAGACCGGCGCGCTGCGCGACATGATCCAGAACCACGCACTGCAGTTGCTGACGATGGTGGCGATGGAGCCACCCTCGCGCAACGACGCCGATGCGATCCGCGACGAGAAGCTCAAAGTGCTGCGCTCGCTCAAGCCCTTCACCGACGAGAGCGTGGTGCGCGATGTGGTACGCGGCCAGTACCGTGCCGGCAACGCGCAGGGCAGCAATGCCAGAGGCTACCTCGAAGAAGCCAAGGTGCCTGCGGCAAGCACGACCGAGACCTTCGTCGCAATACGAACCGAGGTTCAAAACTGGCGCTGGGCCGGCGTGCCTTTCTACCTGCGCACCGGCAAGCGCCTGGCCTCGCGCGAGGCACAGATCGTCGTCAACTTCCGCGCGACGCCACACAGCATCTTCCCCGGCGTGCAAAAAGCGAACAAGCTCGTCATCAACCTGCAGCCCGAAGACGGCCTCGAGCTTCACCTGCTGGCAGCCAAAGGCACGAGCCAGCTCGAGACGCTGACTCCGGTCTCACTCGACCTCGACTTCGACAAGGCCTTTGCCGAAAACCGGGTCGGCGCCTATGAGCGGCTGTTGCTGGAGGCGATCGCCGGGCGACTGAACCTCTTCGTGCGCAGCGATGAGCAGGAGCAGGCGTGGCGTTGGGTCGAGCCGGTGCTCGATGCCTGGGCCCGCGACACGAGTGGCCCGCGGCCCTATGCAGCGGGAACCTGGGGGCCGGCGGCAGCGAGCGCACTGGTGGCTCGCGAAGGTTTTGCGTGGGCGGAGGAACAGTGATGACGGCCCCTCGCCTCGCGGTTACGCAAGTCGATCCCCCGAGAGGATCGGGCCTTGCTCGGGGCGGCCCGGCGTTGGGAGCCCACCATGCTTGACCGAATCCGCGCTGCCCTGCCGGCCCTTCCGCCCGCCGAGCAGCGGGTGGCCAAGCTGGTGCTGGCCGACCCGCGGGCGTTCACGAGCTTGCCGGTGGTCGAACTCGCCGAGCGATCGCATGTGAGCAAGCCGACCGTCGTGCGCTTTTGTCGCAGCGTCGGCTACAACGGCTTGACCGACTTCAAGCGCAAGCTCGCCGGCAGCGTCAACGAGGGCGTTCCCTTCGTGCACCGGTCGGTCGATGAAGACGACAAGAGCGCCGACATCGTCGTCAAGGTAATCGACAACGCGGTCAGCGCCTTTCTCAAGTACCGCAACGACGCCGCCACCGGCGCCTTCGAGCATGCGATCACCGCGCTCGCCGCGGCCGGGCGCAACAACAACCGGATCGAGTTCTACGGCGTCGGCAACTCGGGCATCGTGGCGCAAGACGCGCAACACAAATTCTTTCGCCTCGGGGTGCGCGCCACCGCGGTCAGCGATGGCCACGTGCAGGTCATGAGCGCCACCATGCTCGCGCCGGGCGATTGCGCCGTCATCATCAGCAACTCGGGGCACAGCCGCGACCTGCTCGACGCCGCCGACATCGCCCGAAAGAAAGGCGCAACGCTGATCGTCGTCACCGCCAGCGATTCACCGCTCGCGACGCTGGCACTCAGCGCCAACCAGATCTTGCTCGCGGTCGACCACCCCGAAGACTTCGACCGCTACAGCCCGATGGTGTCGCGCCTGTTGCATCTTCTGGTGATCGACATCCTGACCACCGCCGTCGCGCTGCGCCTGCCGGGCGAGTTGTCCCGATGTTGCAAGAAATCAAGCGCAACCTGCGAGCCAAGCGCTACGCCCGCGCCGACTGACCGCCGCTTCAACGGGCCGCATCAGACACGACCACTTCGATCCCGTCGGTCGACTGAGGCGCTGGGCCGATCTGCAAGCGCGCGACGGCGATGCCCTGGCCGACCAGGTAGTCGCGAACACTGGCCGAGCGGTCGCGGGCCAGCGTGACAATCTTCGCGTCGGCATCGCCCGGTGCCGCTACGCGGATGCGGTTTTTCGTCTGCACCTGGCTCTTGGCAATGCGGTTGAGCACCGCAGCCAATGGAGGCTTGACCAGGGTCGCGCCGGGATCGAAGCTGAACCGGCGCGGCACGGTAGCGCGCAGGCTGCCGTCTTGCTGGGTCGCGATCACGACTGGCGTTCCACGAAAAAGCTGACTCAATCGCAGCGCCTCGGTCGCGAGGTTGGCGCGGGGTGCGGGTGCCGGGGCTGGTGATGCAGCGGCCGGTGCCGGCACCGGCGTGACCGGCGGCGGGGCAGCGATCGGGACGGCGGGTTTGCTCGCGCAAGCGGTGAGCACGATCAGCAGCGCGATCGAGGCGGCGGCAGAGCCGAATATGGCAACAAAGCGTTTAACAACAAGCGGGACGTTCATCCCGCGATTACAACGTGCCGAGACGCTAGCGCCGTAACCCCTTGTAGCGACGCCTTCGCGCCTCGCGTCAGGTTTTCGGATCGATGCCTTGAATGGCAGTGCCGTCGCCGTCGACCGGCAAGACCTCGACGATCTTCTCGTCGGTTTTGTCAACCTTGAAGTTCTCGGGCTGGGTGCGGCTGGCATTGCGCTCTGATTCTTGCAACGCCTCTCGCTCGTCCTTGCCGGCTTGCGGGGTAATCATGAGGTGTCTCCTGTCTTGAGGTCGGGCGCCGAGTAGGCGCGCTTCGACTCGAGCAAGGCAGTCGGCAAGCGCGCGTTCCAGCGTCGGTGCTTTCCGACAGACTCACATCGCCGTCGGCCCCACACTATCGGCCATGATCGAGCCGAAGACCCGCAAACACTTCTCGATGGTCCGCGAATTTCACCTCGCCGATTTGTTCACGCTGGGCAATGCCGCCTGCGGCACGGGCTCGGTGCTGTTGGCGATGCGCTTCATGGGCAGTCACGCGCTGGCCGATTTTTTGTGGGCTGCGGCACTGGCGCCAGCCGCGTTCGTCTTCGACGTGTTCGACGGCCGCATCGCGCGGCATCGCAACACCCACTCGGCCCTCGGCCGTGAACTCGATTCACTGGCCGACGTGATCTCGTTCGGCGTCGGCCCGGCCGCGCTCGGCTATGCCGCCGGGCTGCAAGGCGGATGGGACGCCGTGGTGCTGATGTACTTCGTGTGCTGCGGCGTGTCGCGCCTGGCGCGCTACAACGTCACCGCCGAATCGCTCTCAGCCGGTAGTGCCAAGGTGCCCTACTTCGAAGGCACGCCGATTCCGACCAGCGTGGCGATCACAGGCGTGCTCGCTCTTGTTGCCTGGCAAGGCCGGATCGGCGATGCCCTGCCCGGCGGCGCGTGGGCATTGGGCCCGTGGCTGCTCCACCCGTTGGTACTGCTGTTCGCGCTCTCGGGCACGTTGATGGCGAGCAAGACGCTGCACATCCCCAAGCTTTGACGCAAGCTCAAGCGCGCCGCGCGGCCTTGGCGAGCACCTGCTGCGCCAGCAACTCGGAGTTCACAGATCGGGACAGCGTCGCGCGCGACAGGCCCGATTGTTCGTAGTACAGGTTCTCGTAGATCTCGGCCGCTGCGGGGTGAGCGCCCAGCACGGCCTGCAGCGCGTCAACGGGCATTTCTTGTTGCAGCGCCACGCCCAACTGGCGCACCAGCGCACGATACTGGTCGGCCCCGATCACAACGCGACTGGCCTCGACACGATCGACCAGGCGCGACAACGCAATCACGTTTTCGAGGCGGCTCTTCAGGGTTTCTCTTTGGGCGGCAGTCATTGCAAGGCTCTCTTTCGACAGGCGCAGCGACTGGCGCCCATGCCCGTCAATTGCGGGCAGCGCCGCCGACTTCAAGGTGCCGGCGGCTGCACGCGTGGTACATCTCACGGCATGGACGACTTCAACCAGATCGAGATCCCCGAGTCGTTCGTCGCGCTATTCATTGCGCCTGGCCGCATCAAACCGAGTGCCACCCGCGCCACCATCGCTGCACGCTACGAGTTCTGCGAAGACCTCGCGAATCATCTGGTCGAGTACGGCCGCGCCCAACACTTCGACCTCGGCATCACCGAAGCCGATGTGCTCGAGCGGGTCTTGCTGGGTTTGTTGCAACCGGCATCGCAAGTGAACGAAGCCGAGGCGCACTGGGTCGTGCGGCGCCTGGCCGAGCTTGTTGATTGGGCCTGGCCCGAGCCACCCTCGACGCGACCTTAGCGCCCTTGAAACGCGCCCGGAGCCAAGCCGCGACAATTGCTCCTTTACGCCTTCGAAGCCCGCTTTGCCTACTTCTACTGCCAACGCTCCCGCCGACACGCTCGCCCTGCCCCAACCCCGCCACGCCTCGCGCGTGCCAGCCGGTCTCGACAAGGCGCAGTTCAACCGCATTCGCCAAGCCGCCTACACGCTGCCGCAGGTCGTCAAGCCTGGCGACTACCTCGACGAACGCCACGAGCGCGACGGCGGCTTCGAAGACCACCTCGACCGGCTCGGTTTCGTGCTGCTGCAAAAGCCGGTGGCCGGCGCGCGGCCGAGCCGCTGGATCGACCCGGCGTTGATGACGAGCGCGCTGGCCCACCTCGAAGCCGTGGGCACCGGCCCCGGCGTGCGTCCGTTGATGCTGGAGCGCACCGCAGCACTGGAGTCGCTGGGCGTCGCTCGCCGCGCTGGTGAATGGACCCGCCTGATCAGCCACACGCTGCAACTCTCGGAGCCTGCTTGGCGTGTGCCGGTGCTCTTTCGTGTGCCGGTCGCGGCCGATGCGGTCTGGGCGTTCTACCGCGCCGGTGACGCAGCAGCGCTGGCTGCGGCGCTCGGCAAGCCGCCGGCTTATCCGCATGCGCCCGAGTTGATCGCCCACCTCGAACCCTTGATCGCGCGGAGCCGCGAGCACGAGCCGAGCCACCTCGACTCGCTGCTGCCGCGGTTGCAGTCGGAGTGCGCTATACCGCAATCGCTGGCCGAGTTGCAAGCCGCCTGCAGCCGCGCCCAAGACCGCTGGGAGCATCAGGTCGCCGAGCTTGAAACGATGGAAGGGCTGAACACCGAGCTCGCGTTCCAGGGCTACCCGGGCACGTTTCAAAAGGCGCGGCACCTGCAGCGGCGGGTCACGCTCTACGTCGGCCCGCCGAACAGCGGCAAGACCCACGCCGCGTTCGAACGATTGGCACAAGCCACAGACGGCGCCTACCTCGCGCCACTGCGCTTGCTGGCCCTCGAAGGCCGCGACCGGTTGGTGGCGCGCGGCGTGCCGACCTCGCTGCTCACCGGCGAAGAAAACGTGCCGGCCGACGGCGCGCGTGTGGTCAGCAGCACGATCGAGATGGTCGGCACCAACAAACCGATCGACGTGGCGGTGATCGACGCAGCGCAAATGATTTTCGACCCTTCGCGCGGCTGGGCCTGGACCCAAGCGATCGTCGCGGTGCCGGCGCGCGAGGTCATCATCATCTGCTCGGCCTATGCGGTGCCGGCGATCGAGAACCTGCTCGGCCTGTGCGGCGAGCGCTGCACCGTGAAGCATTTCGAGCGCAAGCAGCACGTGCAGTTGTTGAAGCAGCCCGTGCCGATCGCGTCGCTGATGCTGGGCGACGCCGTGGTCGCGTTCAGCCGGCGCGACGTGCTCACGCTGCGCGACCAGATCGCCGCTGGCGGCCACCCGGTGTCGGTGATCTACGGTGCACTGCCGCCCGAAGTGAGGCGGCGCGAGGCCGAGCGGTTCGCGACTGGCGAGTCTCACATTCTGGTCGCGACCGACGCGATCGGCATGGGCCTGAACCTGCCGATCCGGCGCGTGCTGTTCAGCACGATGACCAAGTTCGACGGCGTCGGCGACCGCACGCTGAGCGAGTCCGAAGTGCACCAGATCGCCGGCCGCGCCGGCCGCTTCGGCATGCACGAAGAAGGCTTCGCCGGCGTGCTCGATGAAGCCGAGCCTGCAGCCGCCCGCATGCTCAAGGAGCTGATTCACAAGACGCCGCGCGCGCCGGCCGATTTCAAGGCGCCGGTCGCGCCCAACGGCTGGCATGTCGACACGATCTCGTCGCGCCTGCACAAGACCAAGCTGCGCGAAGTGCTCGATGTGTTCATGCAGCAGCTGAAACTCGACGACGC
>JAYUWC010000325.1:0-10696 GCA_043753755.1 Rhizobacter sp.
GGAAGAGGCGAAATACACGATCGCCCAGGCCAACATCGAGCTGAAGGACGGCATGATCGTCGAGGAGCTGGTCCCGGGCCGGATCAACGGCGACTCCCAGCTGCTGATCCGTGCGGACGTGGACATGATGGACGTGTCGCCGAAACAGGTCGTCTCGGTCGCCGCCGCCCTGATCCCGTTCCTGGAAAACGATGACGCCAACCGGGCCCTGATGGGCGCGAACATGCAGCGTCAGGCCGTGCCTCTGGTGCAGTCGGACGCACCGCTGGTCGGCACCGGCATGGAAGCCGTCGTGGCCCGTGACTCGGGCGCCGTGGTCGTGGCTCGCCGCGACGGTGTTGTCGAACAGATCGACGGCACCCGCATCGTGGTCCGTGCGACCAATGAACAGGACGCCAGCCGTTCGGGCGTCGACATCTATCGCCTGTCGAAGTTCCAGCGTTCCAACCAGTCGACCTGCATCAACCAGCGCCCGATCGTGCGCGTGGGCGATGAGGTGAAGGTCGGCGACGTGATCGCCGACGGTCCCTCGACGGACCTGGGCGAACTGGCCCTGGGCCGTAACGCGCTCGTCGCGTTCATGCCGTGGAACGGCTACAACTTCGAGGACTCGATCCTCATCAGCGAGCGCGTGATCGCCGAAGACCGCTACACCTCGATCCACATCGAGGAGCTCGTGGTCATGGCGCGCGACACCAAGCTGGGTGCCGAAGAAATCACCCGCGACATCCCGAACCTTGCCGAGACGCAGCTCTCTCGCCTCGACGAGTCGGGCATCGTCTATGTCGGTGCCGAAGTGAATCCGGGCGACACGCTGGTGGGCAAGGTCACGCCGAAGGGCGAGACCACGCTGACGCCGGAAGAAAAATTGCTGCGTGCGATTTTCGGCGAGAAGGCGTCCGACGTGAAGGACACCTCCTTGCGCGTCGGCCAGGGCACCAACGGTACCGTCATCGACGTGCAGGTGTTCACCCGTGAAGGCATCCCGCGCGATAAGCGGGCGCAGCAGATCATCGACGACGAGCTGAAGCGCTATCGCCTCGACCTGAACGACCAGCTTCGCATCGTCGAGGCCGACGCGTTCGACCGGATCGAGAAGATGCTGGTGGGTCAAACCGCGAATGGCGGCCCGCAGAAGATCGCAAAGGGCACGGCAATCGACAAGGCCTACATGGCCAGCGTCGAGAAGTACCACTGGTTCGACATTCGCCCGGCCGACGAGAACATCGCGGGTCAACTCGAGAGTGTGAAAAACTCGCTAGAGCAGACCCGCCACAGTTTCGACCTCGCGTTCGAAGAGAAGCGCAAGAAGTTGACGCAGGGTGACGAGCTGCCCGCGGGCGTGCTGAAGATGGTCAAGGTCTACCTGGCCGTCAAGCGCCGCCTGCAGCCAGGCGACAAGATGGCTGGTCGACATGGCAACAAGGGTGTCGTGTCCAAGGTCGTGCCGGTCGAAGACATGCCTTATATGGCCGACGGTACGCCGTGTGACATCGTGCTGAATCCATTGGGCGTGCCTTCGCGCATGAACGTCGGGCAGGTGCTCGAGGTTCACCTCGGCTGGGCCGGCAAGGGCATCGGCCAGCGCATCCAGACGATGTTGACCGAGCAGGTCAAGGTGGCAGAGATCCGCAAGTTCCTCGACGAGCTGTACAACAAATCGGGCGGCAAGACCGAGAAGCTCGACAACTTGAGCGATTCCGAAATCGTCGAGATGGCCGGCAACCTGACCAAAGGTGTGCCGTTTGCGACACCGGTGTTCGACGGTGCCGCCGAAGAAGAGATCCGCGCGATGCTCAAGCTCGCCTACCCTGACGACATCGCCAAGGCCAAGGGCTTGACCGCCACACGCACGCAAGCCACGCTGCACGACGGCCGCACCGGCGACGCTTTCGAGCGCCCCGTCACGGTCGGGTACATGCACGTGCTGAAGCTGCACCATTTGGTCGACGACAAGATGCACGCGCGCTCAACCGGCCCGTACTCGCTCGTCACGCAGCAGCCTCTCGGCGGCAAGGCCCAGTTCGGTGGCCAGCGCTTCGGCGAGATGGAGGTCTGGGCTCTCGAAGCCTACGGCGCCTCCTATGTCTTGCAGGAGATGTTGACGGTCAAGTCCGACGACGAAAATGGCCGCACCAAGGTGTACGAGAGCATCGTCAAAGGCGAACACGCCATCGAAGCCGGCATGCCGGAATCGTTCAATGTGCTGGTCAAGGAAATTCGTTCCTTGGGCATCGACATCGAACTCGAGCGCAACTAAGAAAGAAGGAAACAGACATGAAGGGTTTACTCGATCTGTTCCGCCAGTTCACTCCCGATGAGCACTTCGATGCCATCAAGATTGGCTTGGCTTCCCCCGAAAAAATTCGGTCCTGGTCGTTCGGCGAAGTCAAGAAGCCGGAAACCATCAACTACCGCACCTTCAAGCCGGAGCGTGACGGCCTGTTCTGCGCCAAGATCTTCGGGCCCATCAAGGACTACGAGTGCCTGTGCGGCAAGTACAAGCGCCTGAAGCACCGTGGCGTGATCTGCGAGAAGTGCGGCGTTGAAGTCACGCAGACCAAAGTCCGCCGCGAGCGCATGGGTCACATCGACCTGGCCGCACCGTGCGCGCACATCTGGTTTCTGAAGTCGTTGCCGTCGCGTCTGGGCCTCGTGCTCGACATGACGCTGCGCGACATCGAGCGCGTGCTGTATTTCGAAGCGTATGTTGTGGTCGACCCGGGTATGACGCCGCTGAAGAAATTCAGCATCATGAGCGAGGACGACTTTGAAGCCAAGCGCGTCGAATTCGGTGACGAGTTCGTGGCGCTCATGGGTGCTGAAGGCGTGCACAAGCTGCTGGCCGAGATCGATCTCGACGTCGAGATCGAAAAGCTGCGTGGCGACATGACCGGCTCCGAGCTGAAGGTCAAGAAGAACTCGCGACGCCTGAAGGTGATGGAAGCCTTCAAGAAGTCGGGCATCAAGCCGCAGTGGATGGTGATGGAAGTGCTGCCTGTGCTGCCGCCGGACCTGCGTCCGCTGGTGCCGCTCGACGGTGGCCGTTTCGCAACTAGCGACCTGAACGACCTTTACCGCCGCGTCATAAACCGCAACAACCGTCTCGCGCGTTTGCTGGAGCTCAAGGCGCCGGAGATTATTGTGCGCAACGAGAAGCGCATGCTGCAAGAGGCAGTCGATTCGCTCCTCGACAACGGCCGCCGCGGCAAGGCGATGACGGGCGCCAACAAGCGGGCTTTGAAGTCGCTGGCCGACATGATCAAGGGCAAGTCGGGTCGCTTTCGGCAGAACTTGCTGGGCAAGCGCGTCGACTACTCAGGCCGTTCGGTCATCGTGGTCGGCCCGACGCTCAAGCTGCACCAGTGCGGCCTGCCGAAGTTGATGGCGCTCGAACTGTTCAAGCCGTTCATCTTTTCGCGCCTCGAGGCGATGGGTATCGCCACGACCATCAAGGCCGCGAAGAAGGAAGTCGAATCCGGCACGCCGGTGGTCTGGGACATCCTGGAAGAAGTCATCAAGGAGCACCCGGTTCTCTTGAACCGCGCGCCGACGCTGCACCGCCTGGGCATTCAGGCGTTCGAGCCGGTGTTGATCGAAGGCAAGGCGATCCAACTGCACCCGCTGGTTTGTGCGGCCTTCAACGCCGACTTCGACGGCGACCAGATGGCTGTGCACATTCCGCTTTCAATCGAAGCGCAGATGGAGGCTCGCACGCTGATGCTGGCCTCGAACAACATCCTGTTCCCGGCCAACGGCGAGCCGAGCATCGTGCCGTCGCAAGACGTGGTGCTGGGTCTCTACTACGCGACCCGCGACCGCATTAACGCCAAGGGCGAAGGCATCATCTTCTCCGACATCGGTGAAGTGCAGCGCGCTCTCGACAACGATGTGGTCGAGATCACCACGAAGATCAGCGTGCGTCTGACCGAGTTCACCAAGGACAAGGAGACCGGCGAATTCACGCCGCACACCGCCCTCGTCGACACCACGGTCGGCCGCTCGTTGCTGTCGGAGATCCTGCCGAAAGGCTTGCCGTTCTCCAACATCAACAAGGCGCTCAAGAAGAAAGAGATTTCGCGGCTGATCAACGTCTCGTTCCGTAAGTGCGGTTTGAAAGAGACGGTCGTTTTTGCCGACAAGCTGCTGCAGTCGGGCTTCCGTCTTGCCACGCGTGCGGGCATTTCGATCTGTATCGACGACATGCTGGTGCCGAAGGAGAAGCCCGCGCTGATCGAGCGTGCCGAAAAGGAAGTCAAAGAGATCGAGCAGCAGTACGTCTCTGGGCTGGTCACGGCCGGCGAGCGCTACAACAAGGTGGTCGACATCTGGGGCAAGACCGGCGACGAAGTCGGCAAGGTCATGATGAGCCAGCTCTCGAAGCAGAAAACGGTAGACCGCCACGGCAAGACGGTGGATCAGGAGTCGTTCAATTCCATCTACATGATGGCCGACTCTGGCGCGCGGGGCTCGGCGGCGCAGATCCGTCAGCTGGCCGGGATGCGTGGTCTGATGGCCAAGCCTGACGGCTCGATCATCGAGACACCGATCACCGCCAACTTTCGCGAAGGTCTGAACGTTCTTCAGTACTTCATCTCGACCCACGGCGCGCGAAAAGGCCTGGCCGACACGGCGCTGAAGACGGCCAACTCGGGCTACCTGACGCGCCGCCTGGTCGACGTGACGCAAGACTTGGTCGTGATCGAGGAAGACTGCGGCACCGAGAACGGCATGAACCAGCGCGCGCTGGTCGAAGGCGGCGAGGTGATCGATTCACTGCGCGACCGCATTCTCGGCCGCGTGACGGCGATCGAAGTGCAGCACCCGGAAACGCAGGAAACGTTGCTCGATGCCGGCACGCTGATGGACGAAGACATTCTCGATGCGCTGGAAGCGGCGGGCGTCGACGAAGTCAAGGTCCGCACCGCGCTTACCTGCGCCACACGCTTCGGCATCTGCGCCAAGTGCTACGGCCGCGACCTCGGCCGCGGTGGGCTGATCAACGTCGGCGAAGCGATCGGTGTGATCGCGGCGCAGTCGATCGGTGAGCCCGGAACGCAGCTCACGATGCGCACCTTTCACATTGGTGGTGCAGCGTCGCGCGCGGCGGTGGCGTCCAGCGTCGATGCGAAGAGCGACGGCAGCGTCGGCTTTAACGCGACGATGCGCTACGTGACCAACGGCAAGGGCGAGTTGGTGGTGATTTCGCGTTCTGGTGAGATCATCATTTCTGATCCGCACGGCCGCGAGCGCGAGCGCCACAAGGTGCCGTATGGTGCCTTGTTGAGCATCAAGTCCAACCAAAGCGTCAAGGCTGGTACGGTGCTTGCCAATTGGGACCCGCTAACCCGGCCGGTCATCACCGAATTTGCCGGCAAGGCGAAGTTCGAGAATGTCGAAGAGGGCCTGACTGTTGCCAAGCAGCTCGATGAAGTGACCGGTCTTTCGACCCTCGTCGTCATCGATCCGAAGCGTCGTGGTGCGACCAAGGTCGTGCGGCCGCAGGTCAAACTGCTCGACGTGGCTGGCAACGAGGTCAAGATCCCCGGCACCGACCACTCGGTAACCATCGCCTTCCAGGTCGGCTCGCTGGTGCAAATTCGCGACGGCCAGGATTTGTTGCCGGGCGAAGTGCTGGCTCGCATCCCGGTCGAAGGCCAGAAGACACGGGACATCACCGGCGGTCTGCCGCGTGTTGCCGAACTCTTCGAAGCCCGCACACCGAAGGACAAGGGCACGCTGGCCGAGATGACCGGCACCGTGTCGTTCGGCAAGGAGACAAAGGGCAAAGTTCGTCTGCAAATTACCGACCCGGAAGGCAAGGTCTACGAAGAGCTCGTCCCGAAAGAAAAGAACATCGTGGTGCACGAAGGCCAGGTGGTCAACAAGGGCGAGTCGGTGGTCGACGGCCCGGCCGACCCACAAGACATCTTGCGTTTGCTGGGCATCGAAGAGCTGGCGCGCTACATCGTCGACGAGGTGCAGGACGTCTACCGCCTACAAGGTGTGAAGATCAACGACAAACACATCGAGGTGATCGTTCGCCAAATGTTGCGCCGCGTGCAAATCACCAACCCGGGCGACACGAGCTATATCTTGGGTGAACAGGTCGAACGTTCAGAGCTGCTGGGTAAGAACGACAAGGCGATTGCCGAAGGCAAGCTGCCCGCCACCCACAGCGATGTGTTGATGGGCATCACCAAGGCGTCGCTGTCGACCGACAGCTTCATCTCGGCGGCGTCGTTCCAGGAAACCACGCGTGTGCTCACCGAGGCCGCCATCATGGGCAAGCGCGACGAGTTGCGTGGCTTGAAAGAAAACGTCATCGTCGGCCGCCTGATCCCCGCTGGCACCGGCATGGCGTTCCACGACGCCCGCAAAGCAAAGGAAGCGATGGATGACGCAGAGCGCAAGGCAATCGTGATGCAGGAAGCGGAAGAATTGGCCGCCGTGCAACTGGCGCAGATCGACGCAGCGAGCGACGCCGCAGCCGCCGAATAAAGAGTTCGCATTGCGACCTAAAAGGGCGACTTCGGTCGCCCTTTTTTATGGCGATCTGCTAAGCAGCAGACAAAGTCCAACCTGGCGGGCGAATCACTTCTATGCCGTATTCGCGCATTCGACGCGCGAGCTTGAGCACCGCTCGGTCACGGCTAACCAGCCAACGTGCGCCGACCCAAATCGAGAAGTCGATAAATTTCTGGTCGTCGGGGTCGGTGCAGCGCAATCGTCCCATGGGTGTGCTTACTGCCGCTGGTGGCGATTCCAAGCACCAGCGGTCCCACTGCTCGCTGAGCTCGGTCGGGTCAGGGCGCCAAGCGTTGAGATGGCCTACTGAGACCACGCGCAACAACTCGTCTCGCATCTCGGGCGAGGCCCTCCAAGTCACTGCCCTCGACATGATCGCCCTGAGCAATTCGACGCATTCGGTGTTCTGAAACACGAAGCAGTCGAGCACAACATTGGTGTCCAGTACGACTGACGGGCGGGTGTCGGGCATTAAAAGAGGCCAGTGGGAAGCAGTGGCTTGCAGGGATCGAGGCCGGCGAATATACTCGAAGGCTTTTCAGCAGATTCGCTGCGGCACTCACGCGGAGCCGCCGCGGGCTTTGATGTCGGCGAGGCTGATGTCGGGTGCAGGGGTTGTGTCTTCGTCCGCCTGGACGTTCTGGCCCAGTCGTGTTGAATGCCAGTGACTTCAAACCGGAACAAGTTACCAATGCCTACTATTAACCAACTCGTGGCTCACGGTCGCAAGGCTGAGATCACGAAGTCGAAGTCGCCTGCGCTGCAAGGCGGCCCGCAGCGGCGCGGTGTGTGCACACGTGTTTACACCACGACGCCGAAAAAACCGAATTCTGCGCTCCGCAAGGTGGCCAAAGTTCGTTTGACCAACGGTTTCGAGATCATCTCGTACATCGGCGGCGAGGGCCACAACTTGCAAGAACACAGCGTCGTGCTCGTGCGTGGCGGCCGTGTAAAGGACCTGCCCGGCGTGCGTTATCACATCGTGCGCGGATCTCTTGATCTGCAAGGCGTGAAAGACCGCAAGCAGTCGCGCTCCAAGTACGGCGCGAAGCGTCCCAAAAAGGCTTAACGGCCACACAGAGATCCGGCTTTCGGGCTGCGGTCATTTTCGGCGAGCCGTCTCGGGTTGCCGAGTAAGTTGGATGGCCTTTCATGGGCCGTCTGCGGCAGGTGCAAGAGTGCCTTGCCAACTGAAGCAAAAAGGAAGAGAAATGCCTCGTCGTCGCGAAGTCCCCAAACGGGACATCCTCCCCGATCCGAAATTCGGTTCGGTCGACCTGTCCAAATTCATGAACGTCATCATGGAGTCAGGCAAGAAAGCCATCGCCGAACGCATCATCTACGGTGCGCTTGAGCAGGTCGAGAAGAAGTCAGGCAAAGAGCCGCTCGAGATCTTCATCACCGCATTGAATAACATCAAGCCGATGGTCGAAGTGAAGTCACGCCGTGTCGGCGGTGCGAATTACCAAGTCCCCGTGGAAGTTCGCCCGGTGCGCCGTGTGGCGCTGGCTATGCGCTGGCTCAAGGAGTCAGCCCGCAAGCGTGGCGAGAAGTCGATGGCGCAGCGCTTGGCCAATGAGCTGCTCGAGGCGGTCGAAGGCCGCGGCGGCGCAATGAAGAAGCGCGATGAAGTGCACCGCATGGCCGAAGCCAACAAAGCGTTCTCACATTTCCGGTTCTAACGAGGCAAGGCCCGCTGGGTTGCCGCGTAGCCGGCGCTCACCCCGAAAGAAGCTCAAGGAACAACTCGGGGCGGCTTTCACTTGTTGAGTTGTTTTTGATCACCGGCCGCTCGTCGGGTTTGCACGGACCCGCGAGCGGCTCACGCATTTGGAGTGCCATCATGGCCCGCAAGACCCCCATTGAGCGCTATCGCAACATTGGCATATCGGCTCACATCGACGCCGGCAAGACAACGACCACCGAGCGCATCTTGTTTTATACCGGTGTAAATCACAAGATCGGTGAAGTGCACGATGGCGCGGCCACGATGGACTGGATGGAGCAGGAGCAAGAGCGCGGCATCACGATCACATCGGCTGCCACGACCTGTTTTTGGAAGGGCATGGAACTCGGATTCCCCGAGCACCGGATCAACATCATCGACACGCCTGGTCACGTCGACTTTACGATCGAGGTCGAGCGCTCCATGCGCGTGCTCGACGGCGCGTGCATGGTGTACTGCGCCGTTGGCGGCGTGCAGCCGCAGTCGGAGACCGTCTGGCGCCAAGCCAATAAGTACAAGGTGCCGCGTCTCGCGTTCGTTAATAAGATGGATCGCACCGGCGCGAATTTTTACAAGGTGGTCGAGCAGATGAAGGTTCGCTTGAACGCGAACCCCGTGCCGATCGTCATCCCGATTGGCGCGGAAGAGGGCTTCACTGGTGTGATCGACCTCATCAAAATGAAGGCGATCATTTGGGATGAAGCGTCGCAGGGCATGAAGTTCGACTACCGCGAGATTCCGGCCGAGCTGCTCGAAGAGGCCAAGAAGTGGCGCGAGAACATGCTCGAGGCCGCGGCCGAGTCGAGCGAAGAAACGATGAACAAGTACCTCGAATCGGGCGATCTGTCCGAAGACGAGATCAAGCTCGCCATTCGCACCCGCACGATCGCTGCCGAAATTCAGCCCATGTTTTGCGGCTCGGCGTTCAAGAACAAAGGCGTGCAGCGCATGCTCGACGGCGTCGTCGACTTCATGCCGTCGCCGGCCGACATCCCCCCGGTGCCCGGCACCGACGACGATGACAAACCGGTTGTGCGCCATCGCACCGACGAGGAGAAGTTTGCCGCGCTGGCCTTCAAGCTGATGACCGACCCCTATGTCGGCCAGCTCACCTTCGTGCGTGTCTATTCGGGCGTGCTGAAGTCGGGTGATTCGGTCTACAACCCGATCCGCGGCAAGAAGGAGCGCATCGGCCGTATCTTGCAGATGCACGCTAACCAGCGCGAGGAAATCAAGGAAATCCTGGCCGGCGACATCGCCGCCTGCGTGGGTTTGAAAGAAGTGACTACCGGTGAGACCTTGTGCGACCCGACCGCGATCATCACGCTCGAGAAGATGATCTTCCCGGAGCCGGTGATCTCGCAGGCGGTCGAGCCGAAAACCAAGCCCGACCAAGAGAAGATGGGCATAGCACTCGGTCGATTGGCCCAGGAGGATCCGTCATTCCGAGTCAAGACCGACGAAGAGTCGGGCCAGACGATCATCTCGGGCATGGGTGAGTTGCACCTCGAAATCATTGTCGACCGCATGAAGCGCGAGTTCGGTGTCGAGGCCAATGTCGGCAAGCCGCAGGTGGCGTATCGCGAGACGATTCGCAAGCTCGTGTCGGATATCGAAGGCAAGTTCGTGCGCCAGTCTGGCGGCAAGGGTCAGTACGGCCACGTCGTGCTGAAGCTTGAGCCCCAGGAGCCTGGCAAGGGCTTCGAATTTGTTGACGCAACGAAGGGTGGCGTGGTGCCGAAGGAATTCATTCCCGCGGTACGCAAAGGCGTCGAAGATTCGTTGCCGGCCGGCGTGCTCGCGGGCTACCCGGTGGTCGACGTGAAAGTGACGCTGACCTTCGGTTCGTACCACGAAGTCGACTCGAACGAAAACGCGTTCAAGATGGCTGCGTCGTTGGGCTTCAAGGACGGTTGCCGTAAAGCGTCGCCCGTCATCCTCGAGCCGATGATGGCGGTCGAGGTCGAGACCCCTGAGGACTACGCTGGCTCGGTGATGGGCGACTTGTCGTCGCGCCGCGGCATGGTGCAGGGCATGGACGACATGCCGGGCGGCGGCAAGGTCATCAAGGCCGAGGTACCGCTTTCGGAGATGTTCGGCTACTCGACCACGCTGCGTTCGATGTCGCAGGGCCGCGCCACTTACACGATGGAGTTCAAGCACTACAGCGAAGCACCGAAGAACGTGGCCGACGCGATTATCACTGCTCGTGGCAAGTAACGGCGTCAGACAGACAGGCAATCCAAGTTGGTCTTCAGAGGGGTGTCGCGCGCTGCCAGTGGCGCGCGAATCCACACCTTGCTGGAAACCTTAAACACTTCACTGGCACTGCTCTTTACTCATTCGGAGACTAGAAATGGCAAAAGGCAAATTTGAGCGGACCAAGCCGCACGTCAACGTTGGCACGATTGGCCACGTTGATCACGGCAAGACCACGTTGAC
>JAYUWC010000326.1:0-10694 GCA_043753755.1 Rhizobacter sp.
CAAAACGTGCTGCTGCTGATGGACTCGCTCACCCGCTTTGCGATGGCGCAGCGCGAGATCGCACTCGCGATCGGCGAGCCGCCGGCCACCAAGGGCTACCCGCCGAGCTGCTTCGCGAAGCTGCCGCAACTGGTCGAGCGCAGCGGCAACGGCGTGGCCGGTGGGGGCTCGATCACGGCCTTCTACACCGTGCTCAGCGAGGGCGACGACCAGCAAGACCCGATCGCCGATGCGGCGCGCGGCATTCTCGACGGCCACATCGTGCTCTCGCGCGAGCTGGCCGAGGCCGGCCATTACCCGGCGATCGACATCGAGAAATCGGTCTCGCGGGTGATGACCAGCGTGGCCTCGCGAGAGCACATCGAATCGGCGCGGCGCTTTCGTCAATTGCACGCGCGCCACAACAAGGCCCGCGACCTGATTCAGCTCGGGGCTTACGCGCCCGGCGCCGACCCCGAACTCGACACCGCCGTGCGCCTGCACGACCCGATGACCGCCCTGCTGCAGCAAGGCATGAACGAGCGCGCCGACATCGGGGCGAGTGTCGGCATGCTGCGCGCGGTGGTCGCGGCATGAGCCCGCCGGGCCGCCCCAAGGGCGAATTCCGCAGTGCGCAGCACGAAGCTGTCCAGTGAGTGTCGACATCAAGACCTTGGCCGTGATGCTCGGCCACCACGAGCGCCTGCGCGACGCCGCGCTGGCCGATCACCAGCGCGCCCAGGCCGTGAGCGCGGCGGCCGAATCGCAGGCCGGCCAACTGCGCCAGTACCGAAGCGAGTACGAGCAACGCTGGCGCACGCAGTTCGCCCGCGAAGGCCGGATCGAACTCGTCCACTGCTACCAAAGTTTCACCGAGCGCCTGACCCTGGCTGTCGAGCAGCAGACCCGCATCGCCGAGCATGCGGCGCAACAGGTCGAGCGGGTGCTGACCCTGTTGCGAGAGGCCGAGATGCGCTGCGCCTCGGTGCGCAAGCTGATCGAGCGCCGCCTCGCCGAGCAGCGCGCGGCCGGCGAGCGCATTGAGCAAAAGCAAAGCGACGAAGCCGCGAGCCGCGCTGCCTGGAGCCGCCTGCAGACGACCACGCGGCCCGCGCCGCTCATGTGAACCCGGAGACCGCACGATGCTGACGACGATCAACCCCAACGCCCCCCACGCCCACAGCGTCGAGGCCTCGCCACGGCAGGCCACGGCGAACCCCAGCGACCCGGCGGGTTTTGCTTCGCAGCTGCGGCAGAAGCAAGCGGCGCCTGCGTCACCGACCCCCGCACCGCCGGCCACGAAGGTGGCCGCCGAAACCCAAGCACCTTTGAACGGAACGCACGGCGAAGCACACAACGCGCCGCCGCCGACAGCCGCCGCCGACCCCGCACCCGCCGACGCCGAAAGCGAAAGCGAAGCAACCAACCTCGCGCCGGCGACCCCGCGCCAACGCACGGCGCTCAAACCTCGCCCCCGTGAGACCGATGGCCATGCAGGCGTTCGCGAAGCCACGGGCCCAAGCAGCGGCCGCGCTCTGCCCGCGAACGAAGGCGAGGCCGACGAGGCCGAGGCCGAAGCCGTCAACGCGAAAGCCACCGCTGCCGCGAGCGCATCGTCCGGCCATCTTGCTCACGCCAACCCGCCGCTGGACCCGTGCGTGATGCACTGGTTCGCTGGTCAGCAGCGCGCCGGCGATGCGGCGGAGGCGGCTGATGCGGCTGGCGAAGCGACACAGACCGCGCCCACCGACACACGGAACCGAGCGAGCCGCCGCCTTGGCGAGGCCCCCGACCTCGACCCGAAGGGCAAGCCGGTGCACGCGCGCGGCCTCGCCGAAGACAACACAGCGTCGGCACGCGCGTTCGGCAGCGCCTTGGCGCAATCCGTCACGAAAGAAGCTCAGACGCAAACGCAGCTCTCAGGGCACGCAGCGGCACCCGCGATATCAACATCGACACAGGCGGCATTCGCAGCGATCGCCGACCCCATCAACGCGGTCGACACCGCGGCCAACGCGACGATCGCGGCCCCGATGGCGGGCCCCGACTTCGCGCAGGAACTCGGCCTGACGCTTGGTGTCTTCGCACGTGAAGGCGTGCAACACGCCGAGCTGCACCTCAACCCGGCAGAAATGGGGCCGGTCTCGGTGCAGATTGCGATCGAGGGCAACCAGGCGCGCATCGACTTCGGTGCCGACCTCGCCGCGACCCGCCACGCGATCGAGCAAGGCCTGCCGGCCCTTGCCAGCGCGCTGGCCGATGCCGGCTTCACGCTCGCCGGCGGCGGCGTGTCGCAGCACGCGGGGCAGTCTCGATCGGGCTCGTCGAGTGGCGAGCGCGGAGGGCGTGACCCTGCGGGACCTGACGCTCGCTCTCGAAAAATCAGCGCGGATGGGCTGGCAAGTGTTGCCTCGGCCGCACGCCGCGTCGTCACTGCGGGTGGTGTCGACGTTTTTGCGTAGGGTGGAGACCATGCGTCGCAGCTGCCCACTGCGGTGCTTATTTCGTTTCGTGCCGACGCATAACGATGCAGCTCGCCTCTCGCCTCTCAGGGCTGGCGTCGCTGCCCTGCTCCTCTTCGTCAACTTCGTGCGGGCGAGACGACAATCCTTAGAGACTGTCGCGAGCGCAGCTGGCCGTCGCAACGCCGCTATAACCACAGACTTATGAAGACCCTCGACGAGATGCGCGAACGAAACCTGCTGACCGCAGCGCAGCATGCCGAAATCGGTGCATGGGTCGCTCGCGAGCGAACACCGGAGGCGATCATGGCGATGCCAGCGCATCTCTGGCGAACGCTGACGCTCGCGAGCGTCTTGATGAACGTCGATGCCGATCTGGTGAAAGATCCGGCACTCGACGACTCCTGATCGCACTGGCGTTACCGCGCCTGCCTGCGGCAGGTGCGCCGCCTGCGGCAAGTGCGGCAGGTGCGGCAGGTGCGGCCTGATCGTGTGAAACCCGGTTTCAAAGCGTCCGCTAACTGTTCGACTTTTCTAGTATGCTGGTTTTTATGACAGAAGACCAAACCATTCAGGCGCTCGGCGCGCTCGCGCACCCGATCCGGCTCAAAGTATTCAGGGCGCTGGTGGTATCCGGCGAAAACGGGTTGACCCCGGGCGTGATGCAAGAGGGCCTGGGCATCCCGGCGACAACGCTGTCGTTTCACCTCAAAGAGCTGGCCCACGCCGGCCTCGCCCGCATCGAACGTTCGAGCCGCTCGCTGGTTTATCGCGCCGGCTATGCGCAGATGAACGAGTTGCTCGCCTACCTCACCGAGAACTGTTGCGAAGGCAAGGGCTGCGCTGCCGTGCCACGGGCGTGCGAGGTGCAACGATGAGCGCCGCCACCCACGTGCTGATTCTGTGCACTCACAACTCGGCGCGCAGCGTGCTCGCCGAGGCCATGCTCAATCACTGGTCGGCCGTGCTCGGCACGAACGTTCGCGCGCACAGCGCGGGCAGCGCCCCCAGCGGGCGCATCAACCCGCTTGCAGCGGCGGTGCTGGGTGCAGCCGGCATCGAGACCGCGGGCTACCGCAGCAAGAGCTGGGACGAATTTACCGCCGAGGGCGCGCCGCGCATGCGTGCCGTCATCACCGTTTGCGACAGCGCAGCCGCCGAAACCTGCCCGTGCTGGCCGGGCAGCCCGGTGCAGGTGCACTGGGGCTACCCCGATCCGTCGAACGCCGCCGAGGCCGACAAAGCGCGCGCGTTCGAGCTGACGCGCCAGGCCGTCGGCTACCGCATGCTGCAGTTGCTCGCGCTGCCGTTCGCCACGCTCGACGACGCCACGCTGCAGCGCGCGCTCGCTGCCATCGCGGCCAACTGATCTTGGCCGTCTCGACCGGCAGCAAGCTCCTTGCCGAGGGCCTGGGCACCGCGTTGCTGCTGGCGGTGGTGATCGGCTCCGGCGTGATGGCCGAGCGCCTGGCCGGCGGCAATTCGGCGATTGCGCTTCTGGCCAACACGCTGGCCACGGTCGGCGGGCTGTACGTGCTGATCGAGGTGTTCGGGCCGGTCAGCGGCGCCCATTTCAACCCGGCGGTCTCGTTGGTGATGGTCGTGCGTGGTGCGATGCCGCGCGCGTTGCTGCTGCCGTATGTGCTCGCGCAATTGGCCGGCGCAGCGTTCGGCGCCTGGCTGGCGCATGCGATGTTCGGGCTGGCCCTGTTTCAACTCTCGGCGCATGTGCGCAGCGGCAACGGGCAATGGCTGGCCGAGGTCGTGGCGACCTTCGGCCTGGTGTTGGTGATCGTGCGGGCGCCGCCTTCGCGCACCGCGGCGGCGGTGGCGGCCTATATCGGCGCGGCGTATTGGTTCACGGCCTCGACCTCGTTCGCCAACCCCGCTGCGGCGTTCGGCCGCATGCTGAGCGACAGCTTCGCCGGGATTGCGCCGGCAAGCGTGCCGGCCTTCGTGGCGGCCGAGTGCATCGGCGCGGGTCTGGCGCTGCTGGCTGACCGGGGGTTGAGCCAAACGCGTCGAGCCTGACGCTTCGCCGCGGGCGACCCGATGGGGCCGGCCGAATCAACGCGACGATTGCCGTGTGGTTCCTGCACGAAGCCGGGCCCAGGCGCCCTAGTGCGCGCCAAACCCGGCTCTTTTCGCCGCTTAAGTTTCGGTCTGCGCTTTCACAATTTCCTTCATGCCCCACTGCGCCGCGAAGCCCTCGCGCTGCCTGGTCGGGCGACCGCCCCGAAGGAGAAAAACGTGTCCGCTGCCGCTGCTGCCCCCGTTGCCGATGCTGCCGCCGCCGTGCCCGCCAAGAAGGGCAAGAAAAAACTCATCGTGATCGCGGTCGCGGTGCTGCTGCTGCTGGTGATCGCCGGCGGCGCCGCAGTTTTCATCATGAAGAAGAGGGCCGCGGCGGCTGCCGCCGAGGCCGACGAACCGACGGCAACCACCAGCGCGAGCGCTGACGCCCACCACGGCGACAAGCCCGATCTGAAGCACCCGCCGACCTTTTTGCCGCTCGACCCCTTCGTCGTGAACCTGGCCGACAAAGAGACCGACCGCTACGCGCAGATCGGACTGACCTTCGAGGTCGAGGACGCCAAATTCTCCGATTCGATGAAGGCCTTCATGCCGGCGATTCGCAACGGCATCTTGATGATTCTTTCGCACAAGTCATCGGCCGAATTGCAGGGCCGCGAGGGCAAGGAGTTGCTGGCCGCCGAGATCTTGCGCGAGTCGTCGCGCACGATGGGCATCGAGATCGAAACGCCTGAGCCGGTGGTTGCCAAGAAGGTCGCGGCCACTTCGGGCGACGACGAAGGCGCCAAGCCGAAGACGAAGCCCAAAAAGAAGGCACCGCTCGAGCCCAACCCGATCAAGCGAGTGCACTTCTCCAACTTCATCGTGCAGTAAATGACTTCCGCCCTCGCCTTCGGCTCACGTTGCCCCAGGGGTCGCAGGCAACGCCTCGGGGCGGCACGGCGGCCGAGCCCGCATGTCGGTCATGCGGCAACTGAACAACCATGAACCAGCAGATTCTTTCGCAGGACGAAGTCGACGCGCTGCTGCAAGGCATCACCGGCGAGAGCCAGACGCTCGAGACCGAGATGGTCGAAGCAGGCGCGATTCGCAACTACGACCTCGCGAGCCAAGAGCGGATCGTGCGTGGGCGCATGCCCACGTTGGAGATCATCAACGAGCGCTTCGCCCGCAACATTCGCACCGGCTTGTTCAACTTGATCCGCAAGAGCCCCGAGGTCTCGATCGGCAGCATCAAGGTGCAGAAATACAGCGCGTTTTTGCGCGAGATCGTGGTGCCGACCAACTTCAATATCGTGAACGTGCGGCCGTTGCGCGGCTCGGGCCTGATCGTGTGCGACCCGACGCTGGTGTTCGCGGTAATCGACGCGCTCTTCGGTGGCGCCGGCAAGTACATCACCCGCATCGAAGGGCGCGACTTTTCGCCGACCGAGCAACGCATCATTGCGCGGCTGGTCGAGGTGATCACTAACGAATACAAGAAAGCATGGGTCGGCATCTACCCGCTCGAGCTCGACTACCAGCGTTCCGAGATGCAGCCGCAGTTCGCCAACATCGCGACGCCGAGCGAAATTGTCGTCGTGACCAGCTTCACGCTCGAGATCGGCGACACCAGCGGCACGGTCCACTTCTGCATTCCGTATGCGACGCTGGAGCCGATCCGCGACGTGCTGTATTCGACGATCCAGGGCGATGCCGCCGAACCCGACCGGCGCTGGGTCGACCTGATGAAGCAGCAGATCCAGGCGGCCCAGGTCGAGCTGGTGGCCGAGCTGGCGCAGGCGCCGGCAACGGTCGAGCAACTGCTCTCGTTCAAGGTCGGTGACTTCATCGAACTCGACCTGCACCACCGGATCGAGGCCAAGGTGGTCGGCGTGCCGGTCTTCGACGGCACCTACGGCATCTCGAACGGCAAGTACGCCCTCAAGGTCAATCAACTGTTGACCGGTGCCGATCACGGCTGGTTAGGAGAACGCAATGTCAGCTGACAACACCGCCACCGGCACTGAGAACACCGACGCGATGGCCGCCGAATGGGCCGCTGCAGTGGCTGAGTCGAAACCCGAGACCGCCTCTGAAGTGCGCGCCGCCGCCGATCAGGTGGCGCCCGCGGCGTTTCAGAATTTCACGCCGACCGGGGCCACCAGCGCCGGCAACGACATCAACATGATTCTCGACATCCCGGTGCAGCTGACCGTCGAGTTGGGGCGCGCGCGCATCCCGATCAAGCACATCCTGCAGCTCGCGCAGGGCTCGGTGGTCGAGCTCGAGGCGCTGGCCGGCGAGCCGATGGACGTGTTGGTCAACGGCTACCTGATCGCGCAGGGCGAGGTGGTGGTGGTGAACGAGAAATTCGGCATCCGCCTGACCGATATCGTCACGCCGAGCGAGCGCATGCGCCGACTCAGCAAATCGTGATCTCGCGATGCCACCGAACGGGTTGAATTCATTGCTGTGGTTCGTCGCGATCATCGCGATGATCCCGGTCGCGCTGTGGCTGCTCAAGCGCACGCCGATGGGCGGCGCCGGTGGCCACGGCCCCATGCGCAGCGTGGCGGCGCTGCCGCTTTCGGCGAGCCAGCGCATCGTGACGATCGAGGTCGGCGAAGGCGATGCGCGGCAGTGGCTGGTGCTGGGCGTCACCGCGCAAAGCATCACGACACTGCACACGATGGCGCCGCAGACCGAGTTCAACGCAACGGCTACCGCGGCGCCGGCCGCGACCCCGTTTGCGCAGCTGCTGAGCCGCATGCGCCATAACCGCGGTGCGAGCGATGGCTGCTGAACTTCCGCTGATGATCGCGCAGGGCGCGGGCGGCACCAGCTACTCGGTGCCGATCCAGACGCTGCTGTTCTTCACCGCGCTCAGCTTTCTGCCGGCCGTGCTGCTGATGATGACCGGCTTCACCCGCATCGTGATCGTGCTCAGCCTGCTGCGCCAGGCAATGGGCACCCAGGCGGCGCCGCCGAACCAGGTGGTGGTCGGGCTGAGTCTGTTCCTCACGTTCTTCGTGATGGGGCCGACGATCGACAAGGTCTACGCCGAGGCTTATCAACCGTATGCCGAGAACAAGATCGCGTTCGACGAAGCCCTGAAGCGCGGCGAGGTGCCGATGCGTGCCTTCATGCTCAAGCAGACCCGCCAGGCCGACGTGATGCTGTTTGCCAAGCTCGCCAAGATCGACCCTGCAGTGAAAACCGCCGATGTGCCGTTCAAGGTGCTGGTGCCGGCCTTCGTCACGAGCGAGTTGAAGAGCGCATTTCAAATCGGGTTCTTGATCTTCATCCCGTTTCTCATCATCGACATGATCGTGGCCAGCGTGTTGATGAGCCTGGGCATGATGATGCTCAGCCCGGTGCTGATCGCGTTGCCGTTCAAGCTGATGCTGTTCGTGCTGGCCGATGGCTGGAACCTCTTGCTCGGCTCGCTCGCTGCGAGTTTCGTGAGCTGAACTCGAAGACACCGCACATGGACGCCACCCAAGTCTTCACCCTGGGCCAGCAAGGGCTCTACATGCTGCTGATGGTCTCGGCGCCCCTCTTGATTTCGGTGCTGGTGATCGGGCTGGTGGTGAGCATCTTTCAAGCGGCCACACAAATTCACGAGGCCACGCTCTCGTTCGTGCCGAAGATCGTCGGCGCAGTGGCGGTGCTGGCGATCGCCGGGCCGTGGATGCTGACGACCCTGGTCGAATACATCCAGCGCACGCTGCAGGCCATTCCGTCGGCCGTCGGCTGATGCTGACCTTCACCGACACCCAGGTGCTGGCCTGGATCACGCCGCTGCTCTGGCCTTTCATACGCGTGCTGGCGCTGTTCGGCACGCTGCCGGTGTTCGCGCAGCGCACTGTGCCGGCGCGGGTGCGCATCGGCCTGGGGTTCTTGATCGCCTTTTGCGCGCAGGCGACCTTGCCTCCAATGCCGCTGATCGCACTCGACTCGGCGGCGGCGTTGCTCGCCGTCATTCAACAAATTTTGATCGGCGCCTCGCTCGGCTTCGCGGTGCGCATCGTGTTCGCCGGGGTCGAGTTCGCGGGTGAGCTCGTCGGCCTGCAGATGGGCTTGAACTTCGCCGGCTTCTTCAACCCGATGACGGGTGGTGAAGCCACCGCCACCAGCCGCTTCTACGGCACCGCGGTCGCCTGGCTCTTCATCGTGATCGGCGGCCACCTGATGCTGATCGCCGCGGTGGTGCAGAGCTTTCATGCGTTCCCGGTGGGCCCGGAGCCCTTCGCGTTCTTGCGCGCGGTGCAGCCGCAGGTCTGGGGCGCCGAGGTGTTCAGGCTCGGCCTATGGATCGCGCTGCCGATGGTCGCGATGCTGCTGTTCGTCAACCTGGTGCTGGGCATCATCTCGCGGGTGGCACAGCAGATGAATATCTTCGCGATCGGCTTTCCGGTCACGGTGGCGGTCGGCTTGATCGGCATGTTGCTGACGCTGCCGATGCTGCAGCTGCCGTTCACGATGGCACTCGAGCGGATGCTGGCGCAGTTCCAGTAAAACTATTTTTCCTTTCTAATTCGATTGACGGTTGTCGGCCAATAACTGCGGCATGGGAATGGGCGCAGATGAGTAGCGCATTGAATGCGCCAGCTTAGCGTGCAGAAGAACTACTGCGCGTTGCCTTTTGGTCGGAAACTTGCTGGTTGATCCACTGCTTGACCTTCGCCAGCGAGGCCGGGTCATTTCCGAAGTAGGCCTTTTTCACAGTTTCCAGGCCGACACTTTTAGTTAGCGATGCAGCTCGGTTGACACCACCGACCGCGAACGAGGGAGCGGACTTCATGCTTAGGCTCTCCATCGCGAAAAGGTGAGCCAATCCATCATTGATACTCGACACATCGGACCCATCAGAGAATTTTGTGGGTTGACCGTCGGACGGGCTGTACGTTTTTCTAATGCCTTCTTCAAACCCTGCCCCTCGCATGTGCAACATCTCAACGGTGATGAACCGTTTCATCTCTGGCGGGCTCAAGGGTGGGTTGTTGATGATTTGAGAGTTGGGGTTTACATATATGGCATTTGATTTCGGATCACTGAAAGCGAATACGTCACCTGGATTAACACCTGCGGGAATTATTTTTGCAAGATCGGCGTCCGAGACGAACTTCAACTTGACCGGAGGTAATGCCGAATTACGATATTTTCCATAGTTCTTCGAGAGTACTCCATCGATATATGGTACACCTGGAGTAACGACTTTTTTTACCAAGTTACTATCCCAAAATATAACGTCAGGTGCAATATCAGCGATACGGCTCGCCCCCGGTTTGTTCTTGGCTACTGTATCTTCTGTCTTGGAGGTTGCCAGAAGCTTGGGTAAATTGCGGTTAGCAACAGTGCTGGTGTCAGCACCGCCAGTCAGCGACGAAATACTAGAAGTCGGCATAAGAAGCTCCTGCAATTTGATGCACTGATTGCATGCAATCGGTTAATTTCCTGCGATTACGTTGAAACAAGGTGAACTCGCGATGCTGAGTTAAGCCGAAGCAACTTTTTTGACCCTTTATGCCACTTTGATAGTCGACTTCTGCATAACTCCTTACGCACACTCGTGCGGCGCAATCGTTTAGCCGCGGGTGTGCCGACAGCACAGCGCGCGTTGCACACTGAGTTGCTGGCTGCCTCACCAGATTCGCGCCTAACCCTGATGCAAATCAGCATCGCACGCTTAGTGTTCACGGGTCTGAACGGCGCTCGATCAAGTCGTCAACCAAAAATCGTTTGCCAGCCTTGACCCCGGCTTCATGTTTGGCCCGGGCCGGCTTCTTTGCTCGGCTGCGCGGCGAGCTGGTCTGTCTTGGGGTTGTTGACCTGGCCATGGTCGAACTGGCGGTTAACGCCATCGCGAGTGCGGTAGATCGGTGTCAACTTGCCCTCACAGCGGGCACGCTTCTCGCCTTGCTCGACTCCGAATTGCCGAATGCAATTTTTGGCGCCGAACGAAGACTTCGAGAAGTCGACGGGAGTGCCGTTGTCGGCGGCGCTGACGCCATTCAATGGCGGGACGAAAGGAGACACGGAAATTCCCTGGCACCGAGAAGTGGGGCGCTCGCACGCAATCAGCTCGCCCTCACGGCACCAGCAAAGACGACCATCGACGCCACATCGTCTGGAAATAAGGGCGGATTCAACTGGTCGATGCAACACACTGATTGCTGCGTGAGCAGAAGGAGTGTTGCAGATGAAGTACCGGACGCGAACTTTCTACACCGACAG
>JAYUWC010000327.1:0-10528 GCA_043753755.1 Rhizobacter sp.
CAACTCAAGCTGCCGGTGCCGCTGCGCACCGATGCCGAGCAAGTGCGCGAGTTGCTGCTCGCGGCTTTCACCGCCAACGACGACCTGCTCGATGCGCCCGCACCTTCGGTCAACCTCGACGGCATCGAAGGCGGCCAACTCGTGTTCAACGCAACCGGCTTCGTCGAGTCGCCGCGCAAGTCGTACGGCGTAAAGAGCGCTGTTCTGTTCGACGTGCTGAAGCGCCTGAAAGACGCCGGCATCACGCTCGCGGCACCACCGACGATGCTGATGACGGCGCCGGCCGAACAAACTGCAGAGCCGGCGCTGCCGGCCTCGTCGGCAAGCCCGCCACCCTGAGCCGAACGAGGCGGGTGAGGGCTGAGTTCGGCACCAATCGAGCACTGCGACCGAAAAGACATGCGGCAGGCCGAGAGCGGCGCCGCACGACGCGTCGCGGCTTATAGGCCCGACTACCATCGCCGCACTTCAGCAGCGGAGTCCGCATGTTCAACTGGCTCAAGCAACTCGATCGCCACATGCCGGTTCGATATTCGACCTGGCTGCTGTGCGCGGTCGCGCTGGTGCTGACGGGCACGGCATGGGCCATGTCGGCGATGAACGGCTGGGTCGTGTTGGTCTTCGTGTTTTTGGTCGGGCTCGGCTTTCGCGATGTTCGCCAGAGCCGCCATTCGGTGCTGCGCAACTACCCGGTGATCGGGCACCTGCGCTTCTTGCTCGAGTTCATCAGGCCCGAGATGCGGCAGTACTTCATCGAGGGCGACAACGAGGCCGCGCCGTTCTCGCGCCAGCAGCGCTCGCTCGTCTACCAGCGCTCGAAGGGCGACTCCGACAAGCGCCCCTTCGGCACGCAGATGGACGTGGGCGCGGTCGGCTACGAGTGGATCAACCATTCGATGCAGCCGACCACATTGGCGAGCCACGACTTCCGCGTCACGATAGGCGCAGGCCGCGCCCAGCCCTACAGCGCGAGCCTCTTCAACATCTCGGCGATGAGCTTCGGCGCGTTGAGCGCCAACGCCATCCTCGCGCTCAATGCCGGCGCCAAACGCGGCGGCTTCGCGCACGACACCGGCGAGGGCTCGATCAGCCGCTACCACCGCGAGATGAACGGTGACTTGATCTGGGAGATCGGCTCGGGCTACTTCGGCTGCCGCAACGACGACGGCTCGTTCAGCGAAGCGCGCTTCATCGAGAACGCGACCCAGCCGCAGGTGAAGATGATCGAGCTCAAGCTGAGCCAGGGCGCCAAGCCCGGCCACGGCGGCGTACTGCCCGGCCCCAAGGTCACGCCTGAAATCGCCGCCGCGCGCGGCGTGCCGGCGTGGATCGACTGCGTGTCACCGGCCAGCCATGCCGCGTTCAAGACACCGCTCGAGATGATGCGTTTCATCGATCACCTGCGCACGCTTTCGGGCGGCAAGCCGACCGGCTTCAAGCTGTGCATCGGCCACCCCTGGGAGTGGTTCGCGATCGCCAAGGCAATGGTCGAGACCGGCATCACGCCCGACTTCATCGTGGTCGACGGCGCCGAAGGCGGCCCCGGTGCCGCGCCGCTCGAGTTCACCGACCACGTCGGCGCGCCGCTGCAAGAAGGGCTGCTGCTGGTGCACAACACGCTGGTCGGACTGGGCCTGCGCGACCGGGTCAAGCTCGGCTGCGCCGGCAAGGTCATCAGCGCATTCGACATCGCCCGCATGCTGGCGCTCGGTGCCGACTGGTGCAACTCGGCGCGCGGCTTCATGTTCGCACTCGGCTGCATCCAGGCGCAAAGCTGCCACACCGGCGCGTGCCCGAGCGGTGTGGCAACCCAAGACGAGCAACGTGCCAGCGCGCTGGTGGTACCCAGCAAGGCCGAGCGGGTCTACCGCTTCCACCAGAACACCCTGATGGCGCTGAAAGAACTGGTGCAGGCCGCGGGCCTGATGGACCCGAGCGAGCTCACCGCGCACCACATCGTGCGGCGCAGCAGCGAGCAGAGTGTCAAGTTGCTCGCCAACCTGCTGCCGTTTGTCAAACCGGGCGAGCTGCTGCGCGGTGAGATGACGCAGCAGGTGTTTCGCACCTACTGGCCGATGGCGCAGTCGGCGAGCTTCGGTGCCGCGCCGGTTTGATCCGCAGCCGCCTCAGGGCGGCTTGGTGTCGATGAAGCTTTGCCGCGTCGCCAGCTTGTCGGCGAGGCGTGCGAGGTTGGCGTGCTGGTCGCGCCAGGCGATTTGCGGGAAGCGAAAGGCGATGTAGTCGAGTGCGCAGCCGACCGCGATGTCGGCGAGCGAGAGGTGGATGCCGCCGCACCAGGGCTTGTCGCCCAGCCCGGTGCTGATGGCATCGATGCCGGCCTCGACCTTGTGCAGCTGCCGCGCGATCCAGGCGGCGCTGCGCTGCTCTGCCGTCCGGCCGGCCCAGGTTTCTTCGAGGCGCGCCAGGATGGCGGCGTCGACGACGCCATCGGCCAGCGCCTCCCAGGTGCGCACTTCGATGCGTTCGCGGCTGCCCTCGGGGATCAGCCGGCTGACCGGCGATCGGGTGTCGAGGTATTCGACGATCACGCGCGAATCGAAGATCGCCTCGCCGCCGGCGAGCACCAAGCAGGGCACCTTGCCGAGTGGGTTGGCTTTGAGGATGGCATCGCTGGCCCAGACGTCTTCGAGTTCGTGCTGGTAGTCGAGCTTTTTTTCGGCCATTACGATACGCACTTTGCGCACGTAAGGACTGGTGAGCGAACCGATCAGTTTCATTGTTTGTTTCCGTCCCTGGCCCGAGCTTAGGGCGGCTCGATTTTAGCGGCGCAGCCCGGCGCGCCGCTGTCAGCGGCGTAGCGTCCAGTCCACACTCGCCGGCCGATCGGGCAGGTTGAGCGTGGCAACGGCCGGCGGTGTGCGCGCCACGACCCGGCCACGGCGCACGACCATCAGGCGGTTGGCGCGCAGGCGAATCGCCTCGACCGCATCGCGCGCCTGCAGCAGCACGAAGTCGGCCGGGTGGCCGACCGCGATGCCGTAGCCCTCGAGGCCCATCACCTTGGCGGCGTTCACGGTCACGGCGTCGAAGCAGGCGCGCATTTGTGCCTCTGACGTCATCTGCGCCACATGCAGGCCCATGTGAGCGACCTCCAGCATGTCGGCCGAGCCGAGCGAATACCACGGGTCCATCACGCAGTCGTGGCCGAACGCCACGTTGACGCCAGCCGCCATCAGCTCGGGCACGCGGGTCATGCCGCGGCGTTTGGGATAGGTATCAGTGCGGCCCTGCAGTGTGATGTTGATCAACGGGTTCGCGACCGCATGCACCTGCGCCTCGGCGATCAGCGGCAGCAGCTTGCCGACGTAGTAGTTGTCCATCGAATGCATCGAGGTCAGGTGCGAGCCGGTGACGCGGCCGTGCAGGCCGAGCCGCTGGGTGTGGAAGGCGAGCGTCTCGATGTGGCGCGAGAGCGGGTCGTCGCTCTCGTCACAGTGCATGTCGACCCGCAGGCCGCGCTCTGCCGCCAGCTCGCAGAGGATGCGCACGCTCTCGGCGCCTTCGGCCATGCTGCGCTCGAAGTGCGGGATGCCGCCGATCACGTCGACACCCAGATCGAGCGCGCGCTGCAAATTTGCCAGCGCGTCCGGCGAGCGCAGCAGCCCGTCTTGCGGGAATGCGACGAGTTGCAGGTCGAGCCAGGGCGCGACGGTTTGTTTGACCTCGAGCAGCGCACGCACGGCGAGCAGCCGACTGTCGCAAACGTCGACATGCGTTCGGATTGCCAGCAAACCCTTGGCCACCGCCCAATCGCAGTAGGCCAACGCACGTTCGACCAGAGCCTCGTGCGTCAGCTGCGGCTTGAGTTCGCCCCAGAGCGCGATGCCCTCGAGCAGCGTTCCGCTGGCGTTGACGCGCGGCAGGCCGTGGCTCAGGGTTGCGTCCATGTGGAAGTGGGCGTCGACGAAAGGCGGGCTGAGCAACAGGCCAGCGGCCTCGACGATCGAGCCGCCCGCCGGCACCGTGAGGCTGTGGCCGATCGCGACGATGCGGCCGTCGACCACCAGCACGTCTTGCGGCTCGGGTAAATCGAGCAGCCGCGCTTTGCGCACCAGCATGGGTTCGGGGTGTTGCATCGGCTGCGGTTTCAGGAATCGAGTCGAGGGACAAAAGCATGAAGTCTGCCGCCCCGGCGCGGGGGCCTCAGTTCCGGGTGCTGAAGGCCACGCTTTCCGACGTCAAGAGCACGCGATCAGGTGTCGTGTTGTCGATGAACTCGACCTTTGCTGTGTAGCGCCCGACCGGTGGCGCAACCCAGGCCTCGGTGTAGCCGTTGGCCATGTCGATCACCTCTTCACGACCTGATTCTGGCTTCACTCGAAGGCGAAAGTGTCCGCTGCCTTTAGGCTGAAGTGCAATGTTCGAGACGTTGAAACCCGACACGTGAAAGACCACCCGAAACGGCGTGCTCACCGTCTCGCCGGCGCGTGGCCGAAGCAAGGCGACAGCGGGGACGATGAGGCTTTTCGGCTCGACTGCCACGTTGCGTTTGGTGACCGTGATCGTGATCGCCTGGCTGTGCACGAAGTTGGGGATGTGCCGGTCGTCGGCCAGCAGCAACCTCAAGCTGTATTTGCCCGGCTCGAAGTTCAGCACCGTCTCCATTTGGCCCTTGCCGAAATGGATGTAGTTGTCGTTGAACGGCAAGGGCTGGTTGAAGTCGACCGGGAGTGAGCGGTTGACCAGCAGGTGGTGGTGACCGGTCTTCACGACCGGCTTGTCGATGGGTGCGAGGCCGATGCCGCTCAAGCCGAACTTGACGAGAAACGGTGTCTCGATCGAGGCGCCGTCTTTGAGGTTGCTGAAGTAGCTTTCTTTGTCGAGCCGAGGCGGCGGTCGCAGCCAGGGGTGCGCGACATCGGCGGCGAATGCCGGGCTGACACCGAGCGCTCCCAGACAGCCGAGAAGCACTGGCAAGTTCGTCTTGATCCAACGTGCAGCCTGCAAGAGCGACATGTGATCTCCAATCAGTGCCTTGTCGGCAAATCGACCTCGGAGGTCCACCGCCCGGCAGACCGCGAGCCGGAGTTTCCCACCGTTGGGCAAGCTGGCAGTAGGCAGTTTTACTCGGGTTGCGGCCTGGCGTTGACCAGTGGAGTCACGGCGCGGCTGGCAGCCAATACGCCAGTGGCGCCCTTGAAATCTTTTTCGCTTGCGACATGAACCTGCGGCGTCTCGAACAGCTGACGGGTACCGCAGCAGCTTCGAACGACCGCTCCGACGCTCGAGCCGGCGGCCGACACCTTGGCGCATCCGCAAAGACCCGACTATCTGGCCGGCACTTGCTGGGCCGCCTTGGCCCGCTCGACGTAGCTTTTGTATGCCGGGATGCTGATCGCCGCCAGCACACCGACGACAAGGACCAGCCCGAAGATGCCGAAGGCCGCAATTCTGATGCCGGTCGTGTTGGGCGGCGGCGGCGCGCCGTAGTCGTTCGTGCCCGGGTTGCCCGCCTTGAACAGCCAGATCAAACCCACCAGCGGAATGAGGGCGAGGATAGATGTCCAGCCTGACCAGCCCATGTCGTGTGAACGTCGGACAAGGACGAGCACGTAAAACACTAGGGACGGAATCAGCAGCAACCAGGTCGCACCGACAAGCAGGCCCGAGCCCACGCCGTCAGAACCCGAGACGCCCGCCACCACGCCGAAAACGGCAGCGACCAGCCCGTGAACGAGGTTGGCCACGGTGGCGTAAGCCAGCAGGCGCAGCCGACCGAGGCGGCCGCGCCAGGCCCAAATCTTCATCTCCTGAAACCCCCCGTCGTGGTCGCCGCCGATGTCGGCGACCGCGGCGCGAGGTGGGCTGTAAAGATTGCTGCTGGCCATGCTGTGCCTCCCTGATGTTGTTGTGAACTAACGCCGCATGTGGGCGGGATTCATGCTAGTCGAGCCCTGCTGCGGCGGGGCGCACGGTCGACCATCCCCGACGCGCGTTTGAGATATTTCACACAGCTAACTTCTACAATCGCGGGTCGCTTTTTGCCCACCGGCGCGCTCACGCGCGAACCCGCCATGACGCTCACCGCCCTTACCGCCCTCTCACCGCTCGACGGGCGCTATGCCGCCAAGGTGGCGGCGCTGCGGCCGCTGATGTCCGAGTTCGGGCTGATGCACCGTCGCGTGCAGGTCGAGATCGAGTGGTTCATCGCGCTGTCGGACGCCGGCTTCGACGAGTTCAAGCCGCTCAGCGAATCCGGCCGCGGCCTGTTGCGTGGCCTGGTGCTGCGATTTTCCGAAGCCGACGCGCAAGCGATCAAAGACATCGAGCGCACCACCAATCACGATGTGAAGGCGGTCGAATACTGGCTCAAGTCGCGCATGGCGTCGCGGGTCGAGCTCAAGGCGGCGGCCGAGTTCGTGCACTTTGCCTGTACCAGCGAAGACATCAACAACACCAGCCACGGCCTGATGCTTAAAAGCGCGCGAGACGAGGTGCTGCTGCCGGCGATCGACGCGCTCGTCGCCAAACTCACCGCGATGGCGCACACGCTCGCCGCGGTGCCGATGCTCGCCCGCACCCATGGCCAGACCGCAAGCCCGACGACCGTCGGCAAAGAGATTGCGAACGTGGTCGCGCGGCTGACCACCGCGCGCGCCCGCATCGCTTCGGTGGCCTTGCTCGCGAAGATGAACGGCGCGGTCGGCAACTACAACGCCCACCTCGCGGCCTACCCCGAGTTCGACTGGGAGGCCTTCTCGCGCCGCGTGATCGAAAAGCAACTGGGCCTGAGCTTCAATCCGTACACGATCCAGATCGAGCCGCACGACTGCATGGCCGAACTGTTCGACGCGGTCACTCGCATCAACACCGTCTTGATCGACTGGTCACGCGACGTCTGGGGCTACGTGAGCCTGGGCTACTTCAAGCAGCGCACCAAAGAAGGCGAGATCGGCTCGTCGACCATGCCGCACAAGGTCAACCCGATCGACTTCGAGAACGCCGAAGGCAACTTCGGCCTGGCCAACGCACTGCTCACCCACCTCTCGCAAAAGTTGCCGATCTCACGCTTTCAGCGCGATCTGACCGACAGCACCGTGTTGCGCAACATGGGTGTTGCACTCGGCTACGCGCTGCTCGGCTACGACTCGCTGGCACGCGGTCTCGACAAACTCGAGATCAACGAAGCCGCGCTCGCCGACGACCTCGACCGCGCCTGGGAGGTGCTGGCCGAGCCGGTGCAGACCGTGATGCGCCGCTACAACCTGCCCAACCCCTACGAGCGTCTCAAAGAGTTGACCCGCGGCAAGGCGATCTCGCGCGAAGCGTTCCACCAGTTCATCGCCACGTTGGAGATCCCGCCTGTCGAGCGCGAGCGCCTGCTCTTGATGACCCCGGCCAGCTACACCGGCCTGGCCGTCGAACTCGCGAAGCGAATTGGTTGAGCCGACGATGAACTTCGCCCTGCAACTCGCACGCGCCGAAACGCGCAACGACTCGATGCTCTGCGTCGGCCTCGACCCCGACCCGGCCAAGTTTCCGGGGTCGTGGAAGGACGACTCGGCGCGCATCTTTGACTTCTGCGCCACCGTCGTCGATGCGACCCGCGATCTGGTGATCGCGTTCAAGCCGCAGATCGCCTACTTCGCGGCACATCGGGCCGAAGAGCAGCTCGAGCGCTTGATCGCGCACATCCACACGGTCGCGCCCGAGGTGCCGGTGATCCTGGATGCCAAGCGCGGTGACATCGGCAGCACCGCCGAGCAATACGCTCGCGAAGCGTTCGAGCGCTACCGCGCCGATGCGGTGACGCTCTCGCCTTTCATGGGCTTCGATTCGATCGCGCCCTACCTTGCTTACGAAGGCAAGGGTGCCATCCTGCTCTGTCGCACCTCGAACGCCGGCGGCGCCGACCTGCAGGCGCAGCGGCTGGCAAGCGGCGAACTTCTGTTCGAGCACATCGCGCGGCTGGCGAACGGCGAATGGAACCGCAGCGGGCAACTCGCGCTCGTGGTCGGCGCAACCTATCCCGACGAGATCGCGCGGGTGCGCGCACTGGCGCCGACGCTGCCGCTGTTGATCCCCGGCATCGGCGCGCAAGGTGGCGACGCCGAGGCCACGGTCGCCGCAGGTTGGCGGGCCGAGGGCGGGCGCACCGTGGCGCCCGTCATCGTCAGCTCGTCGCGTGCGGTGCTTTACGCGAGCCGCGGCGAGAACTTCGCCGAAGCAGCGCGGGCTGCGGCCGATGCGACTCGGGTGCTGCTCAATCGGGCGCGGCCCGCGAGTTGACCGGTTCTGTCGCAGTAACGCGGCTCTGTTAGCCGGATGCGGTGACCGATGCCCCGAAGAAAATGCGCGACGCGCTGCGCAAGTTGCCCAAGCGGCTGCACCATCCGGTCAAGGTGATGCTGGTAGGCGTGCGCTGGTAGGCGGCGTACCCGCTGAGCCTGCGCAACCTGGAGAAGGTGATGGTCGAGCGCGGCGCGGCGCCGCGCGGTGGTCGACCACACGGCGGTGCATCGGTGGGCGATCAAGGTCGCTGCCGGTGCCGGCCCTGATGCTTCGCCGGCGCAAGCGCCCGGTCGGCCTCACTCTCGGCAAGAGCGGCGCCAACACGGCAGGCATCGAGGGCATCCGCGCCGACTCGGGCGCCGAGATCGAGATGCGTCAATCAAAGACCCTCAACAGCCTGATCGAGCAGGATCACCGGGCCGTCAAGCGCATCGCGCGCCCGATGCTCGGGCTCAAGAACCTTCGCTGCGCACGCAGCACTGCTCGCCGTGATCGAGACCATGCACATGCTCAAAAAGGGCCAGCTCGACGCGATCAAAGATCGAGCTTCGCCCGCAGCCAATCAGCTCTACTCGCTGGCCTTCTGAACTTCTGAACGCCTGCGGCACAGGGCCTCACTCACACGCCTCCACTGTTGCAACAGAACCGCCTTCTCGTCAGCCACATCAGTTGAGCAGTCGCCAAAGCGCATTCGGCAAGTCTTTCAGACCATGAACTCGTTTCGCGGCGTTGCCTCCGAAAGTCCGCGCACCGTCCCCGCTGGCGTCGGGCTCGAAAACCAGGCAACTCATCCGCACGCCTTGACGGCGAGCTGCCGACAAGGCGTGCCGGGCATCGTCGATCAAATACGCTGGGTCGTGGACGTCGATGTCATGCGGGCTGCCGTCAGACAAAAGCACCACCCAGCGCTGTGCGCAGCGCTGGGTGGCCAGTCGCTTGGTCGCGTGGCGCAGCACGGCGCCAAGGCGCGTCGAGCCGTCGGGTCGCAGGGCCTGGAGCCGGGCGGTCATCGCCTCATCGACCGGCTGGGTAAAAGACTTCACGGTCTGCCAGCGCACCGCGTGACGCCCGTTCGAACTGAAGGCCGCGATGCCGAACGCAATGCCGCGGGCCTGCAAGGCGAGCCCGAGCACCAGGGCCGATTGCGCGGCGAGCTTCAGCGCGCCGCCGTCGACCGAGCGTGCGGTGGTCGCGGTCGACGCCGACTGATCGATCAGCAACCAGAGCGCCGTGGGCGCCGCCACCCCACGCGGCGTGCGGTACACCCGGGCGGGTGTCGGCCGGCGCAGGCGGTGGCCGAGCTGCCAGTGCACCAACGCGTCGAGGTCGAAGGCGTCGCCGGTGTCACTGCAACCAGGGCGCACGCTGCGACGTGCAAGATCGCGCACCGGTCCGAGCAGCCGACGGGCGAACGCGCGCGCCGTGTCGTCGATGGCGACCGCCGGGGCGTGCGGCGCGTCGACCTCGACGACGCGGCACCAGGCCGGTCGCAGCCGGGCGATGAGTCGATCCCACTCCGGGTGAAAGGTGACGACCGGCTCGTCGACAGACGGCTCGGGCGGCCTGTCCGGGTCGGGCTCGGCCGAGCCGAGCGAAGGCAGCGGTGCGCTCGCCAGTACGTCGGCTGCCCACATCCAGCGGTGGTCGTCGCGGTAGGCCGGCAAGGGTAGCGCGGCCTTGCCGTTGAAGGGCAGACGCATCTGCCCGATGTCGTGACCGAGGCGAATGGCAACTTCGCGCAGTTCGGCCGGCGTGCGCATTGCGCAGACGCTGAGAGACAGGTCGAGGAAACACAGGTCGCGCCCTTTGCGCACCCACGGATCGGGGTCGTCGTAGGAGGGGTCGCAGAGGCTGCGCGAGAGGCGCATCACGAGCCCCTCGAAGCCGATGCCGGCCGCGGGCGTGGCGGTGTGCAGCGGCCGCCACAGGCGTGCCAGGCCGGGCAGCTCGCGCACGGCCAGCGCCTCGACGCGGGCGTCCTCGAGCAGCGCCAGCAGGGTGCGCGCGATCGGCCCGAGGCCGGCGCCATCGAAGCGCTTCGGCGAATAAACGAGGTGCGCCGCCGCGTGCGCCGCGGCCGCGGTGTGCTGCTGCCAGTGCGCGCGTACCGGCAGGTGTATTGCGCCAGCGGCGATGTACGCGTGCTCGCTGTCGAAGGCGACCGGCGGCGCGGTGCCCCAGAGCAGGCGCAGCCAGTGGATCAGCGGCGCATGCATGCGGGTCCGTCCATATCGGTCAGAACGCAGCGTCGAGCGCGGAGCGCAGCGCCGCGTGG
>JAYUWC010000328.1:0-3470 GCA_043753755.1 Rhizobacter sp.
AAGCGCTTCTCGCTGATCCAGCGGCGGCGCTCGACCAGCTCGGTGTGCATCAGAGCGATCTGCCCCGCGGGCCCGCCGAAACTGATGAAGCCGAGCTTCAACCAGAACGCGAGCGCTTCGCGAAAGCTCACCGGGCGCGGTGCTTCGGTGGCGGGCTGAATGCCTCGGGTGTCGTGCGGGCTCACCGGAGCACCTTCGCGCGGCGCGCTCCGGTATTCGCCCTTGGGGCGGCCCGGCGGGCTCATGCCGGCTCGCTCTCGAACGCGACCTGCAAACCCTCGAACACGCCGCTGGCCACCAGCATCAACTGGTCGTCGTCGGTGATCGCTTCGCGCAGGCCGGCCAGCACGCGCTCGACGCCACTCGCCTCGGCCGGCTCGATGCCGCCGGCGTCGAGGTAGTGCACCAGCGCACCCAGCCGCCTCAGCGCAGGCTGCGTCAGACCGAACGCAGCGAGCAACACCTCGAACGTGACCTTGGCGCCGACATGGCTGAAGGTGGCGCCGTCGAAGTCGAAGCCGAGTGCATCGGCCGGGCAACGCGCGCCCTCGCGCAGCCAGACGAAGCGGGCCTCGGGGTCGATGTGGCGGCGTATCAGCCACGCCGAGGCGAGCCGGTCGACCCACGGCCGCGCGCGCGTCGCCCAACGCCGACCGCAGTAGGCCGCGGCATCAAGGCGCGGCACCTCGCCGCCGCGTGCCTTCGGCTCGTCTGGCGCCAGCGCGCGTTGGGCGTCGTGCTCGAGTTCACCCAGCGCCGCCGCCGTTTGCCGGGCGGCCTCACCAGGGAAGAAGTCGATCTCGATCAACGCCGCGTGCGCCTTGCGCAGCCGCCGCGCAGCTCGCGCGCTTTCGAGCGCCGCCGTGGTTTGGAGCGCCGCTCGCGCAGCATCGATTTCGGCGAGCAGCGCCTTGTGGTCGTCGCTGCGGTCGAAAAGCGGCGCATAGGCTTCGCCTTCTTCGGCCACGACCTTGAGCAAATGCGCCGAGCCGCCTGCAGCCTGCACGTCGGCGGCCACCGCGAACAGCAGCGCGTGGCACTCGGGCCGGTGCGGCAGCAAGTAGACGCCGTCGCGCAGCACCGCCGCACCCGAAGCCTTGAGCGCCCGCCAGGCCCGCATGCGGGCAGTGGCGTTTCCGGTCGGGAGCGACAAGATCAAGGTGAGCCAAACATTCATGTAGCGAACTCTACTGCAATGTCGAGTTCGTTACGACCTGACGCGAAGCGTCTCGGGTTGCGCCGTGACGCCTTGCCTGTCAGTTCTGCCAGTTCCGATGTCCGTACCGCGGGGCTCCAATCCGTATCAAGCCTTGAACAACGGGAGAGCAACATGCAGATTCAGATCGAAAAAGTTTCCGGTGGGAAGCTGACCCGACACGACATCAGATCCATGCACGAGTTGCGCTACGGCGTGTTTCGTGAGCGTCTGCAGTGGGAGGTCGAGTGCGACGGCGGGATCGAACGCGACAACTTCGACGAACTGGATCCGACCTACATGTTGGTCAAAGACGAAGCCGGCAAAGTCTTCGGGTGCTGGCGCATGCTGCCGACGACCGGGCCTTACATGCTGAAAGAAACCTTTCCGCAAACCCTGTGCGGGCAACTGGCGCCCGAGCATGTGAATGTGTGGGAACTCAGTCGGTTTGCCCTGGGGCCGCACGAGGGCCGCGCGCACGGTTTTTGTCAAACCGCCGTGCTGATGATGGAGAGTGCCGTGGAGTTCGCGCTCGAGCACCGTGTGACCCAGTTCGTGACCGTGACCACGGTGGCGATCGAGCGCTTGCTGAAGACGCTCGGCGTGCCGACGCGTCGCTTCGGCGTGCCGGTGCAAGTTGGAATCGAAAAAACGGTGGCATTCACCATCGAGGTGAATCACAACACTTTGCTGCTGCTGCGTCGCCACACCGGTGTGTCGACGAACGACGAAAAAATGGCGGCGTGAAGCTCCTCGTCATTTACGGCTCGGCGCCCGACATGCGATCGGCGTGGCCATGGACCGCTTCGGCGCCCGATGCGGCTGTGCGCCACCTGGGCTCGCTCAATCTGGCAGAGCAGATCGAGCAGGCCGACTTCGTTGCGCTGTCGGTTGCCTGCGGCCTGCTGCCCAAACCTTGGGCCAAAGTCGAAGCGCTGTTGAAGACACGTAACGTTCCGATGATCGCCTTCGAACGGCTCGACCTCGAACTGATGCGTTCGATCCGGTTGGGCGGCACTTGCGTTGCCACATTGACGGACAAAGGTTGCGTCGAACTGCAGTGCCGGGCACAGCAATCTGCGTTTCAACGCATTTCGATGGCGGTGGCCGAAGAGGGCGGTTACCGCCGCGAATTGCCGCCTGCGGGCGGAGCCGAAGGCGGCATCGAGGGCGACCGGGTCACGCGCTTCGTCTTTCAGGCCGAGTAGTCGGCCGAGAACGACGCTGGCGCCAGCTGCCTACAGTTGGATCAAGCCCACGGCAAGCGCCTTCGCCACCGCATGACTGCGACTGGTGACGTGCAGCTTCTGAATCACGTTGCCGATGTGAAAGTTGACCGTGCGCTCGGAGCTCGACACGATCTTCGAGATTTCCCAGGACGACTTTCCAGCGGCGGCCCAGGTCAGACATTCTTTTTCGCGAGGCGTCAGTTGGCACTCTGTCTGCTGCACCCGTGCTTTGGTCTCGACAAGCTTTCGCACCGCCTCGTGAAGGTAGGTGGCAAACAGTTGCGAGTAAGCGATCCGCTCGACATCGTCGTCCAGCAACGTGGCCTCGGAAGACAAGCTCAACAGCCCGGTCTGCAAGTTGGACGAATGCACCGGCACGGTGAGCCCACTGCGCAGGCCGTATTGGTGTGCATGCTCCATCAGTGATGCGGCGCCCTTGTCGAGGAAGAATTGGCTCGACCACACCAGCGGCAGGCTCGACGAGAGCGAGTGGGCCACGGTCGGGTCGGTGGCCGCGTAACCCTGCTGCTCATAGATGCTGCGCCACGACGACGGATAGCCACTGAGCACGAACTCGTGCGCTTCGCCCGCGCCGACATGCAGGCGCACCCCATAGATGAAGTGCTCGAACTCAAGCCCGTTGACGACGACCTTGGCACTTGCGTATAGATCGGCGACGGTGCGGGCCTCCAACAGGTCACGGAGCTGATTGACGTCGAACGACATGACCACTCACCTTCTGCTTACCCACGACTACACGACTTGAGACAAAACCCGACCGCGCGGTTCGCGGCGGTAAAAGCCAACTCCAAACGTTATCGCTTGTTTGTGACGAGGCGACACCAGAGGCGCGACTTGGCATCGCCACCCCTAGAACACAGCCGTTACCGGCGCCTCGTTATGCGGGCACGGTCGAGCCGGATCACACCGTGGGCATCGATTCGAGCGCGATGTGCTGGCGGCGCGCAGCCGATTCGCAAGCCGACGAACCCGGAGCACAGCTCGCCGAGTCAGGTGACGCCGCGGCAGGGTTGCGCACGACCAGC
>JAYUWC010000329.1:0-3447 GCA_043753755.1 Rhizobacter sp.
GTTCAGCGGCGGGGGTGGCAAGCCCGCCGACATTCCGGTCGGTGTGACCGACCTCGACCACAGCGAGCTTTCAGGCCGCATCGTCGCCGCGCTGAAGGCCGACACCGCGCTGGCGGTCAGCGAGCCGAACGAAGCCGATGCGGCAGCTCTGGTCAAGGCCGGCACGCTGCGCGCAGCGATCACGCTGCCGGCGGGCCTCGGCTCGAAGGCCGAACGCGCACTCCTCGGTGGGCGCGACAAGCCCGAGGTCGTGCTGGCCTACGACCCCTCGCAAAACATGGTGCTGCCGATGGTGCGCGGGCTGCTCGCGCAGCACGTGATGGAGCAGGTGAGCCAGTCGGTTTTCAGTGACAAGGCGCCGGTGATGGCGGACTTGCGCGCGCAAGCGTTGGGCAGCGAGGGCCTACGCGCCGAGCGGCGCGAAGAGCTCACGCAGATGTTCGACAGCATCGCCAAGGTGACGCAGTCGGCCGCGGCGCCGGACTCGTCTGCGAGCGGAAGCGGGAGCGCGAGTGAGAGCGTGAACACGAACACGAACGCGAACACAAAAACCAACGCAGCCGGCACTTTCAACATCCCATTCACCACCCGCGGGGTCAAAGCGAGCAGCAAGCCCGACGCCAAGTACAACAGCTACGCGCACTCGTTCGCCGGCATGGGCGTGCAATTCATCTTGCTGATGGGTGTCGACACGGCGGTCGGCTTGCTCACGATGCGCCGCTTAGGTTTGTGGAAACGGCTGCGCGCCGCGCCGCTCTCGCGCGCCAAACTTCTCGGCAGCCGCATCGTGAGCACAGCACTCATCGCCTTGATCGTGTTCGCGGTGATCTATGCGGTGGCGATGGCGGCGTTCGGCGTGCGCATCGAAGGCAGCGCGCTCGGCCTGGCCGCGGTATTGATCGCTTTCGCGTTGATGACCGCGACCTTCGGCCTGTTGATCGCTGCGCTCGGCAAGACACCCGAGGCCACACGCGGCCTGGCGATTTTGGCGACCCTCTTGATGGTGATGCTCGGCGGCGCGTGGGTGCCGTCGTTCGTGTTCCCGGCGTGGCTGCAAACCGCCTCGCTCGTGGTGCCGACCCGCTGGGCGATCGACGGCCTCGATGCGATGACCTAGCGCGGCCTGCCGGCCTCGGCCGCCGTGGCGCCCGTGGCGGTGCTGCTCGGGTTCAGCCTGGTGTTCGCGTCGATCGCGGTCTGGCGGTTCGAGTGGGAGGAGCGGCGGTTGCGCGCCGCTTGCGCACAACCAGCGCGCGTCAGCGCCGCTCGACGATCACCGGCACCAGCTGCAAGCCGCTGCGCACCCGTTCGGCGACGGTGCGCGCTTCGTCGCGGCTCGGGTAGGGGCCAGCCTGCAGGCGGTAAAGGGGCGCATCTTGAAACACCGCGAGCAGCGGCGAAAGCCAATCGATCTCGTTCGAGACCCGGCGATGAAACTCCTCGGCTCCCTCGCGCGCTTTGAAGGCACCAAGCTGTATCCAGAAGCCGCGGGCCGGTGCGGTGAACGCGCGTGCCGCGGGTGCGTCGGCAACGGGTTCGGCAGATGCCGGCGCGGCCACTGAGGAAGCTGTCGTCGGCGTCACTGTCATGAACGCTGCCACAGCAACGGTGTCGGCCGATGGAACCACCACGACAGGCGCTGTTGCCCTCGCGCCGGCCGAAGCAAGCGTCGAAGTGGTGGTCGGAGTCGGCGTCGACATCGACGCGACAGTTGAAATCGAGGGTGACGCCGTCGGTGGCATCTTCGTTGGCGTTGGCGTTGGCGTTGGCGTTGGCGTTGGCGTCGGCGTTGGCGTCAGCGTCGGCATGGCCGGACCCGCGGCCTCGCCCGCCGCAAGCCGCATCGCATCGGCCTCGGTGCCGCGCCGCCACGCGCCGGTGCGAATCTCGTCGAAGGTGATGCGCTGCAGCTCGACCTTGCCGATGCCGCGGTGCAGGTCGAGCTTGAGCGCGGCGGTGTAGCTGAGGTCGACGATGCGGCCGCCGTGAAACGGCCCGCGGTCGTTGACACGCACCACCACCTCGCGGCCGTTGGCGGGGTTGCGGATGCGCGCGTAGCTCGGGATCGGTAGGGTCGGGTGCGCCGCAGTCATGGCGTATTGGTTGTAGACCTCGCCGCTCGCAGTGCGCTTGCCATGAAAGCGCGGCCCGTACCACGACGCCATGCCGCGCTCGGAGTACGCGCCGTCTTGCGTGATCGGCACGTAGCTTTTGCCGAGCAGGTCGTACGGCTTGTTCGGCCCACCGATGCGGATCGGCTCCAGGGTCGGCTCGGCGTCGGGCACGCGGATCAAGTCGGCCGGCGCGGCAGGCGCGGCGCTTTCAGCCACCGGCCGCGACGTTGCAGCGGGAGATGAGGCTGCGCGTTGCGGACCCGAAGCGCAGCCGGCAAGCAGCAGAAACATTGCCAACGCGAATGCGCCGCCAGCACGCGGCGCTGCCGCGCGCAGCGGGCCGAGTGATCGTTGCGTTGCCTGCATCGGCGCGACCATACACGAGGCGATGTCGGCAAAAGCGCGTGGCAAACTCCCGCCCGCCCGCCGAATTGCGTCAGTGCGACAGGCCTCTTTCACTCGAATCGAATCCCGCCTTCCATGAGCACCACCGAAGTCTTTCTCGTCGCGATGCTCATCATCTTCACCGTGCCCTACCTGATCTGGCGGCTGGGGCGCACCGAGTACTTCGCGCCGCTGGTGGTGGTGCAGATCATCACTGGCATCCTGCTCGGGCCCGGCGTGCTGGGCGCGGCTTTCCCCGAGTACTACAAGTTCGTTTTCAACCCTTCGGTCATCGGCGCGTTGAACGGTGTTGCGTGGTGGGCGGTGATGGTGTTCGTGTGGATCGCCGGCATCGAGCTCGATCTGGGCCAGGCCTGGAAGCACCGGCGCGAGAGCGGCATCACCGCGGGCCTCGCGCTCGCTGTGCCGCTGGCGTTCGGCAGCGTGGCCGCGATCGGCATGCTGATGTATCCGGGCTGGATCGGCCAGAAGGCGCTGACCTGGCAGTTCGTGCTCGGCATCGGCATGGCGTGCGCGGTGACGGCGCTGCCGATCTTGATCTTGCTGATGGAAAAACTCGAGGTGCTGCGCCAGCCGATCGGCCAGCGCATCCTGCGTTACGCGAGCGTCGACGACATCGCCATTTGGGGCGTGCTCGCGTTGATCCTGATGGACTGGTCGCGCGTCGGCAAACAGCTCGGCTTCTTGCTCGCGTTCGTCGTTGTGGGCTGGGCTTTTCGCAAGCTCATGCAGCACATCCCCGAGCGCGACCGCTGGTACGCCGGGCTGATCTGGCTCGCGCTCTGCGGCCTGGGCGCCGACTGGTCGGGCCTGCACTACATGGTGGGCGCCTTCCTGGCCGGTGCCGTGATGGACAGCCACTGGTTCAACCAGGAAAAGATGGACCTGCTGCGCCACCATGTGCTGCTGGTGGTGATGCCGGTGTTTT
>JAYUWC010000330.1:0-10396 GCA_043753755.1 Rhizobacter sp.
ATCGGGTTCTCGCACAACCAGGCATGCATTGATGTTTCCTCGGGTGGTTGCTGGCACTCGCAAAGGCTCAGAAGACCGAGCCGCGATCGATGATAAGCAGCGCGTCATCGATCGCGCGTCGCCGATGTGACGAGCCGAGACGACTGAATCGAATCCATACAATCGCCAGCATGCGCATCCTTATCGCCAACGACGACGGCTATCTCGCTCCCGGACTCGCCGCTCTGGTCAAGGCTTGCGAAGGTCTCGGTGAGCTCGACGTCATCGCACCCGAGCAAAACGCGAGCGGCACCTCCAACTCCTTGACGCTCGGGCGGCCGCTCAGCGTCCACACGGCCGGCAATGGCTTCCTGTATGTCAACGGCACACCGTCCGACTGCGTGCATCTCGCACTTACCGGTGTCTTGCCGAGACGGCCCGATCTGGTCGTCTCGGGCATCAACAACGGCGCAAACATGGGCGACGACACGCTCTACTCGGGCACCGTCGCCGCGGCAATGGAAGGCTTTTTGTTCGGTATCCCGGCAATCGCGTTTTCGCAGGTCGAAAAGGGCTGGGGCGAACTCGATGCCGCTGCGCGCGTCGCCCGCAGCGTCATTGAACACGTGCTGCGTGCAGCACCCGCGCGCTCGCCGTTTTTGCTCAACGTCAACATTCCCAACCGCCACGATGCCGATGCATTGCCACGGGTCGTCACCCGACTTGGCCGGCGCCATGCGAGCGAGCCGTTGATTCGCCAGCAGAGCCCTCGCGGCGATGCGATGTATTGGATAGGCCCCGCAGGCGATGCGCGCGAGGCCGGGCCGGGCACAGACTTTCACGCCACCGCCAACGGGCAAGTCTCGGTCACCGCGTTGCAGGTCGACCTCACCGATCACGCTGCACTGCCGGAGTGGTCTGCGTGGCTGGGTCAGGGCGCTTCGCGGTGACCGACCTCGACAAGCGCGCCCCGCGCTTCCCGCTTCGGCTGGACGCGCTCGGCTCGCGAGTCAAAGTGGCTCGTACGCCGCTGGTGTCGGTTGCGGCACCGGTCATGACCACCGCACCGCGCTTGCAAGCGACTGCGGCGGCCGCACGCGCAGTGCTGCGACCGCAGCGGCCGGTTCAAAGCGCGCATGCCGATGCATCGCGCCACAGCCCGCCGTCGGGCCTCGGCCTCGATTCGGTCGACGTGCGCAGGCGCATGGCCTGTCGGCTGCGCGAGGCTGGTGTCCACCACGAACGGGTGATCGAAGCGATGGCTGCGGTGCCGCGACACCGGTTCGTCGATGCTGCACTCGTGACCCAGGCTTATGAAGACACCAGCTTGCCCATCGGACATGGGCAGACCATCTCCAAGCCGTCGGTTGTCGCGCGGATGATCGAGCTGCTCATGGGCAGCGCAAGCGCGCGTGTGTCCGGCTCGCTCGGGCGCACGCTCGAGATCGGCACCGGTTGCGGCTACCAGGCCGCGGTGCTGGCGTTGCTCGCCAAACAAGTCGTCTCGGTCGAACGCCTGCGTGCCTTGCACGACAAGGCGCGCGAGTTGCTGGCGCCGATGAGGCCAGCGAACATGCGGCTCGTCTATGGCGACGGCATGCTGGGGCATGCCCCGAATGCGCCTTACGACAGCATCATTGCCGCCGCGGGTGGCGACTCTTTGCCTGAAGCGTGGCTGGAGCAACTCGCGGTCGGTGGTCGATTGGTCTCGCCGTTGCGGCAGGCGGGCGCATCTGCGCAAGTGCTCGTGGTGGTCGACCGAACCGAACACGGGTTCGAGCGACAGTCGTTCGAAGCCGTTCATTTCGTCCCTCTAAAATCAGGTTTGGTTGCGAGATGACGATGGACAAGAACAACATGTTGACGAATTCGATGCGCGCGAGCGCTGCCTTGTTTTGCGCTGCCCTGACGGTGGGTTGCTCGAGCACTGCCAACCGGGCGCCGGTCGAAGACCGCATGGCGATTCGATCGCCCGTCGCGACGGCTCCGGTTGCCGGGCCGGTCTCTACCGATCCCACCAAGCCGTTGCCGGGTGCCGAAAACGCAGGCAAGCCGGGTTACTACGCCGTCAAACCCGGCGACACTTTGATCCGCATCGGCCTCGACAACGGCCAGAACTGGAAAGACCTGGTCAAGTGGAACAACCTCGACAACGCGAACATCATCGAGGTGGGTCAGGTGATCCGTGTGCTGCCGCTGGGTGTGGACCCGAACGCCGCGACCGTCAAGCCGGTGACGACCGCCAAGGTCGAGACCAAACCGCTCGACAGCAAAGTCGCTGCGCCGGCAGCAGGTGCATCTGCGGCAGCGGCAGCAGCGGCGCCCAGCGCGGCGCCTGCGCCAACGGCGGCCGCAGTACCGCGGGAACCCGACGACGACGTGAACTGGATGTGGCCGGCGGGTGGCGGCGTAATCGCGCCATTCGACGAAGGCAAATCGAAGGGGCTGGCAATCGGAGGCAAGGCCGGTGACCCCGTTTTTGCTGCGGCCGACGGACGGGTCGTGTACGCCGGATCTGGCTTGCGTGGCTATGGCAACCTGATCATCCTCAAGCACAACATTACCTACCTCACGGCCTACGCGCACAACCAGGCACTTCTCGTCAAGGATGAGCAAGCGGTCAAGCGTGGCCAGAAGATCGCCGAGATGGGCTCGACCGATGCCGAGGGTGTGCGTCTGCATTTCGAGATTCGCAAACAGGGCAAGCCGATCGACCCGGCGCGCCTGCTGCCGCCGCGCTGAGGCGCGCGGCGCTCGAGTTCATGATGGCCAGAAAGCGTGCTCCGCTCGCCGGCTCTGACCGTGTGCCGACCAGTGGCACGGCCTGTCGCCAGTCTTTAGCCGCCGGCCTTCATGGCGCAGCGTCGAATGCTCACGACACGCCCGACGCTGCATCCGCCCTCGAGATTGACGTCACCGGTGCCGAGGCTCGGGTCTCCAGCGCGGAGCGCGCCGAGATCGCACCTGGCGCGTCCGAGGTCGGCAACCCGCTGCAAAGCTACCTGCGTGAAATTCGCCGTGCACCGCTGCTGACACCCGAAGAAGAATTCGCCACCGCAACCAAGGCTCGTGCAGGTGACTTCGCTGCGCGGCAGACCATGATCGAACACAACCTGCGGCTGGTCGTCAGCATCGCGAAGAACTACCTCGGTCGCGGCTTGCCGATGACCGACCTGATCGAAGAAGGCAACCTCGGCCTGATGCATTCGATCGGCAAGTTCGAACCCGAACGCGGCTTTCGTTTTTCGACCTATGCGTCGTGGTGGGTTCGGCAGAGCATCGAGCGAGCCATCATGCATCAGGCCCGGCTGGTGCGGCTTCCGGTTCATGTAGTGCGCGAACTCAACCATGTGTTGAAGGCGCGGCGCGCCCTGGAAGCCGAGTCGGCGGGCGCCGGCACCAGCGAGCGCCCGGTGCGTGTCGAAGCCATCGCAGCACTGCTCGGTCGGCCCGCAAAAGAAATTGCTGCGCTGCTTAAATTCGCCGAGCTGCCGACCTCGCTCGACGCGCCGATCGAGCGAAATGCCGCAGAAGGTGGTGGCGGCGACTCCGTGCTCGATGGTGTGGCCGATGACGGCGCAACCGACCCCATGAGCCTGGCTCTCGGCCATGAGGTCGACTTGCTACTCGCTCACGGCCTGGACGAGTTGAACGACCGCGAGCGCGAGGTCGTCGCCGGCCGATATGGCCTCGGCGACCGCGAACCCGAAACGCTCGAAGTGCTGGCCGAGCGTCTCGGCCTCACCCGTGAGCGCATCCGCCAAATTCAGCAAGAGGCCTTGGTCAAATTGCGGCGCCGCATGCAACAGCAGGGCATCGGCCGCGACTCGATTTTTTGATGCGCCAGCCGAGGGCGACGCGATTACCTTGCGTGAGTCGAAAAGACCCGCGGCGCTGAACTCAGTGCTTGCGCGGCGCGCCGCGGCGGGGAGAGAGCTGCAGCGCGAGGCGTTCGACCACCTCGACCAGGCCACCGTCGCCGGGCCGCGGCGGCCAGTTCTCGAGCAGGGCAGTGGGCACCACCGCAAGCTCGCCGTGCGCATCGAAGCTGCGCTCGAACACCTGTGTGATGAATTTCGCCTCTACGTGTTCGGTGATGACGACGGTCGAGCAGCGCGTGCCGTAAAGCTCGTCCGGCGTGCGGATAAACGCGGCTGAAAGCTGCCGTTCCCAGACCAGCGGGATGCCGGTGCACGGCAGGCTGTCGTCGGCCGCCACCGAGCGATCACCGAGCGCGTTGAAAAGACCCGTGACCATCGACTCGAGGTCGCTCGCTTCATCGAGCAAGCTGCGCAACTGCGTTTTCAGGTTCGCCACCTTGGGCCAGAGCACGCCGAGGCCGGCGTTCGACAAACCGTAGAGACCCGCAGTCAGACGCACCGGCTGACCGCCAACGTTCGAGGCCCAAAAACACTCGCGGTGCCGAAAGTCGGCCGCGAGCAGATTGAAGCCGTTGTGTCCCGAAAGCGCGATGCGGGTCCAGAAGTCTGCGGTGGTTTCAAGCGCCTCGAGCCACTCGGTCACGATGCGGCCGCGCGTCGGCGCGTCGGGTTCGTGGGGGGCTGCCCCACGCACGTTGGTGAGCAGGGCCAAGCGGCCGGCAGTCGTCAAACCCAGCCAGGTGCCACCGGACTGCAGATCGCGGCCGCCGAGAATGTCTGGCAGGCGGCGCTGGGGTGTCCACCAGCCCAGCGGTTCGCTGGGTCGGTGAAAGAACTCATCGCGATTGGAAGCCAGCACCAGTGAAAACCGCGAGCTCTGGTCGATCGCGATCGCTACGAGGCACATGCGACGAACACCTCGGTGTGACGCGGGCCGATGAGGCCGGGGCCGAGTGCCTGGGCGGCGGCCTCGATTGCGGCTTGCAGCTGAAGATCGATAGAAGCATCGACGTGCCTTGGGTCGATCGCGTAGGTTTCCATCCAGGTCGGGTCAGCGACTTCAGCACCGCTCACTGATTCTCGACAAAGCAGCCGGGCGATCAGCAGCGGGTGTGTTTGACGAAGTTGTGCCTGCATGGCCAGCACTGCTGCCCGCGCGGGCGCGGCGACATGGTTTGCGACGCGGTAATAAACGAACAGCTCGCGCATGGCGATCAAGCCATGGCCGTGGGCCCGGTCGGTACGGTGTACGGCAACTTCCCCAGATGCAGCGCGGGGCCGGCTGGCGCACCTAGGTGCAGGCTGCCGTCAACCACTGCGGCCAGCTTGACCTCGGCCAACAAGGTGCTGCCAGCGCCATCGGGCTTGAGCGCTGCGTTGACGACCATGCCGGCGGGCTGCTCGGCGTCGGCGCTGTGAAACACCTCTTGCCCCGCGAGTGCGGTGGCGTCGCAGTCGAACAAGAACATGCGCCGCTTGATCGTTCCGCGGTATTGGCTGCGGGCCACGATCTCTTGGCCGGGATAGCAACCCTTTTGAAAGTCGACCCCGCCCACCAACTCGTAGTTGAGCATTTGCGGAACGAACTGCTCGACGGTGGCGGCCTCGATCATCGGCAGGCCCGAGCGGACTTCGAGCCAGCGCCATGTGTCGAGCGACAGTGATGCGCCTCGAAGCAGCGGTGTTTGCGGTTCGAGTGCGAGCACGCAACGAGGCGTACCGTCGACATCGGGCAGGCGCACCAAGGTGCCGCCCTCGACAGTACGCACGCACCACTCGCCGGCATCGCCGATCAGGCCGATTGCCGCCGCGCCAACCACGCCGTGCAAATTGAGTTCGGCACTCGCATCGCTGAGCTTGCATTGCGCGCGCATCACGAACATCGACAAGCGCTTCAACGTGGCCGGCAACACGCTCGCCGCGCAGGCGAGCAGCAGTTCGTCGGGAGCCAGTCTCCAGACGATGAAGTTCGCCTGCAAGCGGCCCTTGGCCGAACAAAAGCCGGCGAGCCGCGCCGAGTCTTTGGGCATGACGAGCAAGTCGTTGGTGAGCTGGCCTTGAAGGAACTTGGTGGCATCGGCACCGCGAGCGCGGATCAGCCCCCAGTGGGTGAGCCGCACGCTGCCGTCGGCGGTGAAAGGCGTGTTCATGTGTCATTATCATTAGCGCCCATGAGAAATGCAGCGGTCACTTTCTGGCGCACGACCGGCGCCGTGCTGGTCGTGGCGGTGCTGGCCGCGGCAGCCGGTGCAGCCTGGTGGCTCCACAAGCCGCTCGCGCTGGCTGCCGACCCGGTCGAACTCTCGGTCGAGTTGGGTACGCCGCCGCGCGAGATCGCGCAGGCCTGGGTCACGGCCGGCGTGCAGGCTTCGCCCCGGCTGCTTTACGAATGGTTCCGGTGGTCGGGGCAGTCGCGCAAGATTCGTGCGGGCAGCTATGAGGTCGGTCAAGGCACGACACCGATCGGCCTCTTGGACAAGATGGTTCGTGGCGACGAGACCCAGGCCGTCGTGCGCTTGATCGACGGCTGGACCTTCCGCCAATTTCGCGCCGAACTCGCCAAGGCCGAGGCCTTGAAGCCGAACACGGCTGCGATGACCGACGCGCAGATCATGGACGCGCTCGGCGCCCAGGGGATCCCTGCCGAAGGCCGATTCCACCCCGACACCTATGCCTACAGCAAAGGCAGCAGCGACCTCGCCGTGCTCAAGCGCGCCTATCGCGCAATGCACATCAGGCTCGACGCCGCGTGGCGCGAGCGTGCGGCCGATACGCCGCTGCGCAGTGCCGAAGATGCGCTGGTACTCGCATCCATCGTCGAGAAAGAGACCGGCGTGGGTGCCGACCGTGGCCGCGTTGCCGGCGTGTTCGTCAACCGGCTCCGGCTAGGCATGCCGCTGCAGACCGACCCTACGGTCATCTACGGCCTCGGCATCGCTTTCGACGGCAACCTGCGCAAGCGCGACCTGCTTGCCGACACGCCCTTCAATACTTACACCCGCAACGGCCTGCCGCCGACGCCGATCGCGATGCCGGGCAAGGCGGCGCTTCTGGCGGCGGTGCACCCCGATACCACCCGTGCGCTCTTTTTCGTGTCGCGCGGCGACGGCAGCAGCGAGTTCAGCGAGACGCTGGCCGACCACAATCGCGCGGTGAACCAATACCAGCGAAAAAAATGAGTCGCCGCTTCATCACCTTCGAAGGCATCGATGGGGCCGGCAAGTCGACCCACATCGAGGCCGTGGCCGAACGCTTGCGCACGCGTGGAGCCACTGTGATTGCCACGCGCGAGCCCGGCGGCACGCGCCTGGCCGAGCGGGTGCGCGAGATTTTTTTGCACGAAACCGCCGATGCGTTGACTGAAACCTTGCTGGCCTTCGCCGCCCGCCGTGACCACATCGGTCAGGTGATCACGCCCGCGCTCGCCGCTGGCCATACCGTGCTTTGCGACCGATTCACCGACGCCACATTCGCCTACCAAGGCGGTGGCGGCGGTGCGCCGCTGGCGCAACTCGCACAGCTCGAAGAATGGGTGCACCCGGGCCTGCAACCCGACCTCACGATCTGGTTCGACCTGCCCGCCGAACTCGCCGCCACACGTCGTGCGAGGGCCCGCGACGCCGATCGTTTCGAGCAACGTGAACTCTCGTTCTTCGAGCGCGTGCGTGCGGGCTATGCGGCGCGCCTGGCGGCATCGCCTGCGCGATTCACACGCATCGATGCCGCACTCGACCGTGATGCCGTCTGGAACCAGATCGGGTGCGCGCTGGAGGCCCGCGGGTGGTAGGCGCCGACGGCAAACTGCCGCTGCCGTGGCTCGCCGCGGTGCTGCGCGAGACGCTGCAGACGCGCCGAGCCCATGCCTTGCTGCTGCACGGGCCGCAGGGCGTCGGCCAATTCGACCTCGCGACCACGATCGCGCAGGCCTGGCTCTGCGAAGCGCCTCACGGCAACGACGTCACCGCCGAACCGTCGGCGCGCCCCTGCGGGGGGTGTGCGAGTTGCCGCCTCGTGCAGGCGCGCTCGCATCCCGACCTGCTGGTGCTGCTGCCTGAGGCGCTGCGCGGACCGCTCGGCTGGGCCGCTGCAGAGGGCGACGATGCCGCAGGCGAGCGCACTTCTAAAACCAAGCAGCCGAGCAAAGAAATCAAGGTCGAAGCCGTTCGCGCGGCCGTCAACTTTGCGCAGACGACTTCGGCGCGCGGCCGGGTCAAAGTGGTGGTGCTGCACCCGGCAGAGCGCATGAACGGCATCTCGGCTAACACTTTGTTGAAGACGCTAGAAGAGCCGCCCGGCAACGCGCGGTTTCTGCTGAGCTGCGCGGCACCCGACGCTCTGCTGCCGACCATTCGCAGCCGCTGCCAGAGCGTGCCGCTGACCTTGCCACCGGTCGAGCAGGCGACCGAGTGGCTGGCCGCACACGGGGTCGCCGACCCCGGCGTGCTGCTGGCTGCTGCCGGCGGGCAGCCACAAGAGGCGCTCGATTGGTCCAAACAGGGCATCGATGCGGCGATCTGGCAGCGTCTGCCGGGCGCGGTCGGGCTCGGTGCGTCGGCGGGCTTCGCTGCCTGGCCGCTGAGCCGGGTGGTCGATGCGCTGCAGAAGCTTTGTCACGACGCGGCCTGCATGGCGGTCGGGGCGCTGCCGCGGTATTTTCCGGCGGCATCGATACGTCGCGGTGCCGATGCCGCAGCTTTGACCGTCTGGATGCGTGAGCTCAACCGTGTCGCGCGCCATGCCGAGCATCCCTGGAACGCCGGGCTGATGGCCGAGTCGCTGGTGCAGCAGGGCCAGCGCGCGTTGCTCGGCAACCCGTTGATGACCGCACCGCGCCCAATAAGGCCCTCATTTCGTTAGACTTGCGGCCATGAGCGATACCCCGCTGCGCACCGTTCCTTCGTCTCTCGGGCCGGCCACGCCGAGCCATTCGCGGCCCAGCGTGATTCAGCTGGTCTTTCGCGAAAAAGGTGCGCTCTACGCGGCCTACATGCCGGTGTTCAGCGATGGCGGCCTGTTTGTGCCGACCACTCGCGAGTACAAGCTTGGCGAAGACATCTACCTGCTGCTCTCGTTGCCCGACGACCCCCAGCGCTACCCGGTCGCCGGCAAGGTCGGTTGGGTCACGCCAGCCAACGCCTCGGGCGGCCGCACGCAAGGCGTCGGCGTGCGCTTTCCCAACGACGAAAAAACCCGCGGGCTGAAGCTCAAAATCGAAGAAGTGCTGGGCACTGCGATCTCGTCGGCCAAGCCCACGCAAACGATCTGACTCCGCCGCCGGGCCGCGCCGTCAGGCGCGCGCAGGCCGCCACCGCTGCATGTACGTCGACTCCCATTGCCACCTGAGTTTTCCTGAGTTGCGCGCGCGGCTCCCGGAAATTCGCATCGAGATGGCCGCCGCCGGCGTCGACCGAGCGCTCTGCATCTGCACCACGCTCGAAGAATTCGACGCGGTGCACTCGCTGGCGACAGCCCACGACAACTTCTGGTGCAGCGCTGGCGTGCACCCCGACAACGAAGGCGTGCGCGAGCCATCTGTCGCCGATTTGCTGGCCCTGGCCGCGCGGCCACGCGTGGTCGCGATCGGCGAGACGGGGCTCGACTACTTTCGCCTCGAGGGCCGAAGCAGGGCCGACATGGAATGGCAGCGCGAGCGGTTTCGGGTGCACATTCGCGCGGCGCGAGCCACCGGCCTGCCATTGGTCGTGCACACGCGAAGTGCATCGGACGACACCCTCGCCATCTTGCGAGAAGAAGGCGCGGCGAGCGCACAGACCGGCACTAATGCAGACGGCCCGGGCGGCGTCTTCCATTGCTTCACCGAGACCGAGGCGGTCGCGCGCGCCGCGCTCGATCTGGGCTTCTTCATCTCGTTCTCGGGCATCCTGACATTCAAGACCGCGCAGGCTCTGCGCGATGTGGCTACCTTCGTGCCGCTCGACCGCTGCCTGATCGAAACCGACAGCCCCTACCTTGCGCCTGTGCCGTATCGCGGCAAGACCAACAACCCCGCCTTTGTACCTTTCGTTGCGAAGCAGCTTGCCGCATTGAAGGGCATCGCGGTCGAGGCGGTCGCCGAGGCGACCAGCCGCAACTTCGAGCGACTTTTCAAGTTGCCCGCACTCGCTGAAACGGGTTGAAAATGCTCAGTAAATACTTCAAGAACGCCGTCTATTTAATTGTATTCACGGGAGTTTCTTTCGCGTCGGCGGGTTCGATCGAGGAATTCTTCATCGCCGTTCGAAACGACAACACCGGCAACCTCGGCCGGCTGCTCGAGCGAGGATTCGACCCCAACAGCCGCGACGAAAAAGGCCGCACCGGCCTTGCCGTCGCCGTCCAGGAGCGCTCTCCCAAGGCCACGAAACTGCTGCTCGCACAACCCGGCATCGAGATCAACGCCTTGAACGCCGCCGGCGAATCGGCGCTGATGATGGCGGCGATCAAGGGTGATGCAGAAAGTGCGACGCTGCTGCTAGACCGCGGGGCGCAAGTCAACCAGCCCGGCTGGTCGCCGCTGCACTACGCCGCCACCGGCC
>JAYUWC010000331.1:0-10359 GCA_043753755.1 Rhizobacter sp.
GTGAGGGCGCGGTATTCGGTACTGCGGGTGTCGGCAATGAAGGCGGTGTAGAGCGTGTAGTCGGCTCTCATAACGAAGCGGTCGGTCAGGTAAAAGCGCCCGCCGATGCTGGCGTTGGCGAGCTTGGCGTTGGTGGTTTGGGCGCCGACCAGACTCAGGTTCGGAAAGTTCTTGAACTTGCCCAGGCCGACCGACAAGAACGGCGAGAAGCGCCGGTCCGACCACGGCTCCGACATTAGGTTGATGTGCCAGAAATCGGTGCCCGAGAACACACCCTGCACCTGGCCGACCGTGCCTTCGAGACTCAGTGTTTCCGAGAATCGGTAGCTGCCGTACAGCTTGAGCATCGGCTCCGACTTGAAGCGACCCCAGGCCGCACCGAGCTGCACGCGGCGGCTCAGATAGTCGTCGAGCAGCAGGTCACGAAAGGGCTTGGCGGCGCCCCCGGCGGTCAGCGTCGTTTCGAGTTGGCGACGCTCGACCCAGCCGACCTTGCCGTCTTCGGTGCGCACCTTGAACCAATCGGTGTGGCGCAGCTCGATCACGATCCACTGCTCGCGCGGTGCCACGAAGAACACCGGAAAGCCGCGCCCCGGGCCGGTGTGCAGCTCGATGAAGGGATCGGTGATTTGCAGGCGGTCGCTACTCGCGGCCGGCGCGGTGGCGACCGCTGGGGCTGCGGGCGGGACGGCCTCGGCGGTTGCAGCACCCGAAGCGACAACCGCATCGGCCGCACGCGCACCGGTCGCGCCCAGCGCGATCAGCGCCACGAGTGCCACCACCGCCAACGCACGGTCGATCAGGCGGCCGCGCTTCACTTCGCTCGGGGTCATGGGGCGACTCATTGGGTGTTGCAGGTGCCGGTCTTGGGGTCGGCCGGCGTGAACATCGCCCAGGTCGCGCTGCTGAATTCATCCTGGCCGAGCGGCGCGGGATGGCTGATCCAGTAGGCGATCAGTTTGGCGTTGGCGTCGTTCTGGCTCGCGAAGATCAAGCCGCCGCCGTGCAGCACATTAAGCAGCAAGGGCTTGGCGAGGATGCGGCTCTGCGTGGTCGAGCCGAACACGACCTCGCCCTGCGCCGAGTAGAAGTTTTTGTACATGTCGGTGGCGCGAATCAGCGCAGGCGTGACCGTCGGGTCGGTCACATCGAGCACGGCCGCGCTTGGTGCGATGCGCAGTGCGCCGCCCGTGCCGGTGGTGGTGTCGTGACAGCCCGAGCCGGCGCAGCTGTTGTTGCCGGTGCCCGAGAGAATGGGCAGCTGCGCCGTCAGGATCGGCTGGATGCAGCGCTGGTAGTACGCGAACGACAAATGCTGGCCCGTCGCGCCGGGTGGGTTGGTCACGGTCGCCGGGTTGTCGAACGGGTTCGACGAGCCACCCCCGCCGCAGCTGGCCAGCGTGAAGAGCAGGGCGGCGGCCGCTACAGCGAATGCCGCGCGCTGCGCAAGAGTCATCTGAGACAGGTTCATGCGGTTCAGCAGCCTCCGGCGATCCAACTGGCGATGGCGTTGTAGTCGGCACTGCCGACCGGCAGCACCGCGCGGGTCTGGCCCACGGCGCCGGGCGGGTGCGGCAGCGTCGAAGGTTTGCTGAGCAGCAAGTTCTTCGCGGCATTGCAGGTGTTCGAGATCATCGTCAGCGTGACGTTGTAGTCACCGTCCGCATCGCCGGTGAGCACGAAGCGGTTGTTGCGAAGCGAGGTGCCCGCCGCCGCGCCGCCGGCCGTGCTGCCGATGGCTCGGTGGCAGCCCGCCGCGCAGGTCTTGTTGAGAACGGGGAACACCTTCGCCTCGAACGACGCCTGGCTGAGGTTCTTCAACATGCGCACGTTGCTGTTCGCATCGAACGGGTCGTTGTAGTACTTGCTGCCGAGGTCGATCCATTCGGCGACCAGACGTTTCTCGGCTGCGTTGAGCATCGCCCCGTGGTTGGGCGCAGTGTTGGGCGGGTTGGGGTGCGCGGTGCGGGTGTCTGTGCCGGCCATCAGCGTCTCGCCCCACAAGATCTCGACCAACCGGCTCTTGCGCGCGAGGCCGAGCGCGTCGCCTTCGCTGGCCGCGGTGTTGACCAGCGCCGGGCCGCGAGCGATGACGAGCACGCCTTCTTCGATCCGGGTCTGCGGCAGGCCGGTCACCGGGTCGATGAGCGGGTCGCCCAACATCAGTTCGTCGTACGAGCTGGTGCGGCCCGAGCCGCCCACAGTGGCTGCGAGGTCGAGCTTGTCGGGGGTGTTGTGGCAGGTGGTGCAGGTGTTGGTACCGCGGTCGCGCGTCCAGATCGGCGCGATGTGGTCGGGGTAGTTGACGACGCCGTTGACTGGCACGGCGGTCACCAGATCGTCGGTCGCCTTCGCGTTGCCGGTGTACTTGATCACGAGCGATTTGCGCGCGGTGATGCCGCTCTTGCTGGCATCGGCCCAGACGTCGCTGTAGATCATGTCGGCACCGAGCTTCAGCGCGGTCGCGTCGAGGCGGGCGCGGGTCGACGCCATGGTTTCGCCCGACTGGTGGGCGCTGGCCATCGCCGGCATCAGCGCAGCCGGCTGGGTGTTGACGACGGCACCCGAGTTGAGCGAGCCACCACGGCGCGGGCTGTGGCAACCGTCGCAGGTGCGGCGCTCGCCCGGTCGCACCTGGATCCAGTTGGTGTGGGTTTGAAAAGCGCGGCCTTCGCTGTCGATCACGGCCAGCCCGATCGGCGTGTCGGCCGGCACCTGCAGCTTGAACGAGCCGTCGGGCTCGATCGGCGCGTAGCCGAGGATCTGCTGCATTTCGAACTCGGTCTCGCCGATCGCGCTGCGCATGCCGGTCATGCCCTGTGGCGGCGCAATCGCCCGCACCGCGCGAACGAAGCGCGCCGGTGCGCAGCCGTAGGCCGGGTCGGCAGGGTCCTTCATCTTGACGAGATCGGCGACCTGCGCGCGGGTGTCGGTCGGGTCGCTCGGTTTGGTCTTGGCGATGGTCGTGGTGCAACCGGCGCTCAGGTCGGCGGTGGTGGTCACCGGGTCACCCATGCGGCCGAGGCCGTCGGTGTCGTAGACGCTGCGCACTTCGAGCAGGCCGAGGTTTTGCGCAGCGAGCGCGCTGTCGACGACGGTCGGGTCGGTGGCGTTGGGCTCGGCCCGCGGCAAAAGCGCAACCGGGTGGGTGTACATGAAGCCGGGGGGCGGTGCTGCGACGATCAAGAACGTCTGCAGCTTCGGGTCCAACATGTAGACCGCATACGAGGGCGGCACCTTGGCCTGCAATTCGTCGGCCTGTTCATCGGCGACCAGGCGGTTGTCGTCGGCCAGCCGGGCGATCTCGGCGGGGGTGAGCGTGGCGCACAAGACGGTCACGCCCTTGCGTTTGACTTCGCACGGCGTGTAAGAAACGAGCACGCGGTCGGTGCCGTCCCAGAGCGGGTAGGGCGTGGTAACGCGGCCGTAGTTGGAGACGCCGCCGCCGATGTTCAGCTTTTGCGCTGTCATCTGCGTCTGCCCGCCGGTGGCCGAGGCCGATGGGTTGGCCGGCGTGTTCTGCTCGGAGTAGTTGGCCACGTCGATACGCACCAGGCCGCCGCCTTCATGGGTGCCCGAAAGCGGCATCAAGTCAGAGGTGAGCGAGCCGGCGTAGGCGCCTTTCGGGTCCATGTCGCGCGGGTGCAAGAAGCTGTTGCCTTCGCTGTGCGCGCCGTAAAGCACGAAGAGGTCGGTGCCGTCGGGCTTGGCGCGAAAGATCTTGAAGTGGTTGCGCCCGCCGACGTGGTCCCAGCGCGAAAACATGATGTCGCCGTTGGGCCGCACGACCGGGCTGCGGTCGTGGCTCTGGTTGAACGAGATCTGCGTAATCGCGCCACCTGCAGCGTCCATCGTGTGCAGGTTGAAGACGCGCTCGCGCTCGTATTCGTCGAGCGCGTAATAGTCGCGGCCAAGCGCCTGGTTGATGTGCGACTTGGTCTGGCGGTTCGACGTGAACACGAAGCCGCGGCCGGAGGCGAGGTAGGTCGCATCCACGTCGTCGGAATCGGTCGACGCGGTAAGGCGCTTGAAACTGCCGCCGGTGAGACCGCTGGCGGTCATGTCGTATTCCCAGATGTTCCAGTGGCCGGTACAGGCCGGCTTGCCTTCGATCGTGGAAGTGTTCGAGGCCGGGCAGCGCATCGAGAATACGATCTTCTTGCCGTCGTAAGAGGTCTCGGGGCCCGACGCGTCGCCCTTGCCCTGTGTGAACTGCGCGGTGATGTTGTGCTCGACCGCGCTGGCCGATGACTTCTCGCGCACGAAGAGGTCGCCGCCCGGTGCGGTCGGCGCGCCGTTGGTCGGGTTGGCGCCTATCGTGTTGACGCGCATCGCATAGGCGATCGGCACGTCGCCCTGCACGGTGAGGGTCTTGTCGGCGCTGGTGCTGCCACCGCTGCAACCGGCAATCAGGGCCACAGCAGCGACGCTGCCGGCCGCAAGAATCCAACTTGTTGTCTTTTTCATCGAGACCTCCTCGGATTTCAGTTTTGTGCGAACGACTGATATTTGAAAGTTTTTGGACGCGCGCTCGGTGTGCTCGGTGTGCCGAGCGCGCTCAATGCGTGGCGGGCGCGGCTGGAGCGAGCAGGCCAGACGAGTAGTGCAGTGCGCCGCAAGCGTCGACCACCACCGCGTCGACCCCGCGTTGCGATTCGATCAGCCGCAGGCCCTTCTCGACCCCGAGCACGAACACGCACTTCGAGAGTGCTTCGGTGGTGAGGCCGTCGTCGGCGAGCACGGTGACGCTCTGCACGTTCTTGGGCGAGCGGCCGGTGGCAGGGTCGATCAGGTGATGAAAGCGCTCGCCGTCGGCTTCGAAGTAGCGTTCATAGTCGCCCGACGTAGAAATCGAGGTGTCTTCGAGTGGCAGCAATGCCGCCATCTCGCCCGGGCGGCGCGGATCGCGCACGCCGATGGTCCATGGTCGGCCGCGGCGATCGCCGATGACCCGGCTGTCGCCGCCGGCGCTCACGTTGGCGTGACGAATCTCGCGGTGCCGCAAGATCGCTGCGGCGTTGTCGACCGCGTGGCCTTTGGCGAAACCGCCCAGGTCGATGCGCATGCCGGCGCGCTCGAAACGCACGGTGCGCGCCGCCATGTCGAGCTTGAGCCCGCGCCAGCCGACGCAGCGCTGCGCCGCGGCGAGCGCGGCCGCGTCGGGGCGCAGCTGCTTGCGGTAGTCGTACAGGCAACCGACCGCGGCGTAGGTGATGTCGAAGGCGCCGCCCGAAAGGGTGGCGAAGTCGTCGGCGCGCTCGAGCAGGCGGGCCATTTCGGCGCTGATCGGCACCGGCCTGAGCGCAGCTTCGCGGTTGATGCGCGAGAGTTCGGAGCCGGCCTTGTGCGGGCTCATCGCTCGGTCGATGCGGTGCATCTCGGCCATCACCGCGTCGATCGCCGACTCGCCGGCGGCAGCGTCGTCGCACCAGAGTTCGACCGAAATCGCGGTGCCCATGATGGCTTCTTCGCGCTTGTGCCAACCCGCAGCGGCGGGGCGGGCGAAGTGCTGGGCCAGTGCGGCCGGCAAGGTCGATGAGCGCGCTGCGAGTCGTGAAAGGCCGAACATGGGTGAGTAGCTCCTGAAAAGTCGGCCGAATGTGTCGTCGAGACACAACTCGGTCTGGCCCTTTCGCACCGCAGATCACGTGCCCGTTATCCAACGCTGGCAAACGTATGAAAAAGCGTCGAGATTTGTTAAGAGACTTGTAACCACGCTCGCGCGATTAGACGTTCGACGACTCTTTTTGCCCGGCCTTGCGTTGAACTGCGTCAGTTGTGAGCGCACGCAACAGCAGCGATTCGGTGGTTTTTGGCAATGGAGTGACAAGAGGTCGTGAGGGCAAACGCGTGCCCGGCAGCATAGTTGCCGGTGATCAGCGGGTGCCTCGACGGCATGCCGTGTGCGCTGGCCCGGCTACGCGGCGTTCTCGGCCCGTGTCTTGCAACCACCGGGTAACCCCCGCACCCTTGAAGCAGGAGCTGCCATGACGCCGATGACCTTGCTGACCGCCGCGATCACGCTCGTTGCAGGCGCTTGGCTCGCGCGCCTGCTTTGGCAGGGCAGCACCGCTGCAGTCCGCTTCGATCAAGCCCGGGTTGTGCCTCGACCGAACAGCGCCCGTTGGCGCGTTGCGGCCCTCGTTTCGATGCTGTTGGGTGCAAGCGGCGTCGCCGCCTCGCTGCTAGACGGGCCGTCGCATTCGGCGGCCGGCGCGCCGGCCGAGCGCGCTGCGACCGCGGCGCGGTCTGAACCGGGCTCGCCGATCAGCGACCCGGCGCTGGCGCAGGCCGAGTCCCGCATCGTGACGCTGGTGGCCAAACTGGCGGCGCGGCTCAAGGCCCACCCGGATGACGCTGACGGCTGGCACACGCTGGCGCGTTCGTATGCCGCACTCGGCCGCCACGGGTCGGCCGTCGAGGCCTACGGCACGGCGCAGCGCCTCGCCCCGCGCAACTCGACCTTGCTGGCCGAGCAAGCGTTTTCGGCCGCGGTACTCGACCCGCACGCCACCAGCGGCGAGCCTGCGCGCCTGGTGGCTCGCGCGCTGGCGCTCGATCCGCTGAACCCGAAGGCGCTGTCGCTGGCCGGCACTCTCGCGCTCGACCGCAAGGACTACGCCGCCGCAGTTACCCACTGGGAGCGTCTGGCGCGCCTCGAGCCGCCAAGCAGCGAGGCTTCGAAGCAGCTGCAGTTCAGCATCCTGCAGGCGCGGCAACTCGCGAGCCTGCAGGGCCAGCCGATTTCGCTGCAGGCGGCACCGGCAGCCGGCCGCGGTGCTGCCATCCCTAACGCACACGTGGGTGGAACCGTTGCGTTGGCTCCGGCCCTGGCCGGCAAGGTCTCGCCGAACGACACGGTCTGGGTCTTCGCACGCGCACCCGGCGCGGCGCGGCTGCCCTTGGCGGTCATGCGCAAGCAGGTGAAAGACCTGCCGCTGCAATTCGTGCTCGACGACCGTTCGGCGCCTGCGCCCTCGGCGGGGTTGTCGAAAGCCGAACGCGTCATCGTCAGTGCGCGCATTGCCAAAAGCGGCAACGCGAAGGCGCGCAACGGTGACCTGCAAGGCTTGTCGCCCGAGGTCGCACTCGGCCGCGACGACCTGCGGGTCGAGATCAACGAGGTGGTGCGGGTGCGCTGAATCCGGTCGATGGCGCGTGGCGCATCTGCGGCCCGAAGCGGCTGGCCGCCGACTCGACCTCACATCGAACGGGGATGAACTCGCAATCGAGACCCGCGGCGGGCGTCAAGCCCCAGCCACCCGCCCCAGCAACTCGCGCAAGATGTTGCGCACCTCGGTTGCGCCGCGCGAGGAGGGGATCCACTCGAGCACCGGCGTTTCGATTTTCTTCGCCAAGCCCATGGGCGCGGCTTCAATGGTGATCTCGGGGCCGGCCGCTTCTTTGAAGTTGCGCAGCGCGCGCGGCATGTGCCAGCCGTGGGTCACGATGACGATGTGGCGAATGCCGGCCGGCCGCAGCAGCGCCACGGTGCGCAGCGCGTTCTCGCGGGTGTCGCGCGAGTTGTCTTCGATCCACTTGAGCGGGCGGCCGAACTCGGTCGCGGCGATCTGCGCGGCGATGCGGGCTTCGGGTTTCGAGTCGGGCTGGGCGTAGCCGATGCCGCCGCTGAAGCCGACCGGCTGGTTGGTCTCGCGGCTCAGCCAGATGCCGTAGCGCAAGCGCTCGAGCGATACCGAATACAGACTGCTGACGCCGTATTCGGGTGCATACGGCTCGAGCCCACCGCCCAGAACGATGATGGCCGTGGGCTTCTTCGTCTGTGCCTTCAGTTCGGCGATGCGGTCGGCGCTGAGCGGCGCCGGCGGGTGCAACGCGAACTGCGACAGCAACTGCGCCGAGCCGGTGCAGGTCGAAAGCCAGAGCAGCGCAACGCTCACGATCATCACCAACCAGCCGAGGCCACGGCGCGGCAGGATCAGCCGGGCACCGATCAACATCAAAAGCAGCAGCGGCACCGGCGGCAGCAACAACGCCGCCATCACCGGCTTCCAGGTTTCGATGCCGAACATGGTGAAGATGCTGTTCAAAATGACGCCTTGCGGAGCTGCGGAATGGGAGCAAATTGTGCAGCACCCCCACCGCGCGACGAGCCGCGTTCCGTGACGTTGTGCCGACTGCGGGCCGATGTCACGAACCGTTTTGTGCGCTGTGACAGCATGCGCCCCGGTAAACCCGAGAACGGCAGGAGGTCGACGATGCGCTGGCGCAAACGCGGGGTGTGGGGTGTGGCGGCGCTCGTCTTGTTGTCGACAGCAGCCTGGCTCGCGGTGCCGGCGTTGCTCGAATGGCAGATTCCGTTGCGCGCCAGCACGGCGCTCGGCCGTTCGGTGACGCTGGGCGATGTGAGCTTTCGACCGTGGACCCTTGAGATCACGCTGCGCAATTTGACGGTAGCCGGCCTGCCGGGGGCCGAGGCGCCGCTTCTTCGAGTGGCGCAAGTTCACGCCAATCTCTCGGCCGCATCGATCTTCAAACGCGCGCCGGTGATCGAGGCCCTCGAGCTCGACGGCTTGCGCCTGGCTCTCGCGCGCACCGGCGAGGGCCACTACGACATCGACGACCTGATTGCGCGCTTTACGCCCGCGGCAGATGCCAAGTCTGCCGACGAGCCGACCCGTTTCGCGCTCTACAACCTGCAGGTGCGTGATGCCCAGGTGAGTTTCGACGACCGGCCGGTCGGCCGCGTGCAGCAACTCGAAGCGCTGACGCTGGCGCTGCCCTTCGTCTCGAACCTGCCGGCCGAGGTCGACATCAAGGTGGAGCCGCGGCTCGCGTTCAAGCTCAACGGCACGCCGTTCGACAGCGGCGCGCAAGCCACGCCCTTCGCGCAGACCCGCACCGGCGACATCAAACTCGCCTTCGCCGATCTCGACCTCGCGCCCTACCTCGGCTACTTGCCGGCGTCACTGCCGGTGCACCTGACTGCGGGCCGCGCTTCGGCCGACCTGGCGTTGCGCTTCGCGCTGCCACCGAGCGGCGCACCGACGCTGGCGCTCACGGGCACGCTGAGTGCAAAGCAGGTCAGCGTGCGTGATCCGAGTGGCGCGCCGGTGCTGGGCTGGGCCGCGCTTACGCTCGGCCTCCGCGAAGTGCAACCCCTGGCGCGCCGCTTGGCCTTCGAGACCTTGACCGTTACCGGCCTGCAGCTCGATGCGCGCCGCGAGGTTGACGGTGCGATCAACCTGTTGCGGCTCGCGCCGCCGGTGCCGACAGCGGCCGCGTCGCCTTCGAAGGTGTCGGCCTCGACGTCGGCGTCTGGTGCATCGGCTCCTGCAGCGGCTGCGCCCAACGCGTGGCAGGCCAGCCTGGAGTCGCTGGCGCTCAACGAGGCCCGTGTGTCGTGGAGCGACGCCGCCGTGAAGCCCGCGGTGGCGCTGCAACTCGATGGCCTCGCAGTGACAGCCAAGCAATTGCAATGGCCGCTGGCGCGCCCGGTGCCGATCACGCTCAAGGGCACGCTGCGTTGGCAAGCGCCGGGTGCGCCGGGTGGTCTGGGTGGTCCGTCTGGTTCGGTACTCGCCGAGTTCAGTGCTGACGGGCCGGTCACCGACCACGAGGCAAAGCTCGATGTTCGGTTGGCCGGCGTGTCGCTCGCGGTCTTTGCGCCGTATCTGTCGCAGTCATTGGTGCCCACGCTCGCCGGCCGACTCGCCGCGCAAGCTCAGCTCGATTGGTCGGGCGCGGCCGAGGCGCCGCGGCTCGCGCTGACCGTGGCCTCGCTCGCGCTCGACGACTTGCGCGTGCATGAGCCGGGCGTCGCCAAGAACGTCGACGCGGTCGCATTGAAGCAGCTCGCGCTGGCCGACGTGAAGCTCGATTTGCTCGCCCGCACGGTGGTTGTGGGTCAACTCAAACTCGTCCAGCCCGCTGTGCAGCTCGCACGCGACTCGGCCGGGCGCCTGAACGTGCAGGGCTACGTGCCCGGTAGCGACAAGCCGGCCGCGAGAGCGCAGGCCAGCGCGGCCGCGCTAGCGACGTCAGCCCCACCCGCGTGGAACATGCAGCCCAAAGACTTCGTGCTCGAAGGGGGCCAGCTCCGTCTCGTCGATGCGCTCGCTGGCCCGGGTACCCGAGAGCCGGTGCGGCTCGAACTTTCGAACTTGAGTCTGGCGCTTCAGGGCTTCGCCTGGCAAGGCGAAAAACCGCAGCCGCCGGCTGCTGTGCAGCTCAACGCACGCCTCGGTGCGCCTGGCCGGGAGCGCCAGCGCACGACGGGCAGCATCGACTACAAAGGTCGCATCGGCATGCAGCCGCTGCTGGCCGCCGGCAACCTGAAGATCGAGCGCCTGCCGGTGCATTTGTTCGCGCCGTATTTTGCAGACAAGGTTCAGCTCT
>JAYUWC010000332.1:0-3428 GCA_043753755.1 Rhizobacter sp.
AGCTCGACCAGCGCCATGTAGCGCGGCGGGTTGAAAAAGTGGATGCCGCAAAACCGCGGCTTGATCGCCTCGGGCAGCACCTCGCTCAGCTTGGTGATCGACAGGCCCGAGGTGTTGCTGGCGACGATCGCGTGAGCAGCCAACGCCGGCGCGATCTTCTCGTACAGCGCGAGCTTCCAGTCCATGCGCTCGGCGATCGCTTCGATCACGAGATCGCAGTCTTTGAGCTTGTCGAGGTGCTCTTCGTAGTTGGCCGGCTCGATGACGGCCGCTTCTTCATTGATGCCCAGCGGCGCGGGCTTGAGTTTCTTTAAGCCTTCGATGGCCTTGGTGACGATGCCGTTCTTCGGGCCGTCTTTGGCCGGCAGGTCGAACAAGATCACGGGCACCTTGCAGTTGACGAGGTGGGCGGCGATCTGCGCGCCCATCACACCGGCGCCGAGAACGGCGACCTTGCGAACGGTAAATCGATTCATGGGGTTTCCTTCGAAATGAGGATTCATTCAGCGCGAATCCAAGTTTGGGTGCGGCCGAGCATCGGCGTGCCGATGTAGCCGCGCACCGTGAGCTTCTTGCCGGCGTCGACCGGCGTCAAGCGCACCTTGTACGTCTTGCCGTTGTCAGGGTCGAGGATCTCGCCGCCATCGAAACGCTCCTTGTTTGACTCGCTTTGCTTCACGCCCTTGATGATCACCATGCCGACGATGGGTTTGTCTTTGCGCTCGTCGGTGCATTTGTCGCAGACCGAATCTTGCCGCGCGCCGGGCTCCAGCAGCTTCTCGAGCCTGCCGCTGAAGACGCCGCCCGCCTCGGTGATGCGGATCAGCGAGGTCTCGGTTTTGCCGGCATCGTCGATCGTCTTCCAAAGCCCGGCCGGGGTGGCTTGCGCATGGGCGAAGCTCGAGACGAGTGCAATGCCGAGCGCAGCGGTGAGGTGCAGGGCGCGCATCAAAACAGCGCCTCGTCCATTTCCATCAGCGAGGCCGAGCCGGCGCGTGCGGCGCGGATCAGCATCGCCGTCGCCGGCAGCAGCTTGGCGAAGTAGAAGCGTGCGGTGGTCAGCTTGGCTTTGTAGAACGGGTCGCCCCCATCCACCTTCTCGAGCGCCACCTTGGCCATGCGGGCCCAGAAGTAGGCGAACACGAGGTGCCCGCAGACACGCAAATAGTCGACCGCCGCAGCGCCGACTTCATCGGGGTTTTTCAGCGCCTTCATGCCGATCTCGGTCGTGAGTTTGGTGACCTTGTCGCCCAGGTCGGCGAGCGGATTAATGAATTCCTGCATGGCTTCGTTCACCCCTTCGTCTTCGACGAACTGCGCCACCAGCTTGCCGAACTTCTTCAACTTCGCGCCGTTGTCGCCCAACACTTTGCGACCCAGCAGATCGAGCGACTGGATCGTGTTCGTGCCTTCGTAGATCATGTTGATGCGCGCGTCGCGCACATATTGCTCCATGCCCCACTCACGCACGTAGCCGTGGCCACCGAAGACTTGCAGGCAGTGCGAGGTCGCGATCCAGGCGTTGTCGGTGAAGAACGCCTTCACGATCGGCGTCACCAGCGCCACCATGTCGGCAGCCTCGGCGCGAACCGCCGCGTCGTTGCTGGCGAGTTCTTTGTCGAGCTGCAGCGTCGTCCACATCGCGAGCGCGCGGGCGCCTTCGGCGTAGGCCCGCGCTGTGAGCAACATCTTGCGCACATCGGGGTGCACGATGATCGCGTCGGCAGGTTTGTCGGGATTCTTGGTGCCCGAAAGCGAGCGCATCTGGATGCGGTCTTTCGCGTAGGCCGCCGCGTTTTGGTAGGCCACTTCGGTGAGGCCGAGCGACTGCATGCCGACCCCGAGCCGCGCCGCGTTCATCATCACGAACATCGCCGCCAAGCCCTTGTTGGGTTGCCCGACCAGCGTGCCTTCGGCGCCATCGAGGTTGAGCTGCGCGGTCGCGTTGCCGTGAATGCCCATCTTGTGCTCTAGCCCGCCGCAGAAGATCGGGTTGCGCGCGCCCAGCGAGCCGTCATCGTTGACCAGAAACTTCGGCACGACGAAGAGCGAGATGCCCTTCGAGCCGGCCGGCGCATCGGGCAGGCGTGCGAGAACCAGGTGGACGATGTTGGCGGCCATGTCGTGTTCGCCGGCCGAGATGAAGATCTTGTTGCCGGTGAGCTTGTAGCTGCCGTCCGGCTGGGGCTCGGCCTTGGTGCGCAGCAGGCCGAGGTCGGTTCCGCAGTGCGATTCGGTCAGGCACATCGTGCCGGTCCAGACGCCGCTCGTGAGCTTCGGCAAGTACATCGCCTTCTGCGCTTCGGAGCCGTGCACATGCAGCGCTTCGTAGGCCCCGTGCGAGAGGCCGGGGTACATCGTCCAGGCCTGATTGGCCGAGTTGAGCATCTCGTACATGCTTTGGTTCACCAGGTGCGGCAGGCCCTGGCCGCCATACGCCGGGTCGCAGCTCAGCGCTGGCCAGCCACCTTCGACGTATTGCGCATAGGCCGCCTTGAAGCCGCTGGGCGTCTTGACTTCGTGAGTCGCCTTGTCGAGCACGCAGCCTTCTTCGTCACCGCCCTGATTTGTTGGCGCGACGACGCTGGCCGCGAACTTGCCGCCTTCTTCGAGCACCGCATTGATCGTGTCGACATCGATCTCGGCATGCGCGGGCAGGGCCTTGAGTTCGTCGACGACGTTGAGCAACTCGTGCATGACGAATTGCATGTCGCGCAGAGGCGGCGTGTAGTGAGGCATGAAAACTCCTGAGAAGAGAAATGGGCTGAAAAATCAGGCGTTGCGCTCGGCCGCCGAGGCGGTCGCGAGGTGGCGCGAAAGGATGTTTTCGAAGCCGGCCCGCGCCCGCGTATCGGCACCCGGCCGGCGCAGAAATCGGGCGTCGTGGTGCAAGGCCAGCACGAGGCCGTGAATCTCGAACAGCAACTGCTGCGGGTCGGTGTCGGCCTTCAAATGGCGCAACTCGATCGCCTGGCGAATCGCCCGCTCGAGCGCGGCGTGCCAGGTTTGCACCATGCCGACCAGCGCATCGCGCACCGGCCCGGGCCGGTCGTCGAACTCGACCGCACCACTGATGTAAATGCAGCCGGCGTCGATCTCGACCGAGACTCGCTTGAACCAACGGTCGTACATCGCGCGAAGCCGCGGCAAACCGCGCGCCGCGTTCATCGCCGGCTCGAAAATCTCGGCCTCGAACTTCGCGTGATACTCGCGAACCACTGAAATCTGCAACTCCTCGCGCGAGCCGAAGTGCGCGAACACCCCCGACTTGCTCATCTGCGTAACCTCGGCCAGCGCGCCGATCGAGAGGCCCTCCAGCCCCATGTGCGAAGCCAGCGCGAGCGCCGCGTCGAGAATCGCCGCGCGGGTCTGGCGGCCTTTGAGCAAAGGACGCGACGGCAGCGCGGCGGCGTGGCGAGAGGAGTCGA
>JAYUWC010000333.1:0-10348 GCA_043753755.1 Rhizobacter sp.
GCAACCCCGACTCGCGCCGCATGGTGGTCAGCGCCTGGAACGTGGCCGAGCTGTCGAAGATGGCGCTGATGCCTTGTCACGCGTTCTTCCAGTTTTACGTGGCCGAGGGACGGCTCAGCTGCCAGCTCTACCAGCGCAGCGCCGACATCTTTCTCGGCGTGCCGTTCAACATCGCGAGTTACGCGCTGCTGACCCACATGCTGGCGCAGCAATGCGATCTGGCCCTCGGCGATTTCATCTGGACCGGCGGCGATTGCCATCTCTACAGCAATCACGCCGAGCAGGTCGCGCTGCAACTCACTCGGGCGCCGCACCCTTATCCCCTTCTGGCGATCAAGCGCCGCCCGGCTTCGATCTTCGACTACGAGTTCGACGACTTCGAGGTGCTCGAGTACGAGCACCACCCGGCCATCAAGGCGCCGGTCGCGATCTGATCGACCAACATACAGCGGCCAGCGCGGTCGCCAGAGGCAGCTGGCACGACGTGCCTGCGTTGGTAAAGCACTAGACGATTGCCGCTGACGCGACCAGCGCCAGAGCGCACAGCTCGACTCAGGCGGCCGCTCGCGCATTCGACGCATCAGCAGGTAGACAACGTGACGACCGACTGCACGCCTGCTTGTCTTGCTATCGGGTCAAAAGCGACACCGATCCTCCCTGGTAGGATATGAAAATGCCAGTACCACACGTCCACGCCAGCCACCCTAAAGTGATCAATCGCCTCAAGCGTGCCGACGGACACCTGCACAACGTCATCGCGATGCTGGTCGATGGCCGCTCCTGCCTTGACGTGGTTCAGCAGCTTCAGGCGGTCGAGAGTGCGATTCACGCCGCCAAAAAAACCCTGATTCACGACCACCTCGATCACTGTCTGGACGCTGCATTGGGTGCGCTGCCCAAGAAGCGTGCCCCCCCGATGGACGAATTCAAGACGATTGCGAAGTACCTTTGACCACTCACATTGCCGGTGGGACACGCGATGCCGCGGGGTTGATGGCGCTAATGACCCGCGAGCGCTGGATCGAAGTGGCACGGATCGTCGTGACGGGGCCGATCGCGCTGCTGTTCTGGCAAGGCCTCGTGCCCATCCAGATGCTCTGGATCGCCATTGCGATCGGCCTGTACCCGCTCGTCAAGACAGGTGTCCTCGACCTGATCCACGAACACAAGGTCGGCACCGAGATCTTCGTGACCGTGGCAACACTGGTGGCCGTCTTCGGCGGCGAGACTGTCGCCGGCGCCGTGCTGATGGTCATCATCTTGATCGCCGAGTTCATCGCCGAACTCAACACCGACCGCGCCAGGGCCTCGATCAAGTCGCTGATCGGCTCGGTGCCGCAGGTGGCGCTTCTGCGCACGGATGCCGGCGAACGATCGGTGCCGATCGGCGAGCTGAAGGTCGGCGACGTGGTGCTGGTGCGGCCGGGCGAGAAAATTCCCGTCGATGGTCGCGTCGTCGGCGGCCAGGGTTCGGTGAACGAAGCGCCGATCACCGGTGAAAGCGTCCCGAAGGACAAGGGCCTCGACGCGCAGGTTTTCGCGGGCACCGTGGTCGACTCCGGCGCGCTCGATATCCGCACCGAGCGGCTCGGCACCGACACCACCTTCTCCCGCATCATCGCCCTCGTCGAATGCGCGGAAGCTGAAGCAGCGCCCGTGCAGAAGCTCGCCGACAAGGTGGCAGCCTGGCTGATCCCGGTCGTGTTCGTGTTTTTAATCGTCGTCTACTTCGCCACCCGCGATGTCCGCATGGTCGTCACGCTGATGATTTTCACGTCACCCGCTGAGTTGGGACTGGCCACCCCGCTGGTGATGATTGCGGCCATCGCACGGGCCGCACGCACCGGCATCCTGATCAAGGGCGGTATCTATCTGGAGACCCTGGCCAAGGTCGATGTGGTGGTGTTCGACAAGACCGGCACCCTCACGGCGAATCGCCCCGAGGTGGTGGAAGTCTCGTCGCGCAACACCGCGTTCGACGAGGGCACGTTGCTGAGACTTTCTGCCGCTGCCGACCGGCGCTCGGCGCACCCGCTGGCCAAAGCGGTCGTGGACGCTGCCAGCCGGAAAGGCATCGCCGTGCCCGAGCCCGAGTCTTTCGACCAGTTGCAAGGCCGGGGAGTCAGGGCCACGGTCGAGGGTCGTGCCGTGCTGGTGGGCAACGCCGCTCTGCTGCGCGAGAGCGGGATCGCGCTCGCCGCGGCGGTCGAAGACGGCGGGCGCACGCCCGTGCATGTCGCGGTCGACGGCGAGTTCGCTGGCGTAATCTTCATCGCCGACACACTGCGGCCGGGTGCCAAAGAAGCGCTGGCCGAGCTCAAGGCCAGCGGCGTCAAGCGGATCGTGATGTTGACCGGTGACAACGCGGCCACTGCCCAGGTGATCGCTGCCGAATTCGGCATCGACGAGGTGCGCGCCAACCTGATGCCCGAAGACAAGGTCACGGCCATCGCCGAGCTGCAAGGCCAGGGTCACCGCGTCGCCATGGTGGGCGACGGCATCAACGACGCGCCTGCGCTGGCAAAGGCCGATGTCGGCATCGCGATGGGCGGCGGCGGCACGCAGGCGGCCGCTCGAGGCCGCCGACATCGCGCTGATGACCGACGACCTCGGCAAGATCGTTGCGGCCCGTGCCATCGCCCGGCGTGCCTACCGCACGGTTCAGGAGAACCTGTTCGTCGGCGTTGGGGTGGTGCACGTACTCGGCATCACTGCGGCTTTGCTTGGCTGGATCGGCCCGATCCAGGCGGCGATCATTCACCTGGGGCCTGACATTCTCGTGTTCGTCAACTCCGTGAAGCTGCTCAAGGTCCGGATCAAAGGCGCGTGAACGGCCTTTCCATGCGCTCGTTCGACGGTCCGTTTCTACGCAGCTATGAAATACTTCGGCGGCCAATAACGTCTTGTTTATTGCTGCTCGCCCATATACCCATGACCTGCACCCAACAGCCCGCAACGCTTTCGCGCCGTTCCTCGAACAGCGTGCGCGGCGCAGGGTGGCTCGCTCGGTGGCTGCTCGTGCTGGCGGTCGTGTTTGATCTTCTGAGTGCGCCCTTCCATCACCATCATCATGACGGCGTCGAAGGACTGCTTCAAATCGCGACGACGCACACGTCGCTCGACGACAGCGAGCCGCACGTCGAAAGCGCTAACCACCCTTTGGTGTCGCACGCCACGATGGCGATCCGGATCGACCCGTCGCGGCTGGGCCAGCTCCCGGCCATCGACGACCCCGAAGCGCAAGTCGCGCTGGTCTCGGTGGCGCAACGCCTCGCTGCCGTCGAAGAGTTGCCGCCCAAAGACTGGCGACCCGACCGCTCGCGTGCAGACTTTCGCTCCCACCGCAGCCTGCCACCCGCAGGACGCGCGCCACCGCTCCACGCCTGAGACCCTTTCTTAGCGCATCCCTGCGCTTGTCTCAGTCCTGCCGTCCGTCTGTCGCGGACGCAGGCTCAGTGGAGTTCTGTCATGCAATGCCTTCTGTCCCGGCGCACGCCTGCTCGCGTCGCTTTCACGCTCGTTCTGAGCGCGCTCCTCGCCGCATCGATTTCGGCGCATGCCGCCGATGAATTCGCGGTCACCCAGGCCCAGATGCAGGGTCTGGGCATCACGCTGCAGCGCCTTGACAAACCAGCCGACATCCAGGGCCAGGCCTACCCGGCGCGCGTCGTCCTGCCGCCGTCGCAAGAGCAGGTGGTCAGCGCCCCACTGGCCGGGCTGGTGGACCGGGTGCTGGTCGGCGAAAACGATGCGGTCAAGAGCGGCCAACCGCTGCTGCGCCTGACCAGCCCCGAGCTCGGCGAGCTGCAGCTCAAGCTGCTGGAGGCGTCCTCGAAGAGCCGCCTTTCGCAGAAGACGGCGCGGCGTGAGCGCATGCTGTTTGCCGACGGGATCATCCCGGAGCGGCGGGTGCAGGAGGCCGACGGCGCGGCCGAAGAAGACCGCGCCCGAGTGCAGCAGGCCGATGCAGCGCTTCGACTGGCCGGCGTCGACGGCGCGAGCGTCAGGAAGATCGCAGCCGGCGGTGCGCTGCAAGACGGGCTGACCGTGCACGCCAAGACGGCCGGCACGGTGATGGGGCTCGACGTGAAGGCCGGTCAACGCGTGGCGCAGGCCGACGCGCTGATGCGCTTGGCCGACACGCGCCAGTTGTGGCTCGACATCCAGTTGCCGGCCGACCGCCGGTCTCAAGTCGCGATCAAGGGCAAACAAATCACAGTGGTCGGCCGTGACGCCACGGCCGCCCCGATGAGCATGGGTTCGATGGTGAGCGACAGCCAGACCGTCACATTGCGTGCCCAGGTCACCAAGGGCGTGGGCCTGTTGCGCCCTGGCGAGTACGTTCAGGCCCAGGTGCCCTTCGCAAACTTGGGCAACGCGGGTTCCGGCAGCGAGAGCTGGCCGGTGCCGGTCGCGTCGGTCGTGCGCCAGGGCGACAAGGCCTATGTCTTCGTGCGCACGCCCAAAGGCTTCCTTGCGCAGCAGATCACCGTGCTCAACAGCGCCGGCGCCTCGGTGCAGGTGCAAGGGCCACTGAAGCCGGGCCAGGACATCGCGGTCACTTCGGTGATCGCACTGAAGGCTGCGTGGCTCGGCAAGAGCGGGAGCAACTGATGCTCGCCCGCCTGGTTCAGTTCGCGCTCTCGCAGCGCCTGTTCATCATGCTGGCGGCGGCCTTGCTGGCCGGCGCCGGCTGGTACTCGTTTCGCAACCTGCCGATCGATGCTTTTCCGGACGTGTCGAGCACGCAGGTCAAGATCATCATGAAAGCACCGGGCATGACGCCCGAGGAGATCGAGAGCCGCATCGCGATCCCGATCGAGGTCGAGATGCTGGGCATTCCGCAGCAGCGCATCCTGCGCTCGGTGTCGAAGTACGGCCTGGTCGATGTGACCGTCGACTTCAACGACGGCACCGACATCTACTGGGCTCGCCAGCAGGTGGCAGAACGGCTCTCGAACGTCACCGCCGACCTGCCCACGGGCATCGGCGGCGGCATGGCACCGATCACCACGCCGCTCGGCGAGATGTTCATGTTCACCGTCGAAGCCGAGGGCATGTCGCTGGAAGAAAAGCGCAGCCTGCTCGACTGGGTGATCCGGCCGGCCTTGCGGGGGGTTGCGGGCGTCGCCGACGTGAACGCGCTCGGCGGCAAGGTGCACAGCTTCGAGGTCATTCCCGACCCGGCCAAGCTGGCCGCCGTGGGCCTGTCCACCGCCAAGCTCAAAGCCGCCATCGAGTCGAACAACCGCAACGACGGCGCTGGCCGCCTGGGCGAAGGCGACGAAGTGCTGCTGGTGCGCAGCGAGGGCAGCGTGAAGACGCAGGACGATCTGCGCGCCATCATCGTTGCCAGCAAGGACGGCCGCACGATCCGTCTGTCCGATGTCGCGATGGTGCGCGACGGGTCGGTGACACGCTACGGCGTGGTCACTCAAGACGGCCGCGGCGAAGCCGTCGAAGGCCTGGTGCTCGGGCTCGCCGGTGCCAACGCGCAAAAGGTCGTCGACGGCGTGACGAAGAAGCTCGACGAACTCAAGACGGCGCTGCCCAAGGGCGTTGAGCTCAAGGTGTTCTACAACCGCGCGAGCCTGGTCGAAAAGGCTGTCGGTACCGTCTCGAAGGCCTTGCTCGAAGCAACGCTGATCGTGCTGGTGCTGCTCGGCGCCTTTCTCGGCAACGTGCGTGCGGCCGTCGCCGTGGCCGTCGTGTTGCCGCTGGCGGCGCTCGCCACCTTCATCATGATGCGGCTGGCCGGCATGTCAGCCAACCTGATGAGCCTGGGTGGCCTGGCGATCGCCCTCGGCATGCTGGTAGACGCCGCAGTCGTGGTGGTAGAGAACGTCGTTCAGCATCTGGCCAATTACAACAAAGCGGACACCAGCAAAGGCCGCTTGCCGCGCCTGCATATCGTCTTCCGCGCGGTGCGCGAAGTCGCGGTGCCGGTCGCGGCCGGCATCCTGATCATCATCACGGTGTTCCTGCCGCTGCTGACGCTGCAGGGGCTGGAAGGCAAGTTCTTCGTGCCTGTGGCGATGACCATCGTCTTCGCGCTGATCAGCTCGCTGGGGCTGTCGCTTACCGTGATCCCGGTGCTGTCGTCGTTCCTCTTGAAACAGGTCTCGCACGAAGAGCCGTGGCTGTCGCGAAAGCTGCTGAAGGCTTACGAGCCGACGCTCGCCTGGGCACTGCGCCGACAAACTGCCGTCTTTGTCGTGGCCGGCGCGATGCTCGTAGGCGCGGCCATCGTCTACACCTTCGTCGGCAAGACCTTCATGCCGGAAATGGACGAGGGCGACATCATCGTCGGCATCGAGAAGCTGCCCTCGGTCAGCCTGGAGCAGACCGCCGCGCTCGACCTGCTGATCCATCAGGCGCTGATGAAGAACATTCCCGAGATCACCGGCGTGGTCGCGCGTGCTGGCTCCGATGAGATCGGTCTCGACCCGATGGGGCTGAACCAGACCGACACCTTCCTGGTGCTGAAGCCGCGCGACGAGTGGAAGCTGGCCGACAAACCAGCGCTGATCGCGAAGATCCGCACCGTGCTCGACCAGATGCCCGGCATCAGCTACAGCTTCACCCAGCCGATCGACATGCGCGTGTCGGAGATGATCATCGGCGTGCGTGGTGACGTGGCAATCAAGGTGTTCGGCCCTGACTTGAAGACGCTGAACGAGCTGGCCGGTCAGGTCGAAGCCGTGATGAAGAAAGTGCCCGGCAACCAGGATGTGTACACCGTCGAGAACGACGGCGTGCAGTACCTGCGCGTGGTGGTGGACCGGCTGGTGGCGGGCCGCTACGGCCTGTCGGTAGAAGACGTGCAGGAGGCCTTGCGGGCGCAGATCGAAGGCCAGCGTGCCGGCACCGTGATCGACGGCAACCGGCGCATTCCCATCGTGCTGCGTGGCCCCGACGCGGTGAGGGTTTCGCCGGCCGAATTCGCCTCGCTCAGCATCATGGGGGCCGATGGCCAGAGCGTGCCGCTGCAGACGCTGGCGAAGCTCGACCGCGAAACCGGGCCGGTCAAGATCGACCGTGAGATGGGCAGCCGCTACGGCGTGGTCATCGGCTACCGGGTCACCTGGGGCGGTCAGTTCGAGAACCAGCAACGCGCGGCGGCACGTCTCTCGCTCGTCGTGCCCCTGGCGCTCGGCTTCATCTTCCTGATCCTGTTCACGACCTTCGGCTCGGTGCGCCAGGCCCTGCTGGTGCTCAGCAACATCCCGTTCGCGCTGGTGGGCGGCATCGTCGCGCTGTGGGTCACCGGCGAGTACCTGTCGGTGCCGGCCTCGGTCGGGTTCATCGCACTGCTGGGCATTGCGGTGCTCAATGGTGTGGTGCTGGTGAGCTATTTCAACCAGCTGCACGCCGAGGGTCTGTCGTTGCTGGATTGCGTGACCGAGGGTGCCAAGCGGCGACTGCGACCGGTGCTGATGACCGCGTCGATCACCGCCTTCGGCCTGATCCCGCTGCTTTTTGCGACCGGGCCGGGCTCGGAGATCCAAAGGCCGCTGGCCATCGTCGTGATCGGCGGGCTGATGAGCGCCACCGCGCTGACGCTGATCTTGCTGCCCATCCTCTACCTGCGCTTCGCGCATTCGAAGAATGAAGCGAAGACCGAAACGAACAACCCGAGTTCGCCGACTGCGCCGACTGCGCTGACTGCGTCCACGGCGACGGAGCCAAACCATGTCTAAATTCTGTTTGACGCTGATCTGCACGCGCGAGGTTGAGGAGAAACTGCTCGACACCTTGTTGACGACAGTCGAAGGCGAGGTGTTCACCAGCACCCCGACCTTCAGCCACGGCACGGCCCAGGGGCGGCTGTCCAACGTGGAGAAGGTCATGGGCCGCAGCCGTTCGGTCCAAGTGCAGATCGTCACCACCGACGCAGAGCTGGCGAGCCTGACCGAATTGCTGAAGCAGCGCTTCAAGGGCACCGGATTGCGCTACTGGGCTTCGGCACTTTCCCACGAGGGAGAAGTGGCATGAAGCGCGCAACGGGCCTGGTGATCGGCGCCGCACTCGTCGCCACGGCGCTGCTGCCTTTTGCCTCACTGTGTGCATTTGCGCAGCCACGGCCCACACCGCCGGACCTGCCATCCACTGAAATCGCCCGCCAGAGCATTGACCAGGACCCCGCCGTGGTCGAAGCCCGCCGCGCCCTGATTGCGGCGCGGCATGGCGCCGCCGCACTGCGTGCCGGCTCCCAGGAATGGACCACCAAGCTCTCGGCACAGCGCCGACGCTATGACACCGGTGGCAACTCTAATGAGTGGACGGCATCACTGGAGCGCACGATCCGCATCGGCGGCAAGGCGGGGATTGATGCCCAGCTCGGTGAGACTGAACTCATCATCGGCCAGGCGCGCATTGGCGAAGCCCGCCACGAAGCTGCGCGGGCACTCGTCACCCTCTGGATCGACGCGCTCGCGGCCCGCCGCCAGCGTGAGCTGTGGGCCGAACAGCTGGTTTTCGCGCAGGCCAGCCACCAAGCGGTCGACAAGCGCCGCAAGGCAGGTGATGCGTCGATGCTGGACCTCAACGTCGCCCGAGCTGATCTCATCGAAGTGCAGCGGCAACTGAGCGCGGCGACGTCAGCTGAGGCCAAAGCCAAGGCCAAACTGGCGGTGCGATTTCCGATGTTGACCTGCGAACTCCCGCCACTGGCCGAGCCGCTGGCGCTGGACATGAGCCTGGCGCAATGGCGCGAGCGCATCCTGGCGGAAAGCGATCCGATCAAGATCGCCGAGGGGCTGCTGACCAGGGCCGAACTCAGTGCGGCTCGCGCCAACGCCGAACGCATTCCCGATCCGACCCTTGGTGTGTACACGGCTTCGGAGGCGTTTCGCAACGAACGCATCATCGGCCTGAGCGTGAGCATCCCGCTGTCGGGCACCTACCGCAGCGAACGGGCGCAGCAAGCGCTCCAGGAAGCCGACGCAGCACGCGCAAGGCTCGAGCGACAAAAACGGGACGAAGTAGCCGAGATCCTGGAGATGTTCACGGATGCCACCGGTGGACTGGAGCGCTGGCGCCTGGCGTTGCAAGCGCTTGCCATCACCCGCGACAACGCCCGACTGATGCAGCGTGCCTACACCCTGGGCGAAGCCGACCTGCAAACCCTGCTGCTCGCGCGCCGCCAAGCCCTTGATGCATCGACGGCTACCGAGCAGGCCAGGGTAGATGCCTTGCGCTCGCACTACCGGCTGCTCCTTGATGCGCATCTCATCTGGGCGATGGAAGAGGATTGAATACCGCGCAAATCGATCTTCTCCGACTCGCCCGGCACGGCGCAGCCGCGGTGCTTGCGAGGGTGTCTTTGCAGGATGGGCGGGATTTCTGGCGGCGCGCGAGCAGTGTTCGCAGGGCTGGCGCGAGGCACCCGTCGCCGCGCCGGTCGACACCGACGCATCGAGCACGCGCAACTCGCCCAGGGACTGCCGCAAGGCGGTCCCGCCGAACGAGGCCGCGAAGATCCCCGATGCGGTCTGTCAGCACAAGAGCGTGAGCATCAGCCGCAGCACCCTCTAAGTATTCAGGGGGACATTCGTGTCATCTGACTGTGCGTGAACGGCTGCTCACTCCAGTGGCGGGCAACGCCACTCCAGCAGTTCAGCCAAACGGCGAGTGACCCACACGGCTTCCGGCGGGCTGACACCGGCGTCACCGCCGGCGAGCGCGAGATGGCAGCGGACGAGCACTTCGGTCTCGGCGATGCCAAGGTCGAGATGGCGGGCCGACGCATAGCCGGACAATTGCGAGGCGAGGTCTTCGCAAATGTCGTACCGGGCCGCAATGACCTCGCGTGAAGCATTGGGCCGGGCGTTCCCAACTGTCAAAAACAGTGCGTAGAACGACTCCGGTATCTCAATTTGGTAGTGGTCGTACATTGGCAGTCACATCTGTTCATAGCTCGGAGGAACGAGATTAGCAGTTTCTGCTTGTCTTGCAGTTCAACTGACTGCGCGGACCCACCCGTCCCTATCACCCCGCCAGAACTGTCCCACCATCACGTCGCTTCGGCCTCTGGAGATGCAGCGGCCAGCGCCAACTGCGCTGTCGCTCGGGCGGCTTGTCCGCGCAGTTCTGCGATCAATTCAGCCACGATCGACGCGGCAATCTCGGCCGAGCCGCTCGCACCGATCGACAAGCCTGCTGGCCCGTGCAGCCTGCCGGTGAGTTGTGTTGACAGCTTGGCGTCGTGCAGTCGCTTGAGTCGCGCCTTATGGGTCTTGCGGCTGCCGAGCGCGCCCACATAAAACGCCTTTGAATGCAGCGCCTTGATCAATGCCGGGTCATCGATCAATGGGTCGTGTGACAGCGTGACCACCGCGCAGCGGCG
>JAYUWC010000334.1:0-3390 GCA_043753755.1 Rhizobacter sp.
CTGGTAGCTGAGGTTCTCTTTCATGTACTCGGGCAGCAGGTGGCGGCGGTTGCTGGTCGCGTAGATCAGCAGGTTGTCGGAAGCCTGCGCCACCGAACCGTCGAGGATCGACTTCAACGCCTTGTAGCCAGGCTCGCCTTCGTCGAAGCTCAAGTCATCGCAGAAAACGATGAAACGCTCGGGCCTCTCAGCGATCAGGTCGACGATGTCGGGCAGGTCGATCAGATCGGTCTTGTCGACCTCGATCAGGCGCAGCCCGCGGTCGGCGAACTCGTTCAGGCAAGCCTTGATGAGCGAGCTCTTGCCGGTGCCGCGCGCGCCGGTCAGCAGCACGTTGTTGGCACTCAGGCCGGCGACGAACTGCTGCGTGTTGCGCAGCAACCGCTCTTTCTGCGGCTCGACCTCGACCAGCGCGTCGAGCCGAATCGGCGCCACGTGCCGCACCGGCTCGATGACGCCCGAGCCACCCCGTTTGCGGTAGCGGAACGCGATCGACGCGGCCCAGTCGGGTGCCGTCAACGGGTGCGGCAAGACCGCCTCTAGCCGGCCGAGCAAGGCCTCTGCGCGCGCAATCAATTGCACCAGATCTGCAGGTGTTGAATTCATAAAGCAGGCAGTTTAGAGGTGCTTTGTGTCGACGTTCTGCCTCAACGTCGCAGCAGCCTCGTCTCGGGCAGCAGCTCGAAGACGCGGTCTGGCGCGGCCGCAAACACCCGCTCACCGCGCTTCGCGCGTATTGCCTGCATGCCGGTAAAAGCACCGAAAGCCGGCAGCACGCCCTGCCGTTGCGAGAACCAGAAACAAGGCAGGCGGTGCCAGTCGTGGGCCCGACCGCCGATGCTGACGCACGGGTGCAGATGGCCCGCGAGCGTGAAGGCGCCATCGATCGGGCGCGGGTGGTGGCAAAGTGCCAAGCCGCGCCACGGCAATGGCTCGTCGACCGACTGGATGTCGAGCACCGCCGGCGGGTCACCGGCGCGGTCGTCGTGGTTGCCGCGCACCAGCGTCAGCTCGACGCTGCTGTGGCGCTCACGCCAGCGCAACACCGTGGCGAGCGTGTCGGGGGCCAGCGATCGGGACGAATGCAAAAAGTCGCCGAGAAAGACGACGCGGCGCGCATCGAGCCGGTCGATCAGGCGGGTGAGCACCGCGAGCGTCTCGTCGGTCGTGCCGGCAGGCACCGGCACACCGAGTTGGCGAAAGGTGGTCGCCTTGCCGATGTGGGCGTCTGCCACCAGCAGGGTGTCGGCCTCGGGCAGAAAGATCGCCTTTTCGGGCAGCAGCAGCAAGGTGTTGCCGCCGACCTGCAACGTCAGCGTCGCCGTGCCACTCACCGAGCGCGGCCTAGGACGCCAGCAAACGCAGCGCAGTCTCGAGGTGCTCGGTCGGGCTGCGCTTGAACCCGGAGCGTGCGAAGAGCTGCAGCCGCCCGACCGCGAAGGCCTTGAGCACCGACGCCTGCGCGTTGGCGTCGACAGTCGGTGTGGCCGAACCAGAAACATCGGCCGCGCCGCGCAGGCATTGCCGAAGCTGCGACTCGAAGCGGTCGAAGAACTGGTTCATGCGCGCGAGCAGACGCTCGTTTTCGAACACCAGCGCATCGCCAACCATCACGCGGGCCATGCCGGGATTTTTTTCGGCGAACTGCAGCACCACGGTCAACATTTTCTGCACCTGCACCGAGGCGCCACTCTCGCGCTCTTGCACTTGATTGATGAGCGTGAACACCGAGGTCTCGATGAACTCGATCAAGCCCTCGAACATCTGCGCCTTGCTCGCGAAGTGCCGGTACAGCGCCGCCTCGGAGACATCGAGCCGTGCCGCCAGCGCGGCGGTGGTGATGCGGTCGGCACCCGGCTGTTCGAGCATCGCGGCGAGGGTTTGCAGGATCTGTACCTTGCGCTCGCCGGGTTTGGGACGCTTGCGCGGTGCCGCTGGCGCCGCTGTGAGCGCGTCGAGCGGCATGGGCACCGAACCCGTGGCGTGTGCCTCGGCCGCCTTTGGCGGGGGGCTTACGCTGGATTCGGATTCATCGTTCATCACAGCGTCAGCAGATGTTGCAGCGCATGAATTTTGGCATACACGTACTGCGGGCTGGGGCAAGGGTGAACACCAGCATCGCGGGGCTTTGCACTGGCGTTGATGCCGTTTTTTGCGCCGCCCCGCAGGTGACCGCGAAAGCGCCCGTCGAGGTAGCGCTGCATCCAGACCGTGCGCATGCCGAGCCCCTGCGCCGCCCTCAAATTCGCCAGCGTGTCTTCGATCAGAATGCAATCGGTCGGTCTGACCTTCAGCCGCGCCGCGATGCGACGCAACATGCGCGCATCGGGCTTGGGGCGCAGCTGCCCGAACATCGCCATGTCTTCGATGCTGATCACGCCGTCGAACAGCGGCGCGAGGCGCAAGGTATCGAGCACACGCTGGGTGTAGGCGCGCGGCGCGTTGGTCAGAATGAACTTGCGGCCTTTCAGTTGCTGCAGCGCGGCGCGGTCGTGCAGACTCATTCGCAGCCGCGCTTCGAGACCGGGGTGGCGGTGGGTCTGCTCGAGAAAGTGGTCGGCGCGAACACCGTGGTGGCGCACCAGACCAAGCAGCGTGGCGCCGTAGCGGCTCCAGTAGTGATCGCGCAGCCGCGAGGCTTCGGTAGGCGCCAGCCCGAGCTCGTCGACCATGTAGGCGTTCATCGCGGCGCTGGTCGCGCCGAACGCGGCGTGGCTCGCGTCGTGCAGTGTGTTGTCGAGGTCGAAGAGCCAGGTGCGTTGCGACGACTGCGCCATCAATGTGAGCGAATCATCGTGCCGTAAGCCTGATCGGTCAGCACCTCGAGCAGCATCGCATGCGGCACGCGACCATCGATCACGTGGACCGAATTGACGCCGTTCTTCGCCGCCTCGAGTGCCGAGGCAATCTTGGGCATCATGCCGCCGCTGATCGTGCCGTCGGCAAACAGATCGTCGATCTCGCGGGCGCTCAGGTTGGTCAGCAGTTTGCCGTTCTTGTCGAGCACGCCGGGAATGTTGGTCAGCATGATCAGCTTCTCGGCCTTGAGGACCTCGGCCAGTTTGCCGGCGACCACATCGGCATTGATGTTGTAGTTCTCGTTGTCGGCACCGAAGCCGAGCGGCGAGATCACCGGGATGAAGGCGTCGTCCTGCAGCGCCTTCACGACGCTCGGGTCGATCGAGACGATCTCGCCCACGAGGCCGACGTCGTGCACGACGCTCGGGTCTTTCAGGTCGAGCAAGCGCAGCTTCCTCGCTCGGATGAGGCCGCCGTCGCGCCCCGTGAGCCCCACCGCCTTGCCGCCGGCCACGTTGATGAGGCCGACGATGTCTTGCTGCACCTGGCCCGCGAGCACCCACTCGACGACCTCCATGGTCTCGTCGTCGG
>JAYUWC010000335.1:0-3379 GCA_043753755.1 Rhizobacter sp.
GGCTTCATCCACGAGGCCGAGATCGACCGTGCCGGTTGCTTTGCGTACTCGGCCGTCGCTGGCGCCACGGCCAACGACTTGCCCGGCATGTTGCCGCTCGAGCTGCGCGAGGAGCGCCGCGCGCGCTTCATGGCAGTGGCCGAAACGGTATCGGCCGCGAAGCTGCAGCGCCGCGTCGGCGCAACCATGCAGGTGCTGGTCGACTCGGCCGCCGCGCTGGGCCGAAAAGGCGGGGTAGGGCGCTCGTATGCCGATGCGCCCGAGATCGATGGCAGCGTGAAACTGCTGCCGCCCGAGAAGGCATCGAAGACGCTCAAGGTCGGCGAGTTCACCCGCGTCAAGATCGTCGGCACCCAGGGCCATGACCTGGTCGGCGTGCCGATTTGAGGTCACGATGATGTCGAACGAAAAGCGCGACGGCGTGATCGCTGTGCAATCCACTCCCCCGACCGCGACCGCGACCGCGACCGCGACCGCGACCGCGACCGTGCTGATTCACCACGCCTACCAGCCGCCTGACGGCTTCAGTGCGCCACAGCCAGGCGTCTTCAAGGCGTCGACTGTGATCTTCCCGAACACCGCGGCGATGCGCGCGCGCGACTGGAAGCAGAAGGTCGGCTACACCTACGGCCTTCATGGCACGCCGACCAGCTTCACGCTCGAGGAGCGCATCGCCACGCTCGAAGGCGGGCGCCACACACTGCTCGTGCCGAGCGGCCTCGCGGCGATCGCGCTCACCGACACCGCGCTCCTGCGCGCGGGCGACGAAGTGTTGATCCCCGACAACGCGTACAACCCCGGCAAAGACCTGGCCCGTCACGAGCTGGCCGCTTGGGGCATCACCCACCGCTTCTACGACGCGATGGATGCGAATGCACTCGCGGCCATGGTCACGCCGCAGACCAAGCTCGTGTGGGTCGAGGCGCCCGGCTCGGTGACGATGGAGTTTCCCGACCTGCCGGCACTCGTGCGTGCGGCGCGCTCGCAGGGGGCCGTGGTCGCGCTCGACAACACCTGGGGCGCGGGCCTCGCGTTCGACCCGTTCCGGTTCGACCTCGGACCGAGTGGTAGCGAAGCCCCACTCGGGGTCGACATTTCGGTGCACGCGTTGACCAAATATCCGTCGGGCGGTGGCGATGTGTTGATGGGCTCGGTGACCACGCGTGACCCGGCATTGCACCTGCGCCTCAATGCAGCGCACATGCGCATGGGCTGGGGCGTGGGGGCCAACGACGTCGAGGCCATGCTGCGCGGTTTGCCGACGCTGCCGTTGCGCTACGCGGCGGCCGATCGCGCGGGGCGCATGCTGGCCGAATGGTGGACGGGGCGGCCGGAGATCACGCAGGTGTTGCATCCGGCGTTGGTCGGCTCACCGGGTCACGAGCATTGGGCGCGGCTTTGCACGCAATCGGCGGGGCTGTTTTCGGTGATCTTCGATGCGCGCTACAGCGCCGTTCAGGTCGATGCATTCGTCGACGCGCTGCGACTCTTCAAGATCGGTTTCTCGTGGGCCGGGCCGATGAGTCTGGTCGTGCCTTACGACCTCGCGGCGATGCGCAAACAGCCGGCCTGGCGCGGCACGCTGGTGCGCTTCTCGCTCGGGCTCGAAGACCCCGCCGACCTGATCGCCGATCTGGGGCAAGCGCTGACTGCGCTCAACCGCTGAGCATCACTGCGACTGCGTGCGCTCGCGCAGGCGCAGGCGCATCTGCAGACCGACCGGCATCATCGTGAACGACAAGTGCTCAGCGGCCTCGAAGCCGTCGGGCGTGTTGACCGATTCGATTTCGAAGTGCGTCAACAGCATGGCCATTGCCATCTTCATTTCCATCAACGCGAGGTAGCGGCCCGGGCAAATGCGCGGGCCGGCACCGAAAGGCATCGAGACCCGCTTGGCCAAACCAGCCGAGCCGCCCCCGATGCCCGAATCGGTGCCGGCAACGCTCTCGGCAAGCCAGCGTTCCGGCTTGAACGCGAGCGGCTCGCTGAAGTGCCGTTCGCTGACGCTGTCGTGGCGCATCACGCACCACACGGCGCTACCTTGCGGCACGCGGATGCCGGCGACGAGCGTGTCGCTCAAAGCTTCGACCACCTGGAACGGCGCAACCGGCTTCAGCCGCATCGCCTCGTGGGCGCAGGCCTCGAGGTAGCCCAGCGTGGCGAGGTGATCGGTCGTCATGGCACTCGCTTCAATGCCGAGCGCACGCACTTCGGCCTTGGCGCGCTGCAGCGTTGCAGGGTGGCGAAAAAGCAGATCGATCAGCCACGCCAGCGTGTTGGCGGTGGTGTCTTCACCGGCCAGCAGCATCGTCAGCACGTTGCCGGCGATCTCGCGGTCGGTGACGCCACTGTCGCCCTTGTCGGCAGCAACAATCATCGCCTCGAGCAGATTCGGCGGCTGCTCGCGGCGCTGCGGGTCGGCCGCGAGGCGCGCGCGAGCCGCGGCAACGAAGCCGGCGATGGCAACGTTGACGGCGACCACGCTTCGCTCGAGCTGGCGATCGCTCGCACTCGGAAACCAGCGCCACCACGGCACCGCGGTAAAGAGGCGTTTGAAAAGCGCCGGGAAAATCTTGTCTAGGTGCTGCTGGATGACTTCGACGTCGGACTCGAGCGTGTTGACATCGGCACCGAAAGCCAGCCCGGCGATCGCATCCACCGTGTAGCGCATCAGCTCGGGCTGCAGCTCGACCGAGTCGCCGGCGCGCGCGGCCCGCTGCCAACGCGCGCGCAGCCTTTCGGCGACCTTCACCAACGACGGGTGATAGGCCTTTACATGGGTCGGGTCGAAGCCGGCCATCACCATCCGCCGCTGCGCCTTCCAGGCGTCGCCGTTGGCGGCGAAAAGGCCGGGGGTCAGGCCCATTTCGCTGCCGATGACATCGAGCCGATGACTCCGCCTGAAGCCCTCGGGCCGGTCGCGCAGCACCGTGCGTATCACGTCGGTATCCGAGATGACCAACAGCGCGCGGCGGCCCAGCCTGACCTTGAAGCAGGGGCCGAACTCGCGGCTCCACGCTTCCATGTTCTGGTGCAAGCGCGCGCGATCGATTTGAAAAATGTTGCCGATGATCGGCAGCCCGCGCGGCCCGGGCAACTCGGCGATCTCGCGCGGTTTGGCGGCGGCCAGCGACGGGTTGTTCAAGAGCGTGACTTTGACGCGACCTTGTGCCGCATCAGTCGGCCTTTCTCGCGCTCCCAGTCTTTCTTCTTTTCCGTGTTGCGCTTGTCGTGTTCGGCCTTGCCTTTGGCCAGCGCGATCTCGGCTTTCACCAGGCCGCCCTTGTAATGCAAATTGAGCGGCACCAGCGTGAAGCCTTTTTGCTCGACCTTGCCGACCAGGCGCTTGATCTCTTCTTTGCGCATCAAGAGCTTCTTG
>JAYUWC010000336.1:0-3373 GCA_043753755.1 Rhizobacter sp.
TCTGCCTGAACCTTGCGCGCGGCCTCGAACAAGGCGGTCCGCTGAGCCCCATCGATAGCACCCGCTTCCTGCCGCCGCTGCTGACGCGTCAACTCGAACTCGGCGCCAAGCTCGAGCACAGCGGCATGACTTACACGGCGGCGTTGTTCGACATGCAGCGCCCGCTCGAAACCTTCGACGCCGCGAGCAATCAGAACGTACAGCGGGGCAGCAACGCCACCGCGGCATCTAACTGGTGGCGAACGGACGGCTGACACCCGAACTTACGCTGGTCAGCGGCCTGATGCTGCTGGACACGCGCTCGACCGAAACGGGAGACGCCAGCTCCGAAGGCAAGCGTGCCCTCGGTGTACCGCGCCTCACCGCCAACCTGTGGGGCGAGTACCGGATTGCCGCACTCCCCGGACTGGCGCTGAACGCCGGCATTTACCACTCAGGCCGTCAGTATCTCGACGGTGCCAACACGCAGTCGATACCGGCCTGGACCCGGCTCGACCTCGGCGCCAGCTACGCCACCCGCCTTGCCGGTGTTCCGACCAGCCTGCTGCTCAACATCGAGAACGCCGCCGACAAGCACTACTGGGCCAGCGCACAAGCGGGCCTCCTGACCACCGCCGACCCGCTGACATTGAAGCTCGGCGCGCGCTTCAATTTTTGAAGGAGCGATCGACCATGACCCAACGTTCACTCAAGGCCTGGGGCTGGGTTCACAAGTGGACCAGTCTCGTCAGCACCATCTTCATGCTGTTGTTGTTGTGCCTGACGGGGCTGCCGCTGATCTTTCACCACGAGATCGGCCACCTCACCGGCAGCGAGGTCGAAGCCCCGCCGAGGCCGGCCGGCACGCCGATGGCGAGCATGGATTCGGTGGTCGGCGGCGGGCAAACTGTTTCTGGGGCTGATGGGCATCCTCCTGTTGGCGGCCATCGTCTCGGGCGTGGTGCTGTATGCCCCGTTCATGCGCAAGCTCGACTTCGGCGCCGTGCGGCGCGACCGCTCCACGCGCGTCAAATGGCTCGATCTGCACAACCTGCTCGGCGCCGTGACGATGGCCTGGCTGTTGGTGGTGGGCGCCACCGGCGTCATCAACACATGGGCCGATCTGGTGATCAAGTTCTGGCAGTTTGACCAGATGGCGAAGATGACTGCACCCTACAAGGGCGTGCCGCCACCGACCCAGCGCGCCTCGCTCGAGAAGGCCATTCAGGCAGCGGCCGCGCGCGAACCGCAGATGCGATTGGGCTTGGCCGCCTACCCGGGTACGCCGTTCTCGAGCCCGCACCACTACGCGTTGTTCATGCGTGGCACCGACCCGCTGAGCGCGCGCCTGTTCAAGCCGGTTCTGGTCGACGCGCAAACCGCCGAGGTGAGCGACAGTCGCGATCTGCCCTGGTACGTGACGGCGCTGCTGGTCTCGCAGCCGCTGCACTTCGGCGACTACGGCGGACTGCCGCTGAAGATCGTGTGGGCGCTGCTCGACGTCATCACCATCATCGTGCTCGGCAGCGGGCTCTACCTTTGGTGGGCACGGCGGCGTGGGGTCGCCGACGAGTTGTCCCGCGGAGTCGGCCTGGGTGCCGGGTGCTCGGCATGAACCGCGGGCTCGGTGCGATCTACAAGGTGCCGGCGCTGATCGCGGCTGCGAGCCTCTCCGGGTTGCTGTCGGCCTTGGTGACCGACGGCATTTGGGACGCCCTGTCGTGGATCACGCTCGGCAGCGCCGTCGCGATCGGTGCATGGTTCGCGCTCACAGATGACCGCAGTCGAAAGACAAACGAGACCGCGCCGTAGTCACCTCGGTTCAGTTGCCGGAAAACCGGGACACGGCTGCGCGGCTCGGCAGGAATCGTGACGAGCAGTGGTTCTGCTTTGGGTGGCGGCATCGCCAACAAGTCGGCTGCTCAAACCACTTTCCGCTTGGCCAGTGCCCGCTCGCGCCCGGCCCGGCCACGCGCCTTCCAAAGCGCGACTTGCTGCTGTCGTTCGAGCGCGCTCAACGTGTCGCGGCGAGCCTCGCGCAGCAGCTTGTGGAAATTGCCCACACGGTCTGCAGGCACGCCTTCGCGCACTGCGCAGCCGGGCTCGTCGTGGTGGGTGCAGTCACGAAAGCGGCAGGCCGCGGCGAGGGACTCGATGTCGCCGAAGGTCGCCATCAGCGCGTTCTCGTCGATGTCGGGTCGCAGCGCGCGCAGGCCGGGCGTGTCGATGATGCAGGCGCCGCCCGGCAGGCGGTGCAGCGAGCGCGCGGTGGTCGTGTGCTTGCCGCGGCTGTCGTGCTCGCGTACCGCGCCGGTGTTCTGCGCGCTGCGGCCCAGCAGCGTGTTGGTCAGCGTCGACTTGCCTGCGCCCGAAAAACCGAGCACGACCAGCGTCTGCCCCGCGCCCAGGTGCGGCGCGAGTTGGCCGACCGTGTAGGAGTCGGTGCCATCAACCGCGAACAGATCGATGCTTGCCGGCACGCGGCCACGCAGCCCCTCGATGCACGCGGCCAGCCGGCCGGGCACCGCGGCGATCACGTCGGCTTTGGTCAACACGACTGCAGCGTCGATCGTCTGATGCGACTGCACCAGCGCGAGGTAGCGCTCGAGGCGGCGCGGGTTGAAGTCGTCGTCGAGGCCCATCACGAGCAGCGCCGTGTCGACGTTGCTGACGACCGCGTGGCGCCGGCCGTCGGCATCGCGCCGCGCGAGGTGAGAGAGCGGCGGCACCCGCGCCTGAACCCAGATCTGGCCGTGCCGGTCGGTCGCCGCCAGCACCCAATCGCCGACCGCCAGCGCGGTGGCTTCATCGCTCAATGCCCGCGTCAATCGCGGCAGCGCGCGGGCGGCGAGCTCGTCGTCGCCGTCGTGCAGGCGAACGGCATCGCGGTGCACCTCGGTCACACGCAGCAGGCTCAACGGACCGAACTCGTGGAAGGCGGCACCCACCTCCTCGGCCAGTGCCGCCGCGTGTTGTGCCAGCGCAGGCGTGAGGCCCATCGTGCGCAGGCGGTTGAAATCGATCTGGATCATGGTGTTCGAAGTCTCGTTTCTCGCAGCGCGCAGCGGTGAGGCGTGCACGCGAATCGACTCGGCGCAATAGCGCCGGTCGGCATCAGGAGGAAACGTCGGTCGGGGCGCTGAGCACGGCGCCTGCCGTGCACATCGGGCCGCAGCAAGGCGGCGCGAGCGCAAAAAAAAATCAGAGCGGCGAGTGCAGGCCGAGCTCGGCTCAGGCAGTGACCGACGTGAGGGCAGCGGCGTGTGGATTCATCATGGGGCACCTCCGTCGGGTCGAGCGGCGCCGGTTGCGTCGCGAGGGCCGCATGCTGAACCTGCGTTTGGCCAACGTCAACCGCAGTCGCTGCAAGTACCTGCAGCCAGTGCGCGAGCCG
>JAYUWC010000337.1:0-10188 GCA_043753755.1 Rhizobacter sp.
GGCCTCGGCGGCATCGGCCTCAACGTGATTCAGGGCGCGAAGATGGTCGGCGCCGACAAGATCATCGGGGTCGACATTAACCCGGCGCGCGAAGCGATGGCACGCCAATTCGGCATGACTCACTTCATCAACCCGAAAGGGGTCGACAACGTGGTCGATAGCGTCGTGCAGCTCACCGACGGCGGCGCCGACTACAGCTTCGAGTGCGTCGGCAGTACCTTGCTGATGCGCCAGGCGCTCGAGTGCACCCACAAAGGCTGGGGCCGCAGTCTCATCATCGGCGTGGCCGAAGCCGGGGCCGAAATCAGCACGCGACCCTTTCAGCTGGTCACCGGCCGCAAGTGGGAGGGCTCGGCCTTCGGCGGCGCGCGCGGTCGCACCGATGTGCCCAAGATCGTCGACTGGTACATGGAAGGCAAGATCAACATCGACGATCTCATCACCCACCGACTCAAGCTCGACGACATCAACGAGGGCTTCGCGTTGATGGCGCGTGGCGAATCGATCCGGTCGGTCGTGATCTATTGACGCGGCCATGACGACCGCCATCGAGACGCTCAGCGAGCACGCCTGCTTCGGCGGCGTGCAGGGCTTCTACAAACACGCCTCGGCGGCCACCGGAACGCCGATGCGCTTCGGCGTGTTCGTGCCGCCGCAGGCCGCATCGAGGCCGGTGCCGGTGCTGATCTATCTCGCCGGGTTGACCTGCAACGAGGAGACTTTCGCGACCAAGGCCGGCGCGCAGCGGCACGCGGCCGAGCACGGCTTGATGCTGGTCACGCCCGACACCAGCCCGCGCGAAACCGGCGTCGCAGGTGCAGACGCAGCCTGGGACTTCGGCACCGCTGCCGGCTTCTATCTTGATGCAACGCAAGCCCCGTGGGCCGCGCATTGGCAGATGGAACGTTACGTGTCCGACGAGCTGCCCGCACTCGTTAACGCGCGCTTCAACACGCAAGCCGACCGCACCGGTTTGTTCGGCCACTCGATGGGCGGCCACGGCGCGCTCACGCTCGCGCTGCGCCACCCGGGCCGCTACAGAAGCGTCTCGGCGCTCGCGCCGATCGCTGCACCGATGCACTGCCCTTGGGGCGTGCGTGCCTTCACCGGCTACCTCGGCGAAGACCGCAGCACGTGGGCTTCGCACGACGCGACCGAGTTGGTGAAAGCCGGCGCCCGCGTGCCGCCGTTATTGATCGACCAGGGTATGGCCGACAAGTTTCTCGTCGAGCAATTGCACCCCGGCATGTTCGAGGCGGCTTGCTTCAACGCCGGCCAACCGCTGCACCTGCGCCGACACGAGGGCTTCGACCACGGCTACTACTTCATCGCGACCTTCGTCGGCGATCACATCGCGCATCACGCGGCGTTGCTGAACAGCTGACCCGCACCCGATGTCGATCCGATGACGCAGAAAAAAAACCCGCTACATGGCCTGACGCTCGAGGCCATGTTGATCGAACTGGTAGCGCACTTCGGCTGGGCCGAGCTCGGCGCACGCATCGCGATCAAAAGCTTCACCACCGAACCGAGTGTCGCGTCCAGCCTGAAGTTTTTGCGCAAGACGCCGTGGGCGCGCGAGAAGGTCGAAGGGCTCTACCTCTTCATGCAGCGCGAACGACTGCGTGTCGAACGGGCCCGCATCGTGCAGGTTGCGCTGCCCTTCGGCAGCTGGCCGTCGCCAGTGACGGCTGCGCTGATCGCCGGCGAGACGATTCGCCTCGGTCAGGTCGGCGTGCTCGGCGACGATATCTTCTGGACCGAAGGTCGGCCGCGTGAACAGGGCCGCAACGTGCTGGTCTGGCGCAGTGCCGACGGTCACACGGCCGACCTCACGCCTCCGCCGCTCAACGTGCGCAACCGCGTGCACGAGTACGGCGGCGGCGCCTTCAGGCTGGGCCGCAAGGCCGGCTTCTTCGTCAACGATGCCGACCAGCAGATCTGGCGGCTGCGTGCGGGCGAGGCGCCGCATGCACTGACAAGTACGGTATCGATGCGCCACGCCGACATCGAAATCGATGCCGCACGCAAGCGCCTCGTTTGCGTTCGCGAAGACCACTCGTCGACCGGCGAGGCGGTGACGACACTGGTTGCCGTGTCGCTCGCCAGCGGCGACGAGCAGGTGCTCACTAGCGGCCATGATTTTTTCTCGAGCCCCCGTGTCAGCCCCGACGGCCGGCAGCTCGCGTGGCTGAGTTGGGATCATCCCCATATGCCGTGGGACGGCACCACGCTTTGGCTCGCCGACTGCCTCGCCGACGGCACGCTCGGCGAGGCACGCTTCGTCGCTGGCGGCACCGACGAGTCGATTTGCCAGCCGATGTGGTCGCCGCAGGGCGAGTTGCACTTCGTCTCCGACCGCACCGGCTGGTGGAACCTTTACCGCTGGCGCGACGACATCGCGCAGCCGCTGCACCCGATGGCGGCTGAGTTCGCCACGCCGGCCTGGGCCCTGGCCAGCAGCGACTACGGTTTCGACGCACAGGGCCGCATCGTCTGTGTATGCCGGCAGGCCGGCGCGGCTGAACTCGCGCTGCTCGATCCGGCGACCGGCTTGTTCGAGATTTTGACCACGCCGTTCTGTGCGATCGAATCGCTGCAGGTCGGTGCCGATTTCGTGGCGTTCATCGGCGCCACGGCCGCCGAGCCCGCCGCCGTGATTCGGCTCGATTTGCGCACCCGCACGCACGAGGTCTTGCGCCGCTCGAGCAGCGCGCGGGTCGATCCGGCTTTCGTCTCGATCGCCGAGGCCATCACCTTCCCGACCGAAGGCGGCCTGCACGCCCATGGGTTCTTCTATGCGCCGGTCAACCGCGATGCGCACGGGCCAGACGGCGAGCAGCCGCCGCTGATCGTCATCAATCACGGCGGCCCGACCGGCTCGACCGACGCCTCGTTCAAATGGGCGGTGCAGTTCTGGGCCAGCCGCGGCTTCGCGGTGGTCGATGTCAACTACGGCGGCAGCTCCGGTTACGGGCGTGCCTACCGGGCCCGGCTCGACGGAGGCTGGGGTGTGGTCGACGTCGACGATGCGGTCAACGCAGCGCGTTTTTTGATCGCGCGTGGTGATGTCGATGGCGAGCGGGTCGCGATCCGCGGCGGCAGCGCCGGCGGCTACACGACGCTTTGCGCGCTGACCTTTCGACGCTTCTTCAAGGCCGGCGCGAGCCACTACGGCATCGGTGACCTCGAGGCGCTGGCAACCGACACCCACAAGTTCGAGTCGCGCTATCTCGACCGGTTGATCGGGCCCTATCCGCAGGCCAAGGCGCTCTACCGCGAGCGCTCGCCTGTGCATCACACGGCCCAGTTGGCCAGCCCGATGATCCTGTTTCAAGGGGCTCAGGACAAAGCCGTGCCGCCAGCGCAGGCTCAGGCGATGTTCGATGCGGTCGACGCCAAGGGCTTGCCGGTGGCGTTGCTGCTGTTCGAGGGCGAGCAGCATGGCTTTCGGCGCGCAGAGACCATCAAGCGCGTGCTCGAGGCCGAGCTGTACTTTTACGGCAAGGTGTTCGGCTTTACGCCGGCCGAGGCGATCGAGCCGGTCGACATCCAAAACCTTGCTGACTGATCGACGCACTAGCTACGCGTTAAATACGTCCGCTTGCACCTTGAATCGACTGGTGACAGGCGCGTCCGCGCGCACACGTTACGGTCTGCGACTGAATGGAGAAACACAGATGAAAGCGACATGGCGAACCGCCTGGCAAGGGCAGGACATCGTGGTTTTTCGCAACGAAGCCGAGGTCGACCGACTACACGCCCCCGACATCGCCCGGGTGCTGCTGGTGCACCGCGGCTCGGGTGAGTCGCCAGGCGATCTGGTGCAGGCTGTGGTCGAGATCGGTGACTCGTGCCTCATCTTCCCGGCCGACACCGGCTTTGCGGGCCGCGTGAACTTCGAGCGGCAGCCGTTCTGGGCCGACAAAGGCTGCGTCTACTGGATCAACGAGTCACGCGCGCCGCTGCCGCTCAAATTGCGCCGCGGTCGCTGGTTTCTCGGGCTGACCCAGCCGGTGTTCACTCGGGTGCCCAAAAGTGAACTCGGCGCGCTTCTCGAGCGTTGGCCGGTTCAAGGTCCGCAGACCTGGGAGCAGCGCAAGTGGCGCCGAATCGAACGCAGCCGCCCGTTCGCAGACACGGCTGGCGACAACGAACGATTGCGGGCCTGAAACGACAAACCCGGCCGGGGCCGGGCTTGAAACGATGAACCCGGCAGGGGCCGGGTTTAAAGCAACAAACCCGGCCGAAGCCGGGTTTGCATCAGAGCTTGAACGCTCAGGCTGCCGGCTTGGCGGCGGCCTTCTTCTTCGAATGCTTCTTGGCGGCATGCTTCTTGGCAGCAGGCGCGTCTTTCTTCATTTCGTCTTTCTTCATTTCTTCCTTCTTGGCCATCGGCGCGGCCGGGGCGGCAGCGGCGGGAGCCGAGGCTTGGGCGAAAGCGCCCATCGAGAAGGCGGAAGCGATCAGAACGGCGATGATTTTCTTCATGATGGTTGTTCCTGCAGGGAATGGTTTTTTGGAAAGAGCGGGTGCTCGGATGAATCAACGCCACCCGCTAGTCACCGGTTGACACGAGCCCTGACGAAAACAGTGGGTCGGCAGGGTTTTTCTCCAGGCAGCGCACGGGCCTCGAAGAGGGTCGACGACTCAGGTCGACGGCGCGCACTTGCTGCAGCGGTTGGACTTTGGGCTTGCCTCAGGCTTTTCGGGCATCGGCATTCAAACGAACCGGCCCTCGCGCAACCACTTGGTCGCGACCCACTTTTCGCCCTCGATGACAGGCGCGCCGCCGTGCAAGGTTTTGGTCACCGGGTGGGCGCGGTCGTAGCTGAAGAAGACGGCGTTGCCACGCACCGGCGCGACATCGAGTTGCACATCGGGGAACACGGTAGCGCCGCCCTGCGCCGGTGTGTTGAGGTAGCAAACCAGTGACGCCACGCGCTGCCCACCCCGCTTGAGGATGCTCGGCGTGCCTGAGTGCGCCGGGTCGAAGTAGTCGTAGTGCGGCTTGTATTCGGCGCCGGGTGCATAACGCAGCACCTGCAAGCCCTCGCCGTTTTCGAGCGGCCAACCGAGCAGCACTGCGATGCGGCCCTCGAGCCGGGCCACGACCGGGTGCTCGCCGCGCTCGAAGAACATGCCCTGACTGGTGCGGGCTTCGTTGACCTCGCTCGCACCGGTGTCGGTCTGCACGGTCTCCGAGCGTGCGAGCCGTTGGGCGGCGAGCGCGATCATCTCGTCGCACTCGGGCTCGCTCAGCAGGTCGCCGAACACGACGACCCGCGGCGCGGCGAGGTTGATCAGCACCTTGACCTCGCGGTCACCGGCCCAGACCGTCGTGCGGGTGCCTTGCGGCAGCGGCTCGGGCACGCGCACAGGCGGCGGCAGCGGTGCATTCGCGGCATGGGCCGCTAGATGTGCCGTCAGTGATTCTTCGAGCGCGGCGACGGCCGACTCTTCGTTCCAGCCGCTCGCGCCCATTGCTTCGAGCACCGCCTCGGGTGGGTGCCCGGCAGCGGCCTGTTCGATGATCCAGGCGCGCAACTCGGGCGTGACATGCTGCTTGTCGGTCATCACCGGATTTTGCCGGATCGACACCGCATTGACGGAGCCGAGCGCGGGCCACAACGTCAGGTGATGCGGCGTCTGAACACCAGTCGATCGGGCTCGGAGGCGGCGCTCTCGAAGCAGTAGCCGTCGGCATCGAAGGTGGTGAGCCCGGCCGGCGTGGCCACGCGTTGGCGGATCGCATGCCGCGCCATCAAGCCGCGCGCGCGCTTGGCGAAGAAGCTGATGATTTTGTATTGGCCGTTCTTCCAGTCTTCGAACACACACTCGACGACCCGCGGCACCAACACGCGCGCTCGGTCGGCGACGCGAAAGTATTCGTTCGACGCAAGGTTGACGATCACCGGCGAGGCATCGAGCGCAGCGCGCGCGTTCAGCAGCTCGGCGACGGCGTCACCCCAATAAGCGTAGAGATCGGCACCGCGCTCGTTGGCCAGGCGCGTACCCATCTCGAGGCGGTACGGCTGCAGCCGATCGAGCGGGCGCAGCGCCCCATGCAGGCCGCTCAAGATCAGCAAATGCTGTTGAGCCCAGCGCAACTCGTCGAGGCTCAACTCGGTGGCGCGCAGGCCACCGTAGACGTCGCCGTCGAAAGCCAGCACCGCAGGTTTGCTGTTGGCCGCGCTGAAATGCGGAGACCACGCGGCGTAGCGATCGAAGTTCAACTGAGCGAGCGCGGGCGACAGGTCCATCAACTCGGCGACCTGGGCGACGCTGCGTCGGCGCATCAGCGCGATCAGCTCAGTCGACCGCTCAACGAACATCGGCTCGGTGGCCAGGCGTTCGACCTCGGGCGGTGTGGGCGTCTCGTAGTCGAGCGACTTGGCAGGTGAGATCAGGTACAGCATCGGTCGGATTATTGCGGCGTGCTGCAGCCCTGACCGGGCTAGCGGAAGTCGCGGCTGCGGCTCACCAATCCGTTGAGCAGCTCGGTGTGGTCGATCGCCTTCATCACGACCAGGTGCATCACCGCGCCCTCGCCTTCGCCCTCGGGCCCCTCTTGCCGCTGCCAGCGACCGAAGAGCGTGAGCAGCCGCGCCGCGAGCAGCGGCTTGCGTTGCGAGTCGACCACCGCCGGCCAGACGATCGCGTTGATGGTGCCGGTGTCGTCTTCGAGGGTCACGAACATCGTGCCCTTCGCGGTCTCGGGGCGCTGGCGGTGGGTGACCAGGCCGCTGGCGCGCGCGAGCCGGCCGTTGGGGTAGCCGTTCAACACCGTTGCCGGCTGCACCCTGAACTGCGTGAGCTGGTCGCGCAGCAAGGCGAGCGGATGGCGCTTCAGCGTGAGGCCCAGCGCGCGGTAATCGGCGAGTGTTTCTTCGGCCTCGGCCGGTGCCGGCAGCATGACCGGCGCTTCATGCACGCGGGTCTCGCGCAGCAGCGCGGTAGGCCGGGTGTCGATGCCGGCGACCGACCACGCCGCCTGGTGGCGGTGGCCGGTGAGCCCGACCAGCGCATCGGCCTGGGCCAGGCACTGCAGGTCACGCGCATCGAGCGCGGCGCGGCGGGCGAGGTCTTCGATGTTGGTGAAAGCACCCTCACCGCCGTCTCGTGCCCGCACGATGCGCTGAACCGCATCGGCCGAAAGGCCGGCGATGCGACCGAAGCCGAGGCGCACCGCGTGCAAGGCCGGCACGGCTCGGGTCACCGGCGTCTTCGAGCCATCTGCGGGCTCGAGCGTGCTCTCGCCCGCACTGAACCGCACATCGACCGGCCGCACCTCGACCCCATGCTGGCGCGCGTCTCGCACCAACTGCGCGGGCGCGTAAAAACCCATCGGCTGGCTGTTGAGCAACGCCGCGAGAAACGCGTCGGGGTGGTGGCACTTGATCCAGCAGCTCGCATAAGTCAACTGCGCAAAACCCGCTGCGTGGCTCTCGGGAAAGCCGTATTCGCCGAAGCCCTGGATCTGGCTGAAGATGCGCTCGGCGAATTCGCGCTCGTAGCCTTTTTCAACCATGCGGCTGACGATGCGGGCGTGGTAGCGGCCGAGGCCGCCCTTGCGCTTCCAGGCGGCCATCGCGCGGCGCAGGCCGTCGGCCTCGCCGGCGGTGAAGTCGGCCGCGATCATCGCGATCTGCATCACCTGCTCTTGAAAGATCGGCACACCCTTCGTGCGTTGCAGGGCCGGCCGCAAGGCGGGTGGGTAGTCGATCGCGTCGTCGGGCAGGTCTCGGTTTTTGAGATACGGGTGGACCATGCCACCCTGGATCGGCCCGGGCCGCACGATCGCGACCTCGACCACCAGGTCGTAGTAGCAACGCGGCTTGAGCCGCGGCAACATGCTCATCTGCGCACGGCTCTCGATCTGGAAGGTGCCGACCGTGTCGGCCTTGCAGATCATGTCGTAGGTGGCCGTGTCGCCCACCGGAATGTCTTGCATACGGAAGCGCCGGCCGTGCTTGTTGCCGATCATCTCGAGCGAACGCCTGAGCGCACTCAAGATGCCGAGCGCGAGCACGTCGACCTTGATCAGGCGCAACTCGTCGAGATCGTCTTTGTCCCACTGCACGACGCTGCGGTCTTTCATCGACGCCATCTCGACCGGCACCAACTGCTCGATCTGCTCGCGCGCGATGACAAAGCCGCCGGGGTGCTGGCTCAGGTGACGCGGAAAGCCGATGAGCTGCTGCGTCAGCTCGATCCAGAGCCGCGTGATCGGCGCCTCGGGGTCGAGGCCGGCCTCATGCAGCCGCGTGGTGTCGATGTTGCGGCCGTCGAACCATTGGAGGCTCTTGGTCAGCAGCTCGATGCGTTGCAGGTCGATGCCGAGCGCGCGACCCACGTCTCGCAGTGCCGAACGCGGCCGGTAGCAGGTGACCACGGCAGTCAGTGCGGTTCGGTGGCGGCCGTATTTGCCGTAGATGTACTGGATGACTTCTTCGCGGCGCTGGTGCTCGAAGTCGACATCGATGTCGGGCGGCTCGTTGCGCTCGACACTGACGAAGCGCTCGAAGAGCAGCGTGGCCTCTTCCGGGTTGACCTCGGTGATCTCGAGGCAGAAGCAGACCATCGAGTTGGCCGCGCTGCCGCGGCCCTGGCAAAGAATGCCTTGCGCGCGTGCCCAGCGCACGATGTCGGCCACGGTCAAAAAGAACGCTTCGTAGGCGAGCTGCTGGATCAGCGCGAGTTCTTTCTCGATCTGCGGCATCCAGCGCACTGCCGTTTCTTGCTGCGGGAAGCGCTTGGCCAATCCTTCATAAGCCAATTTGCGCAAGTGACCGATCGGCGTGCTGCCTTCGGGAACGACCTCGCGCGGGTACTCGTACTTCAGCTCGGCCAGCGAGAAGCTGCAGCGGCCCGCGAACGCGAGTGTGTTGGCCAGCCACTCGGGATCGAAGAGCGTGGCGAGGCGCGCGCGCGAGCGCAGGTGCTGCTCGGCGTTGACTTCCAACTGCAAGCCGCATTCGGCCACCGGCAGCTTCAACCGGGTGGCGCTGAGCGTGTCTTGCAGAGGCTTGCGCGAGCGCAGGTGCATCAGCACGTCGCCGGTCGCGACGATGGGCAGGCCGGTGAACTCGGCGACGCGGCGAATCACGCTCACCAGTTCTTCATCGCCCGGCCGGCACAGTCGCGAAACCGCAATCGCGGCGCGGTCTTGAAACCAGGTCTTGAGCCACATCGCATGCGCGAACACGGTCTCGAACGACTGCGATGCATCGGGCACCAGCAGCGCCAGGCATTCGGGCAGGCCGGCGAGCGTGGGCGCACTCGGCACCTTGCCTTCGATGTCGCCCGGGTGCGCCAGATAGCTGCCCTTGGGCGCCCGCCGCCGCGCGACCGTGATCCAGTGCGACAGGTTGCCGTAACCGCGGCGCGTTTGAGCGAGCAGAACGAGGCGGGCGTGGGCGGTGGCCGGGTCGGGTGAGATGAGCGTGCGCGGTTGGGTTGTAGCAGTCGATTTGCTGGCCGCAGCGGGTGAGCGCGGCGACCGGGCGGCTCGAGTTCTCGGCGACGCGGGGATGGGCTGTGGGGTCGATGTCGATGTCGATGCAGTCGCGGCGGTGGGCAGCGTCAGCCGCATCTCGGCACCGATGATCAGGGGCAGCCCCGCTTCGACAGCCGCCACATGCGCGCGCACCACACCCGCGAACGTACATTCGTCGGTGATCGCCAGCGCCGCGTAGCGCAGCGCCTTGGCACGTTCGACCAGTTCAGCCGGCTGCGAGGCGCCAGTCAGGAACGTGAAGTTGCTGCGGCAATGAAGCTCGGCATAACCGGGCAGCGACCCTGGCCGCGACGGAGCAGCCACCATGCGAATCCCTCGCGACCGCACTCGACCCTAGCCCGCACGGGCCACCGGCGCCAGGGCCCGCGGCGAAACGGGGTCGAGCAGGCCGTCGAGCTGCCAGCGCTGGGCGTCGGGCAGGCCGGCACGCAAGGCATCGAGGGGGCTGCGAACGGCCCCGCCGCCCAGCTTGAGCACATGGGTGTAGATCATGGTCGTGCTGACATCGGCGTGGCCGAGCAACTCTTGCACCGTGCGGATGTCGTATCCGCCCTGCAGCAGATGGGTGGCAAACGAATGCCGCAGCGTGTGGGGTGTTGCTGGCACGGTGATGCCGGCACGCTCGACCGCGCGTTTGAACTGACGCTGGAACATTCCCTCGAGCGAAT
>JAYUWC010000338.1:0-30219 GCA_043753755.1 Rhizobacter sp.
TTGTCCGAATCGCGCGCGAAGGGCGTGGATGGCGCTTCCAGACGCTTGGCGCGAAGCATCATGTCGAGGTGATGGCGCCGCATATCGCCGACCTGACGCAGCACATGATCGCCAAGCTCGCGCCCGACATGTCGCGCGTCCTGCTGGCGCCGATGCCGGGGCTGCTGACCAGGCTCGAGGTCAAGCCCGGCGACGCGGTCGAGGCGGGGCAACCGGTGGCGGTGATCGAGGCGATGAAGATGGAAAATATCTTGGTCGCTGCGCAAGACGGTGTGGTGGCCAGCGTGAAGGCCGTCAAGGGTGAGAGCCTGGCCGTCGATCAGGTCATTCTGGAGTTCGCACCGTGAGCCCGCGGCCGTTCAAGGTGTTGGGTGTGCAGCAGGTGGCGATCGGCGGCGCCAGCAAGGCGGCGCTGCGCACGTTGTGGGTCGACCAACTGGGGCTGGTGGTCACGGGCAGTTTCAGGTCGGAGCGTGAAAACGTCGATGAAGACATCTGCGTGATCGGCAGCGGCGCGTACAAGGTCGAGGTCGACCTGATGGAGCCGATCGACCCCCACGGCAAACCGGCGGTGCACACCACACCGCTCAACCACATCGGCCTCTGGATTGACGACTTGCCCAAAGCGGTCGAGTGGCTCTGGGCCAACGGCGTGCGCTTTGCGCCGGGCGGCATTCGGCCAGGCGCTGCGGGCTTCGACATCTGCTTCGTGCACCCGAAAAGTAACGCCGAGTTCCCGATCGCCGGCGAGGGTGTGCTGATCGAGCTGGTGCAGGCGCCTCCCGAGGTTATTGCTGCGTTGACGGAGGTATCGCGATGACGATCAGAGAGATTTTGAAAATGGGTGACCCGCGGCTTTTGCGGATCGCCAAGCCGGTCGAGGCGTTCGGCACGCCCGAGTTGCATGCGCTGGTCGATGACCTGTTCGAGACCATGCACGCGGTCAACGGCGCAGGCCTGGCGGCACCGCAGATCGGAGTCGATCTGGCGCTGGTTATCTTTGGATTCAAAAACAATGCGCGCTACCCCAATGCGCCCGCGGTGCCCGAGACCGTGCTGCTCAACCCGACGATCACACCGCTCGGCGATGCCGAAGAAGAAGACTGGGAAGGCTGCCTCTCGGTGCCCGGGCTGCGTGGGGTCGTGCCGCGCTTTGCGCGCATCCGCTACACCGGCTTCGATGTCGAAGGCAATGCCATCGATCGCGAGGCCGAAGGTTTTCACGCGCGCGTCGTCCAGCACGAATGCGATCACTTGATCGGCAAGCTCTATCCGATGCGGGTGCGCGACTTCTCGCGCTTCGGCTACACCAGCGTGCTCTTCCCCGAGCTCGACCCGGCTGACGACGATTGACCGCTGCGCCTTTGCGGATGTAAACGAGCGTTTCTCCGACGGTCGCTGCGTCGTCCAAATGATGGTGGGCGGCGTTAGACGAGCAAATGATCTTGCGAGTTATCTTGCGAAGGCGCGCAGGAGCGCGGCGTCCGGGCCGGCCCGGTGACTGTCGCGGCACCTGCGCCACAACGGAGAAACGGTCCATGAATTCAGCGCCCCTGACCTTGCTGCACGTCTCTCGCCGCCGTCGAGCCCCTGCCGTTGCAAAGATGATGCTGGCGACCAGCCTGCTGATCTCGGTCGCGGTGTTCAGCATCGGCGCTCACGCCCAGCAGCCTCAAGGCGACCCGCCCGGCCGGGTGGCGCGGCTGTCTGAAATCAACGGCCAGGTTTGGCTCTACAACCCTGACGGCAACGAGTGGGTGGCAGCGTCGCGCAACCGGCCGCTGACCAGCGGCGATCGCGTGGCTACCGACGTCGGCGCACGCGCCGAATTGCAGGTCGGCTCGAGCACGCTGCGCATCGACGCCTCGACCGAACTCGAAGTCGTGCAACTCGACGACGACCACGTCGCGCTGCAGTTGCACGATGGCAGCGCGATCGCTCATGTCCGCGATTACGCCGGTGCCGGCCAGCTCGCACTCTCGACCGCTGAGGGTCGTTTCATCGCGCTCAGTACCGGCACCTACCGCTTCGACCGCACCAACGCGCGCAGCGATGTGACGGTGTATGCCGGCCAAGCGCGCTACGAGGGCCAGAACAGCGCCTTGCCGGTCAACGCCGGTCAGCGTGCCGAGTTTTGGATCGACAGCGGCGGTGTTGCCCAGTACAGCCTGCTCGCGCCGGTCAACGATGCGTTTTCAGCGTGGAGCGGCGATCGTGACCGACGTGACCGACGTGTCGAGGGCGGCCTCGGCCAGCGCTACGTCTCGCCCGAAATGACGGGCGCGGCCGAACTCGATGCCTACGGGCGCTGGGAGCCGAACGCCGATTACGGCTCGGTCTGGATTCCGACCGCGGTTGCGGCCGACTGGGCGCCTTACAGCCACGGCCACTGGGCCTGGGTTCGCCCGTGGGGCTGGACTTGGGTCGACGATGCGCCCTGGGGCTTTGCGCCCTTTCATTACGGCCGTTGGGTTTACCTGCGCAACAACTGGTGCTGGACGCCGGGCACCCGCGTGGCGCGCCCCGTTTATGCACCCGCGTTGGTGGCGTGGGTGGGCAGCCCGCGCGCCAACGTCTCGATCACGATCGGCGGCGGCCCGGCGGTCGGTTGGCTGCCGCTGGCGCCGCGTGAAGTCTATGTGCCGAGCTACCGTGTCAGCCCGCGCTACGTGCAAAACGTCAACATCACCAACGTGACCAGCGTGACCGTAATCAGCAACGTCTACAACAACCCGCAAGGCCCGCGCGAGTTCGAGAACCGCCGCGCGCCGCGTGGGGTCACGGTGGTGCCGGCGAACGTGATGGCCGAGCGACGCCCCGTTGCGCCGGCCGCAGCCGAGTTTCGCCAGTCGCCGGCTGCGCGTGAATTTGTCAACGCGCCTGGTCGGCAGGCGGCCCTGTTGGCGCCGCTGGTGGCGGCACCGGTGGTTTTGGCGCGCAACCCGGATCCGCGCGCCGTGCGACAGCCGCCCGGCGCGGTGGCCGGGGCCGGTGATCGCTCGGGGTTCGTGGGCCGGCCGGGTGGCGATGGGCGTGAGCGTGGTGAGCGTGGTGAGCGTGGTGAGCTAAGCCGCGGCGACAGACGGGGCCCGGATGCCCGCGAGGGCGAACGTGCGGGTGTGCCTTCGCCGTTTGTTGGCCAGCGGCCGGGTGCCGCATTGCCGCCGCAAGCGGGCGTGGCGCCTGCTGCACCGACCAACGCTGCAGCACCTGCTGCACCGGCGGCCATCGCGCCGCCGGCGGCCGTTGGTGCGCGTTCGCCGAGCCCGCCTGACGCCGGCAGCCGGCGTCCCGACGGCTTCATCGGCGGACCTGAGCGCAGCGGGCGCTTTCGCGATCGGGACGGCGGCGGCAGTGGGGGCGCCATCAACGGAGCGCCTCCAGTCGCCGCGCCTGTGGCTGCTCCCATACCGATTGCCCCGGCCGCCGCAGTAGCGCCGCCCCCGCGCGCGGCTGTCGTCACGTCGCAGCCGCAGCCTCAACCACAAGCGCCACCTCAATTGCAGCAAGCCCCGATGATGCGACCACTGCCGGTGCATCGCGACGAAGATCGCCGCAACGAAGACCGTCGTTCGGAAGAGCGACGCATGGCGCCGCCGCCGCGCGGCGAAATGCAGTCCGCACCTGAAATGCGTCGCATGTTGCCGCCACCACCGCAGCAGCAGCAGGTGATGCCGTTACAGCCGCCGCAACCTCAGTTGCAGCCGCGCGTCGAGCGAGCCCCACCGCCGCGGCCGGTCGAGGCGCCCCGGCCGGTCGAGATGCAACGGCAAGCCCCGCCCATCGCACAACCAGCGCCGCCGCCGCCACCAGCGCCGGTGCAGCGCATTGAGCCGAGACAAGAGCCGCAACGTTTTCAGGGTCGCACCGACAACCGCGGAGACGAGCCCAGGCGCGGCGACCCCCGCGAAGGGCGTTGATTTATCGCTGAGGCGTCAGCCGCCGCAACAGCGACTACCCGGCTCCGTCAGCGGGTATTAAAGTCGCGATGACGACACATCAGCGCGGCCGCAGCAAAGGTTCGAGCACCGGCCAGACGTTGTCGAGAATCAACGCATGCGCGGTGGCGAGCGGGTGAATCCGGTCGGCTTGAAACATCGCCTCTGCCTCGGGTACATCGGCAACGCCGTGCAGCATGAACGGCACCAGCGCCGCGCCTTGCGCCTTCGCGATGGCACTGAACAGATCGGCGAAGTCGGCGCCGTACTGGCGGCCGTAGTTAGGCGGCACTTGCATGCCGATCATCACTACCTTGGCGCCGCTCGCTTTAGCGGCGGCGGCCATTGCGGTCAAGTTGTCGCGCGTCATCGCGAGGGGCAGGCCGCGCAAGGCGTCGTTGCCGCCGAGTTCGATGACGACAATGCCGGGGCGCTGTTGAGCGAGCAATTTGGGCAGGCGCGAACGGCCGCCAGAGCTCGTGTCGCCGCTGATACTGGCGTTGACGACACGCGCCTGGATCTTGCGTTCGGCGAGCCGCTTGTCGAGCAAGGCAACCCAGCCACTGCCTCGCTTCAAGCCGTACTCGGCCGAGAGGCTGTCGCCGACCACCAGTACCAGCGGTCCAACTCCTTTTTCGACACTGGCGGCGCGCGCTGAAGAAGAGATAGATACAAGCACCACTGCACTCGCCGAAAACGCGAGCGCGGTACAGTGCATCAACCACCGACGCCTGGTGCGCGAATCAAATTCATCACTCATATTCATGTCCGAATCCATCATTGCCGTCGAGCGCGTCACCAAGCAAGTGCAGGACTCCACCGGTGCGTTGACCATTCTCCATGAGATCGATTTTTCATTGGCGCCTCGGCAGTCAGCGGCGATCGTCGGCGCCTCGGGCTCGGGCAAGAGCACCCTGCTCGCGATCATCGCCGGGCTCGACACACCAACCACCGGCACCGTGCGTCTCGCAGGGACCGACTTGTTCTCGATCGATGAAGACGCGCGTGCTGCAGTGCGTGCGGCAAAAGTGGGGTTCGTGTTTCAAAGTTTCCAGTTGCTCGGCAACTTGAATGCACTTGAAAACGTGATGCTGCCGCTCGAATTGCAGGGGCGCGCCGATGCACGCGCGCTAGCGACCGAGATGCTGCAGCGGGTCGGCCTTGGCGAACGCCTGCGGCACTATCCCAAAGTGCTTTCGGGGGGTGAGCAGCAGCGCGTCGCGCTGGCCCGTGCGTTCGTCATGCGGCCCGCGGTGCTGCTGGCCGACGAGCCGACCGGCAGCCTCGACTTCGCCACCGGCGAGACCGTGATGGAGTTGATGTTCGCGCTCAATCGCGAAGCCGGCACGACGCTGGTGCTGGTCACCCACGACCGCGCCATCGCCGCGCGATGCGATCGGCAATTGCGCATCGAAGCGGGCAGGGTGCAGGTCGAGGAAACCGCCCGTCGATGAGGTCTTTGTCGAAGCCATACCTCATAAAAGAACAAGGGCGCCAAAGGCACCCTTGTTAACTCAGCGAAGCGCCTAGTTACTGAATTTGTAGTCGGTCTTGGCCTTGGCCCGAATCTCGTCTCTGAACGCAGCGAGCTTCTGCTGTTCCATGCGCTGCTTGAGCTGCCCCTTGACGTCGTCGAAGGGTGGGAACTGCGCCTCGCGGCTGTCGTCGAGCCGAATGATGTGGTAGCCGAACTGCGTCTTGACCGGCTCCTGCGTCATTTCGCCTTTTTTCAGCGCCACCATCGCCTGCGAGAACTCCGGCACATACGAGCCCGCAGCCGCGAAATCGAGGTCACCGCCGTTAGCGCCCGACCCCGGGTCTTTCGAGTTTTTCTTGGCCGACTCCTCGAAGCTCGCGCCGCCTTTGATCTGCTTGATGAGCGCCTTGGCCTCGTCTTCTTTCTCTACAAGAATGTGCCGTGCCCGGTACTCGGTGCCCGCCGATTGGGCCTTGAACTTTTCGTACTCGGCTTTGATATCAGCCTCCGCGACCGGGTGGGTCTTGACGAATTCGGCGAGCAGCGACTGCGTCAGCACGGCCTGACGGGCTTGCTCCATTTGCGACTTGTATTCAGGCGTGCTGGCAAGGCCCCGCTTCTCGGCCTCTTGCGTGAAGATCTCATCCATCACAAGCTTGTCGCGCACTCGTTGCTCGAGGTCGGGCGGCGTCTGCTGCCCTTGAGCAGAAGCCTGCCCCTGAACCTGCTTGATCAGTGCATCGGCGCGCGCTTTAGGCACCGCTTTGCCGTTGACCATGGCGATGTTTTGCGCCTGAGCCGCCAGCGGAAGAGCGATCGCGGCAGACAAAAGCAAGGTCGCGCCAGTGGCGAAAAATGTCTTGTTCATGGACTTGCGGAGAGTTAGGGGGGTCACTTCGATTCGCCGGGCGTGCGTGCCTCGATGGCAAGGGCGTGGATGCCGCGCGGGATCAGAAAGTGCAGAGAATCATATATGAGGCGATGCCGGGCAACACGTGACAAACCGTTGAAGCGGTCAGCCACGATTCGTACCGTGAAATGCCGGCCTTCGCTCGCGCCGGCGTGGCCCGCATGGAGGTGGCTGTCGTCGTCAATTTGAACGCTCGACGGCGTCAAAGCAGACGCCAAGCAGGCTTCGATTTCGGCCGCTGACACGCCCATCATGGCGCCCGATCGGGCGCAGCCCCGGCCTCAGGCAGGTGCTTGCTGATGTACAAACCTTGCGCCAGCATGAACAACAACATCAGCCCGGTCACGCCAAAGGCTTTGAAGGTAAACCAGGTCGATGTGCTGAAGGTGTAGGCCACGTAAAGGTTTGCGAGACCGAGAAGACCGAAGAAACCGATCCAGGCAAAGTTAAGCCGTTGCCACACGCTGCCCGGGAGTTGCAACTGCTGCCCCATCATGATTTGCAGCAGGTTCTTGCGGAAGAAAGTCTGGCTGACCCAAAACGCCACCCCCATCGCCCAGTAGAGCGCACTCGGCTTCCATTTGATGAAAGTCGGGTTGTGGAACCAGATGGTCGCACCGCCCAATACCACCACCAGCGCGAAGGTGACCCAAAGCATCAGGTCGACTTTGCGCCGGCTGGACAACAGCCAAGTGATTTGCACACCAGTCGCGATGATCACGACAATCGTCGCCAGCAAGGCCGAGGCTTCTTCTTTGCCGACCACACCGCCCGACACCATGAAGCCGAAATGATCGGTCGCGAAGCGTGCCGCCCAGTCGGTGTTGTGGTCGGCGTACTTGCCGACAACGAAAAACAGCAGCAGCGGCAAAAAGTCGAAGAACAGCTTCATCGGCAGCGCGCCGGGTGGCGCGGCAAGAGGGTCATTTGGGCGCGAAGTCTATCGCGGCCGAATTGATGCAGAAGCGCTCGCCGCTGGGCGCGGGCCCGTCGTTGAACACATGCCCGAGGTGCGAGCCGCAGTTGTTGCACCGCACCTCGACCCGAACCATGCCGTGGGCTTTGTCGACAACGCGCTCGACCACTTCGCTGTTGATCGCCTCCGAGTAACTCGGCCAACCGCAGCCGGCGTCGAACTTGGTGTCGGACTTGAAAAGAGGCGTGCCGCAGCCGACGCAGTTGTAGTCGCCCTTGTCCCACGTGTCCCAGTATTTGCCGCTGAACGGCCGCTCGGTGGCGGCATGCCGCGCCACCTCGAATTGCATCGGATCGAGCTGGACGCGCCAGTCGGCCTCGCTCTTTTGCACGGGATAAGTTTTGGAGTCGTCTTTCATGATGAACAGGAGACCTCGATGCTTGAAGCCCATTCGGGCGGGAAACCGGCGTAGGCGGCGCTGGCGTCGGTGTCTTGTTCATCGAACGGGCGCTGCAGGACTTTGAGCAGCCGCTGCGTTTCGCCGAACTCGCCGGCTTGTGCCTGGCGGATCGCGCCTTCGGCAAAGTGGTTGCGAAGCACGAACTTGGGGTTGACGGCATTCATTCGCAAGGCGCGCTCGGGATCGACGCTCGCTTCCCGTGTCAGGCGTTCTGCGTAGCGCGCGCCCCAGGCATCGAATGCGCTGCGGTCGATGAACAGATCGCGGACAGCATCGTTTGTGGCTCCGGCAACTGCCGAAAAACCGGCCATCCGACGAAAGGTAATTGTGAAATCGCAGCGGTCGGTGGCCATCAGCTTGAGCAGGTCGTCGATCAGCTCGCGATCATCTGGCTGGGCGTGTTGCAAGCCCAGCTTGGCCGACCAGCGCGCCAGCATCGAATCGGCAAACACGCTCTTGTAGGGTTCGATCGCTGCAAGGGCCTCGTCGCTTTCGCCGATCAGTGGCATCAAGCTTTGACCTAGCGCATGCAGGTTCCAGAAGCCGACGTTGGGCTGCCGAGCCCAGGCATAGCGGCCCTGGTGATCGGAATGGTTGCAAATGTGACCGGGGTCGAAGGCATCGAGAAAACCGAACGGTCCGTAGTCGATCGTAAGACCGAGGATCGACATGTTGTCGGTGTTCATCACCCCATGGCAGAAACCGACCGCCTGCCAGTCGGCCATCAGGCTCGCGGTACGGCGGGCAGCGTGCGCCAGCAACGCGGCATACGGGTTGATCGCATCGCGGCAAGCCGGCGCATGGTGGTCGATGACGAAGTCGGCGAGGCGCCGCAGGTCGGCCAGCTGGTCGCGCTGGGCGAAATGCTCGAAGTGCCCGAAGCGGATGAAACTCGGCGCGACCCGGGTAACGACTGCCGCTGTCTCCGTCGTCTCGCGCCGCACCGGCATCGCCGATCCGGTGACGCACAGTGCGCGCGTCGTCGGGACTCCAAGCGCATGCATCGCTTCGGATGCCAGAAACTCCCGAATCGAAGACCTCAGCACCGCACGGCCATCGCCCATGCGCGAATAGGGTGTGCGGCCCGCGCCCTTCAACTGCAACTCGAGCGAGCCGCCCGCGGCCTCGACCTCGCCGAGCCACAGGGCCCGCCCGTCGCCGAGCTGCCCGGCCCAGACACCGAACTGGTGCCCACTGTAGACGCTGGCGAGTGGCCGCATGCCTGGCCAGATTCGGTTGCCGCTGAACACTTCGAGCGCTTGCAGGTCGGTTTGCTCAGCCCAACCGTCGGGCAAGCCCAGCGTCTCGGCGCAGGACTCGCTGCGGGCGACCCAGTGGGGTGCAGGCAGTGGCTCAGCCGCCAACTCGGTGAAAAACTCAGTACCGAGCGTATGAAAACGATTGGGCCACTGCAAGCGCGATGCGTCGAATGGGTTTGCAAGGTCGGCTGTGGTCATCGAATCAAGTTTAGCGAGCGCGAATGACGCGGCTCGATGCAAGGGCAAGCGTGCGCAAGGCCAGTACGACTTCTCGGGTTGTCTTGAGCGCGACACGCTTTTGGGGTAGTCCCTGTAACCCGGCGCAACTGACTTCCGTTACCTTTGCAGACAATCCATTTTTTCAACAGGAAACCCCATGAAATTTGCAAGCCGTTCGCTGACGCGTCGCGTGTTCAATTTAAGCGTCGGTGCAGCCTTGGTCGTCTCCAGCGGCTTTGCGATGGCGCAGGCCAAGCCGCTCGCCGGCCAGACCGTCAAGCTGATGTGGATCGACCCACTTACCGGCCTGATGGGCCCGGTCGGTACGAACCAGGTCAAGACACAGCAGTTTTTGGCTGAACGCTTCAACGCCAACAACCCAGCCGGCGTCAAGTTCGAGATCATCCCGGTCGACAACAAATTGAGCCCGACCGAAAGCCTGAACGCGCTGAAGTCGGCGATCGACCAGGGCATTCGCTACGTCATTCAGGGCAACGGCTCATCGGTTGCCATTCCGCTGATCGACGCGATCAACAAGCACAACGAGCGCAACCCCGGCAAAGAGATCGTGTTCCTGAACGAGGCGGCAGTCGACCCCGATCTGACCAACAGCAAATGCAGCTTCTGGCACTTCAGGTTCGACGCCGACACCACGATGAAGATGGAAGCCATGACCACCTTCATCAAAGATCAGAAAGACGTCAAGAAGGTCTACCTGCTGAATCAAAATTACTCGCACGGCCAACAGGTCGCGCGCTTCGCCAAAGAAGGCCTGAAGCGCAAGCGCCTCGACATCGAGATCGTCGGCGAAGACCTGCACCCGCTCGCACAGGTGCGCGACTTCGCGCCCTACATCGCAAAAATCAAGGCTGCGGGCGCCGACTCGGTCATCACTGGCAACTGGGGCTCCGACCTTGCGCTGCTCGTGAAGGCCGCCAACGAAGGTGGCTACACCGGCAAGTTTTTCACCTACTACACCGGAGTCACCGGCACGCCGACCGCGCTGGGCCAGACTGGCGCCGGCAAGGTGTACCAGGTCTCTTACGCCCACTACAACATGGGTGGCGCGATGGAGGAATACATGAAGAGCTTCAAGGCGAAGTTCGGCGACGACCTCTACACCGGCTCCATCGTTCGGCAGTTCGAGTTTCTCGGCAACGCGATGGCCAAAGCCAAGTCGACCGACCCGGTCAAGGTCGCGTTCGCGATGGAGGGCATGAAGCTCAAGAGCGCGTTCGGTGGTGAGGTCGAGATGCGCAAGACCGATCACCAGCTCCAGCAAACTCTCTACATCACGGTCTGGCAAAAAGCCGACGTCAAGTACCCGTACTCCGCCGAGAACACCGGCATGACGTTGGCGCCTGTTGCAACCTACGAGCCGTATGTGTCGAGCACGCCGACAAGCTGCCAGATGACGCGGCCCACGGCAAGCTGATCGCTGCGGTCCTGCTGGCTTTACCTTGCGCCCCGGCGGATGCGACCCGCCGGGCCCCTTCCGTCTGTCTCGAACGGTACCGATGCGATCGGTGATGATGCCGATCTGATTCGCTTGGCCACGACGGCACTCGCAGGACGCGCGACACGATGGAGTTCTTCACGATTTCGATGCTCAACGGCCTGAGCTACGGGCTGTTGCTGTTCATGCTGAGTTCGGGGCTGACGCTGATCTTCAGCATGATGGGCGTGCTCAACTTTGCGCACGCGAGCTTCTACATGGTCGGTGCCTACGTGGCGTACACGATCACGCGCGTGGTCGGCTTCTGGCCCGGTTTGTTTATCGCGCCGCTGGTGGTGGCGGCGCTCGGTGCGGCGTTCGAGAAGTACTGTCTTCGCCGCGTCCACAAATTCGGCCACGTGCCCGAGCTGCTGATTACCTTCGGCCTGTCCTACGTGATGCTCGAGTTGGTGCAGCTGATCTGGGGCCGCACGGCGGTCGATTTTTCGCCGCCCGAGGCGTTGCGCGGGCCGATGTTCACTTTGGTCAATTCGTCGGTCGACGGCTTGCAATTCGCTTGGGGTGCCGTGCCTGCCGCGGCTTGTGTCGCCGCCGATGCAGCGGTGCGCGTCGTCTGCTCGCCGTTCCCGGCCACCCGCGGTTTCATGATGCTGATTGCACTGGTGATGCTGGTGGCGCTGTGGCTGATGTTGACTCGCACCCGCGTCGGTTTGGTGATTCAGAGTGCGCTCACCCACCCCGAGATGGTTGAGTCACTGGGCCACAACGTGCCGCGGGTGTTCATGCTCGTGTTCGGTGCCGGCGCGGGCCTTGCCGGTCTGGCCGGCGTCATCGGCGGCAGCACCTTCGTGACCGAACCCTCGATGGCAGCCACGGTCGGATCGGTGATCTTCGTGGTCGTGGTGGTCGGCGGTATGGGTTCGCTCGCCGGCGCTTTCGTCGCGTCGATCCTGATCGGTGTCTTGCAGACTTTTGCAGTTGCGCTCGACTACTCCGTGTTGTCGGCCTTGCGCGCGGTCGGTCTCACGCTAGGGCCGCGGGCCGCCGATGTGTCGCTGTTGAAACTCACACTCGCGCAGGTCGCGCCGATATTGCCTTACCTGTTTTTGGTGTTGATCCTGATCTTCAGGCCCAAGGGTCTGATGGGCACGCGGGAGGGATGAAGGCATGACCACCTCCCCCACCCGCTACGGCGCACTCGGCCTCCGTGACCTGATCGTCTGGGGCTGCGCGGCCCTGTTGATGACCCTGGCGCCGCTGGTTTTTACCAGCAGCCTCGCGATCACGATGCTCTCGCAGATGGGCATCGCGATCGTGGCGTGCCTCTCGTACAACATGCTGCTGGGGCAGGGCGGCATGCTGAGCTTCGGTCATGCGGTCTATTCGGGGCTGGGTTCGTTCGTCGCAATCCACGCGCTCAAGGCGATTGCCGCCGACAGCCTGCCGGTGCCTGTCTCGTTGCTGCCGCTGGTCGGCGGTGTGGCGGGTCTGTTCTTTGCGGTTCTGTTCGGCTACGTCACGACGAAAAAGGCAGGCACGACGTTCGCGATGATCACGCTGGGCATCGGCGAGTTGGTGTTCGCGGCGTCGTTGATGATTCCCGAATTCTTCGGCGGGGAAGCCGGCGTGGCGGCGAATCGGGTTGTCGGCAAGCCGGTGTGGGGCGTCGGCTTCGGGCCGCAGATCCAGGTCTACTACCTGATCGCGATCTACACGTTGATCTGCACGGCCGGCATGTACGCCTTCACGCGTACGCCGCTCGGCCGCATGCTCAATGCGGTGCGCGACAACCCCGAGCGGGTCGAATTCATTGGGTACAACACCCAGCGCGTACGCTATTTTTCATTCGTGATCGCAGGCTTCTTTGCCGGCGTGGCAGGCGGCATGTATGCCCTGAACTTCGAAATCGCCACAGCCGAGGTGGTGGGCGCGGCGCGATCAGGTGCCTACCTGCTGTTCACGTTTCTCGGCGGCGCGACCTTCTTCTTCGGGCCGATCATCGGCGGCATGCTGATGGTGATCGCGTTCGTCATGCTCTCAGAGATCACCAAGGCGTGGTTGCTCTACATGGGCCTGGTCTTTTTACTGATGGTGATGTTTGCACCCGGCGGTATTGCCAGCCTCATCATGATGAACCTGCGTCTCTTCAGGTTCGGCAAACTGGGTCGCGTGCTCGGCTGGTATCTGGTGCTGGCCGCGTCCGGCGCGGTGATGTTCTTCGGCCTCGCCGCGATGATCGAAATGGTCTACCACGCCCAACTCAACGAAGCTCTCGGGCCGTCGATGCATTTTCTCGGAATCGAGCTGAACGTGAAATCGGCGGCGAGTTGGACAGGCGCTGCGGCTATCGCTGCTGTCGGCATGGCGCTGTTCGAGTTCACGCGGCGGCGGTTTGCGAGGCGCTGGAGCGATGTGCAAGGTGAGATCGAAGGCGCGGTATGCGCGGGAGAGTCAGCGTGAGCGGCGTGCCGGCGATCGAGCTAAAAGCGCTGCGCAAAGCCTTCGGCAAGACCGAAATCATCCGGGGCGTCGACTTGGGCGTGGCGCCTGGCGAGCGGGTCGCGATCATCGGGCCCAACGGCGCCGGCACGTCGACGCTTTTCAATTTGATCAGTGGGCGTTTCGGACCTTCGAGCGGCGAGATTTTGCTGAACGGCGAGCGCATCGAGGGCCTCAAGCCGTTTGAGATCGCGCGCAAGGGGTTGGCGCGCAGCTTTCAGATCACCAACATCTTCGGTCGGCTGTCGGTGTTCGAGAACTTGCGCTGCGGCGTGCTCTGGTCGCTCGGCTACAAATACTCGTTCTGGAAATTTCTCGCCGGCCTGACCGATGCAAACGAGCGCGCCGAGCAGTTGGTCTCGATGATCAAGCTCGACCGCAAGCGCGACACGCTGGCGATGAACCTCACCTACGCCGAGCAACGCGCGCTCGAGATCGGCATCACGATCGCCGGTGGTGCCAGCGTGGTGCTGCTCGACGAGCCCACCGCCGGAATGAGCAAGAGCGAGACCAGCCGCTTCATCGAGTTGATCCGTGAGGTCACGGTCGGCAAGACGCTGCTGACGGTCGAGCACGACATGGGCGTGGTGTTCGGTCTGGCCGACAAGATCGCGGTGCTGGTCTACGGCGAGCTGATCGCATTCGATCTGCCCGAGGCGGTGCGTGCCAATCCGAAGGTGCAGGAGGCCTACCTCGGCTCAGTGCTCGCCGATGCGCAATCTGTTGGGGCGGGACACTGACCATGCTGTTGCTCGATCAGCTCCACGCCTACTACGGCAAGAGCCACATCCTCCACGGCGTCGACATGCGGGTCGGCGAGGGCGAGATCGTCAGCCTGCTCGGGCGCAACGGCTCGGGCCGCTCGACCACCATCAAGACCATCATGGGCTTGGTGCGAGGCGAGGGTTCGGTCAAGTTCAGGGGCGCCGAGATCCTCGGCCAGCCGGCGTTCGAGATCGCCTACCGCGGCATCGGCTACGTGCCCGAGAACCGCGACATCTTTCCCAAGCTCACGGTCGAACAGAACCTGATGCTCGGCGAAAAACGCGCTGCGCAAACGCCCGGTAAAAAACCGCGCTGGTCGTTTGCCGACATGTACGAGATGTTCCCGCGGCTACAGGAGCGCCAGCACACCGAAGCCGGCGTACTTTCGGGCGGCGAGCAGCAAATGCTGACCCTGTGCCGAACGCTGATGGGGGACCCCGACCTCATCATGATCGACGAGCCGACCGAAGGCCTCGCACCCAAGATCGTCGAGCAAGTCGCGGGCTATTTGAAGACGCTGAAAGAGCGCGGCGTGTCGGTGCTGCTAGTCGAGCAAAAGTTGACCATCGCGCTCGAGATTTCAGAGCGCTGCTATGTGATGGGACACGGCAGCATCGTCTTCGAAGGAACACCCGCCGCACTGCGCGGCGACAGCTACATTCGCAGAGAGTGGCTGGAGGTGTAGGACGTAACCGACCATCGCCCGCAGTGAACACTCCACAGTGAAACTCGCGCCACCCGCACCATTGACCGTGCTTGCCAACCCGATTCGTTTGAGCGTGCTCGGTGGATTCGGCATTGCGGGCCCCCGCGGGCTGGCGGATGGGGCCGGCGAAAAGCGAGCACATGTCCGCGCGCTGCTTGCGATTGTCGGCTCGTCGCATGAAGGCGTGCAGCGAGACGAATTGGTCGAGGTGCTTTGGCCGCGCCAAAGCGAGCAAGCGGCGCGCAACCGGCTGTATCACACGATGCATCTGGCCAGGCAGTCTTTGAGCGATCTGGCGTGGCCCGACAAGTGGCTGGTGATCAGCGCCGGACGCGTAAAGCTCGACCCGCGAGTTCATTGCGACGCCAGAGAGCTGATCGCCGCGGCCGACGGCCCGCCGGCTTTATTGGCGGACGGCGCCCTGCTCGATTTTATCGATGAGTTCTCGGGCGACTGGGCGCCCGATGTGGATGCCGGCGGTCTCGGTACAACGCTCCGAGCGCAAGTGCAAGCGAGCTACGCGCGCCTGCTTCACGAAGCAGCCGTGCGACAGGAGCGAAATGCCGATACGCCGCTGCGGCGGCGCTTGTTGAAGCACGTTCTGCGGTTGAACGCGACCGATGAATGGGCTTGCGCCCAGCTGATGCAGCTCGATCTCGACGCCGGTCGGCCCCACGCGGTTTTGCGCGCGTTCGAGGCTGCCAGCAAGGCGCTTGTCGAGCAGCTCGGACTTCGGCCTTCGGCACGCCTGAGCGCCATCGCCAGTGAGGCCGTGGGTCTGCTCGGTCAATCGCCGGCACCGGGCGTTGCCGAGCGAGGGCCCAGTGGCCCGCTGCTGGGTCGGGAGGCGTTGGTCAAACAATTGGTCGACGCTCTGAACGCCGGCCCTGGTGTCTGGAACCTGGTCGGGCTGAGTGGTGTAGGCAAGACATCGCTGATGCGCGAGGTGTCGCGGCGGGCCGGCCCGTCGCGCGCCGACGGGGTGCGCTTCGTGTCGCTCGGCGACGCGGCGGCCGATGAGTCGGCGATCGTGGCCACTGCTCGCTTGGCGCGGCTCGAAGACCATGGCGGGCTCGGCGCCGCCGAACGCTTGAAGCACTTCATGCGTTCGCGAGACGCCCTCCTTGTCATCGACGATCTGGATGCGGCACTCGACTGGCGAGAACTGATCGAACTCGCCTCGCCGGTGATGACGACGCGTGTCGTGTGGATTACCTCACACCGATCGAAAGTGCAGCATGCCAGCGCCTCGTCGTGCCACCGCTAGAAACCGCCGGGCCCGCCGCGTCGTCGGCACGTGCCCGCGAATCGGTGGCGGCGATGCTGTTCCAGATGCGTCGCCCCAGCGTCGACGCCATACCGCCCTCCGATGCCGAATGGGAGGTGATCTTGCGGTTGGTCGGTCGGCTGGACGGCATGCCGTTGGCGATCGAACTGGCGGCCGCCTGCACGGCCACGATGACACCCGGCGAAATCCTGCAACGCATCGATCAAGGCGCAGCGCTGATCGCGACAGGGCAGATGGCAGACGCCGAACCGGCGCCGCGTCATCGGTCGACCGACGCGGCCATCGCGATGAGCATCGCTCGGCTCGGCTCGACGGCCTTGCGCTCGCTTCTGGCGGCGTCCGTCTCCAATGGTCGGTTCACGCTCGAATCGTTTCAGGCGGTTGCCGCGGCGGTCGGCTTGCCGCCGAACGCCAGTTGCGAGGCCGCTCTGCGCGAACTCGAGTCCGCCGGTTTGTTGGTTCGTGCGGACGAGCTCGAGGGCCTGCGCATGCTGCATCTGCCGCGTGCCTACGCGCGCCGGCGGGCAGCCGAAGAGGGTGTTTGGCCGGCAATCCAGCGCGCGCGCGTTGCGCAGGTGGTCGACGGGTTGGAGCGATTGACGTGCAGCGTCGAGTCGCCCGGCTACACGGCATGGATGAATTCGGTGCGTCACCTCGAAGATGAAGTCCTGCCGTTGCTCGGCCCAGCCGCAGTGTCTGACGAACGAATGTTTGTCCGAATGCTCAGGCCGCTGGCGCATTTCTGGTCGCTCCGGTCGGCGAGCGAATCCGCCATCGAGTGGCTCGAACAGGGGGTTCGCGTCGTACAGCGGCTCGGTGACGCGAGGCATGAGCTTGAGTTCGCGGTGCATGCGGCGGGCATCAGGCTCCATCAATTTCGATATGACGAGGCGCTTTTGCGAACGGAGTCGGTGCTCCCGCTCTTGGATCGAGTCGAAGACACCGACGCCACGACTTGGGGCCGAAGCACTCACGCCCTCGTTCTGTCCCGGCTGGACCGCACCGATGAAGCCGAGCGGTTCTTTCTCGCTGGCCGAACGGCGACGCCGTCTGGAACAGAGGGCTACTGGACCGTTTGCGCGCGTCAGTTGGTGCTCGGAAATCTGAAAGGCATCGATGTGCCATCCGGTCCGGATTGGTCGTCTTACGACGCGTTGCGGGCAAAACTGTCAGGGTCTCGCGTTTGGGCGATCCTGTTGCAAGGGGCCTTCGACTACGCCACGGCGTTGAGCTCCGAGGCGCGTCTCCTGATCGCCGAGGACATGCGAATTGCCGGCCAGGAAAGTGGATCGATACGCTCAGTGCATCGGGCGTTCGAGTGCAGATCCATTGCGTCGTTCCAACTCGGCCGGACTGCGGAGGGCGTCGCATGCATGGTGGATGCATACCAACTGGCATCGGTCGCCGGAAGCGACTTTCTCGCTTTTTCGTCATGTGCTTGTTTGGTCGAATTTGCCTGGCGCTCGGGAGACCTTCCAGTCGCTTCTGGTTGGTTGGCGAAGGCTCGCGAGTTGGTCAGCAGGGGCGGCGAAGCAGCCCATTCCTACAAACAAATCCAGGTCGACCTGCATGAGATCGTGCTCGCCGTTCTGGGCCACGACGCGGACCGGGCACGTGCCGCGTATTTGGCGGCAAGCGACCACGACTTCTCGCGTCGCGGTTTCGATTGCGGCTTGATCGAGACTGAAACCGAGGTCGGCGCATTGCTGGCTCGGTTGCTGGGCATGGAAGATCTTGCCGAGTCACTCACTCAGGCGCTCGGAGTGATGTCGCACCCCTTGAACAGTTTCCCGCTGTCCGACCGTTTTCGCGCGACGCACCTCGGACTCGACATGCGCCTGTTTCGATCGCCACGCGCTGCGAAAGACGTGGTGCGCAAAACGGCGAAACGCGCGGGCCTCAATTTGAGCGAGCTTGCCAAGCGCCTGTCGATCGACAGCGGTCAGTCGCAATGTCTCGGCTGAGACAGCGACTCTATTTCTCGCCGGCCTAGAATCGAACGATCGTACTTTTTTGCGAAATTCATCGGGGTACACGAGCATGAGCGCCAACTATGAAATTCGCGGCGATGTCGCCGTGATCACGATCGACAACCCTCCCGTCAATGGCCTCGGCCATGCAACGCGGTCGGGCATTACCAGCGGCATCGAACGTGCGCAGGCCGACCCGGATGTGAAGGCGATCGTCATCACCGGCGCCGGCAAGACGTTTTCGGGCGGGGCCGACATCAAAGAGTTCGGCTCGCCGAAAGCGCTCGCCGAGCCCAACCTGCTGAGCGTGATCCTCGCGCTCGAGGCGTGCAGCAAGCCGATCGTTGCCGCCGTGCACGGCGTCTGCATGGGCGGCGGCCTCGAGCTGGCGCTCGGTTGCCACTACCGCGTTGCCGCGTCGGGCACGCAGGTCGCACTGCCCGAGGTCAAGATCGGCTTGATCCCGGGCGCTGGCGGCACGCAGCGGCTGCCGCGCGCGATCGGTCTCGAGAACGCGATGAACATGATCGCCAGCGGCGAGCCGGTCAAGAGCGAGATGCTTGCCACAGTGCCCGGCCAACAACTCTTCGACCGGATGATCGATGGCGACCTTCTTGCCGGCGCGCTCGCCTTCGCCGCAAACGTGGCCGAGGTGCACGCGCAGGGTGGGCGTTCGCTGCCGCTGGTGCGCGACCTCGAGGTGACGCACCCGAATGCCGATGCCTACGTGCAGTTCGTCAAGAACATGGTCGGCGGCATGTCCAAGAACTTTCCGGCGCCTCTGAAGTGTGTGGAAGCGGTGGCGAGCTCGTTGCGCCTGAAGTTCGACGACGGCATGAAGCTCGAGCGCGAAATTTTTACCGCGCTCATGTTCACGCCTGAAAGCCGCGCGCTGCGCCATGCCTTCGTTGCCGAACGGGCGACCACCAAGATTCCCGACGTGCCCGCCGACACAACGGTGCGTGAGATCAAGAAGCTCGCCGTCATCGGCGCCGGCACGATGGGTGGCGGTATCGCGATGAATTTTCTGAACGCCGGCATCCCGGTGGTCATGCTCGAAACGCGCCAAGAAGCGCTCGATAAAGGCGTTGGCATTATTCGCAAGAACTACGACGCGCAGGTCAAGAAGGGCAAGCTCAAGCAGGACAAGCTCGACGCGCGCATGGCCTTGCTGACCACCACGCTGAACTACGCCGACCTCGAAGACGCCGACATGGTGATAGAGGCCGTGTTCGAAGACATGGGCGTCAAAGAGGCCGTGTTCAAGACGCTCGATGAAGTGATGAAGCCGGGTGCGATTTTGGCGAGCAACACCTCGACGCTCGATGTCGACCAGATCGCCGCCTTTACCAAGCGCCCGCAAGACGTGATCGGCACGCATTTCTTCAGCCCCGCCAACGTGATGAAGCTGCTCGAGGTGGTGCGTGGCAAGGCGACCGCGAAAGACGTGCTCGCAACCGTGATGGCGCTCGGCAAAAAGATCAAGAAAACCTGCGTGGTCTCAGGCGTGTGCGACGGCTTCATCGGCAACCGCATGATCGAGCAGTACTCGCGGCAAGCGGGCTTTTTGCTCGAAGAGGGTTGCACGCCGGCGCAGGTCGACCGCGCGATGGAAAAGTTCGGCATGGCGATGGGCCCGTTCCGCATGGGCGATCTGGCGGGCAACGATGTCGGCTGGTATATCCGCAAGCGGCGCTACCTCGAGAAGCCGGGCGTGCGCTACTCGAAGACCGCCGACCTGCTTTGCGAGATGGGTCGCTTCGGCCAGAAAACCGGCGCCGGCTGGTACGACTACCTGCCCGGCAAGCGTGATGCGATCCCGAGCCAGGTCGTCACCGACATGATCGAGACGCACCGCAACAACCTCGGCATCGCGCCGCGCAAGATCGCCGACGACGAGATCGTCGGCCGGCTGGTCTATGCGCTCGTCAACGAAGGCGCCAGGATCGTCGAAGAGGGGATCGCGCTGCGGGCTTCGGACATCGACATGGTCTACCTCACCGGCTATGGCTTCCCGTTGCACCGCGGCGGGCCGATGAACTACGCCGATCAGGTCGGGCTGTTCAACGTGGTCGCCGCCATGAAACGCTTTGCCGCCAACCCGCTCGACGACGGCGCCTTCTGGCACCCGGCGCCGTTATTGGTGAAGTTGGCGGCCGAAGGTAAGTCGTTCAGCTGATCGGGCACCGACGTGCCCGTCGCCCGCAGCAGCGCCGCGGCAACTCGAGGAGACAGCCCATGACCGATCGAGCCACCTTCACCCGAATGGAAGACAGCTCCCGGGCCGATTGGCAAAAGATCGGCGGCGAATTCATGCCGTTTGCGCCCCAGTTGCCAGACCGCTTGATGGTTCACCTCAAGGTGCTTGAGGGCGACTACGGCGGCTTCCCCGTCGACCGCTACACGCATTCGCTGCAGACCGCCACGCGCGCGCTGAGGGCCGGCCGCGACGAGGAGTACGTGGTCTGCGCGCTGTTCCACGACATCGGCGACACGCTCGGCACCTTCAACCACTTCGATATCGCCGCGGCGATCCTGAAGCCTTTTGTCAGCGACGCCAATCTGTGGATGGTGCAGACCCACGGCATCTTCCAGGGTTACTACTTCTTTCACCACATCGGCCTCGACCGTCATCTTCGCGACCAATTCGAGGGCCACGTGCACTTCGACCGCACCGCTGAGTTCTGCGAGCTCTTCGACAACCCGGCCTTCGATGCTGCGGCCGAGACGCTGCCGATGAGCGAGTTCGAGCCGATGGTGAAGCGCGTGTTCGCGCAGCCGAAAAACAGCATCTACAAAACAGCGACCGCGATGCCCGCAGATGCTGCCGTCTCCAATTGACCCGAATTGACCCGACAGGAGCACACCCATGACCAGCGCTGTGATCGTTTCTACCGCCCGCACCCCTCTGGCCAAGAGCTGGAAAGGCGCGTTCAACATGACCCACGGCGCCACGCTAGGCGGCTTTGCCGTGAGGGCCGCAGTCGAACGTGCGGGCATCGAGGCCGCCGAGGTCGACGACGTGGTGATGGGTTGCGCCACACCCGAGGGCGCCACCGGCGGCAACATCGCGCGCCAGATCGCGTTGCGCGCCGGCCTGCCGGTGACCACCAGCGGCATGACGATCAACCGCTTCTGCTCGAGCGGCCTGCAGACCATTGCGACTGCCGCGCAGCGCATCATCGCGGGCGAGTGCGATGTGCTGGTGGCCGGTGGGGTCGAGAGCATCTCGTGCGTGCAAAACGAGGCCAACCGGCACATGGGCGCCGACCCGTTCCTGGTCGAGCACAAGCCCGAGATCTACTGGAACATGCTGCAGACAGCCGAGCAGGTCGCCAAGCGCTACAAGATCGACCGCGAGCGCATGGACCGCTACGGCGCCCAAAGCCAGCAGCGCGCCACCGCGGCACAAGAGGCCGGCAAGTTCAATGACGAGATGGTCGCCTGCACCGTGATGGCCGGCGTGGCCGATGCACAGCTCGGGCTGCGCACGAAAGAGGTCACGATCAAGGCCGACGAAGGCATCCGCCCCGGCACCACCTACGAAGCCATCATGGGCATCAAGCCGGCGATCGCGGGCGGCGTGATCTCGGCCGGCAACGCGAGCCAGTTCAGCGATGGTGCCGGTGCCTGCGTGCTGATGAGCGAAACGCTCGCATCGAAGCGCAATTTGAAGCCGCTCGGCCGCTTTCTCGGCTTTGCGGTCGCCGGCTGTGAGCCCGATGAGATGGGCATCGGCCCGGTGTTCGCCGTGCCCAAGGTGCTGAAAAAATTGGGCCTCACCGTTGCCGACATCGACCTCTGGGAGCTGAACGAAGCCTTCGCTGTGCAGGTGCTGTACTGCGCCGACACCTTGGGCATTCCGATGGAAAAGCTCAACGTCAACGGCGGTGCGATCGCGGTCGGCCACCCCTACGGCGTTTCGGGTCAGCGGCTGACCGGCCATGCGTTGATCGAAGGCAAGCGCCGCGGTGCTAAGCGGGTGCTGGTCACGATGTGCATCGGCGGCGGCATGGGCGCGGCGGGCGTGTTCGAGGTGCTCTGACCGCCATGGGCTACCGCCAGACCCTCGACTTTTTGCTGTACGACTGGCTGGCGGTCGACTCGCTGCAAACCCGCGAGCGCTTTGCCGACCACTCGCGCGAGACCTTCGGCTCGGTGATGGACACCTGCGAAAAGATCGCCCGCGAAAAGTACGCGCCGTTCAATCGCCAGGCCGATACCGAAGAGCCTTGGTTCGACGGCGACAAGGTGCATCTGCCGGCGGCCAGTCACGCCGCAGCCAAGGCCTATGCCGACTCGGGCATGCTGGCCGCGGCACAAGACTATGAAATCGGCGGCATGCAGCTGCCGTGCGTGGTCGAGATGGCGGCCAACAGCTTCTTCTCGAAGGCCGGCATCGGCATCGGTGGTGGCGGCATGCTGACCAGCGGCAACGCGAATCTGTTGATGGCGCACGGCACGCCGTTGCAGCAAGCCGTGTTCGCGCGGCAGGAGTTTTCTGGGCGATTTTCCGGAACGATGTGTCTGAGTGAGCCGCAGGCTGGCTCCAGCCTTTCCGATGTGATTACGCGGGCCACGCCCGACGGCGATGGCTCCGAGCGCGACCCGCTCGGCCCGCGCTATCGTCTTCGCGGCAACAAGATGTGGATCAGCAACGGCGACCATGAGCTGAGCGAAAACATCATTCATCTGGTGCTCGCCAAGATCCCCGGCCCCGACGGCAAGCTGATTGCCGGCACCAAGGGCATCTCGCTGTTCATCGTGCCGAAGAAGCTCGTGGGTGTGGACGGCGAACTCACGGGTGAGCGCAACGACATCGCACTCGCCGGGCTGAACCACAAGCTCGGCTACCGCGGCATTCCGAACACGCTGCTCAACTTCGGCGAGGGCAGGTTTCCGGTGCGCGGTAATGTCGCTGGAGGCGGCCTCGACGGCTCGGGCGCGGGGGCCATCGGCTTCCTCGTCGGCCAACCGCACGAGGGCTTGCGCTGCATGTTCCACATGATGAACGAGGCGCGCATCGCGGTCGGCCTGGGTGCGGCGATGCTGGGCTACGCCGGCTTCGAAGCCTCGCTCGACTACGCCAAAACCCGACCGCAGGGACGGCCCACTGGCGTCGGCGGCAAAGACGCCTCGAAGCCGCAGGTGCCCATCATTCAGCATGCCGACGTGAAGCGAATGCTGCTGGCCCAGAAGAGCTACTGCGAAGGCGCGATAGCACTCGAGCTTTACTGCGCGCGGCTGGTCGACGAGCAACACACCGGTGCGGCCGAGGCGAGCGCCGAGGCTGCGTTGCTGCTCGAGATGCTGACGCCGATCGCGAAGAGCTGGCCGAGCGAGTGGTGCCTCGAGGCCAACAGTCTGGCGATCCAGGTGTTGGGCGGCTATGGCTACACCCACGATTTTCCGGTCGAGCAATATTGGCGCGACAACCGGCTCAACATGATTCACGAGGGCACGCACGGCATTCAGGCGCTCGACCTGCTCGGCCGCAAGGTCGTGATGCAAGAGGGCGCGGGTCTTGCGCTGCTGGTGCGCAAGATCGAGGCGACGACCCTTCGCGCGCGCGGTGTCTCGGCGCTCGCCGTGCATGCGAGCGCATTGACGGCGGCGGTCACCCATTTGGTCGCCGCCACGCGCGACGCCTGGTCGACGGGTGAGCCGGCAGAGGCTCTTGCCAACGCGACGCCTTATCTACAGGCTTTCGGCCACACAGTACTTGCATGGATCTGGCTCGACGTGGCGCTGTGCGCGCAGGCCCGGTTCGGCGCAAGCGACGACGAGCCGCTGCGCCCCGGCCTGCTCAAAGCCTGCGCCTTCTTCTTTCACTACGAGTTGCCGAAGATCGGCGCCTGGTTGAAAGTGGTCGAAACCCGCGATGCCACCTGCCGCACCATGCAAGAGGCCTGGTTCTGATGGGTGCGGCGCAACGTCTCCAGAAATGGATCTGGATCCTGATTTACGGCGGCATGTTTTCCCTCGCTCTCGGCCTCGCGATGCGGCGCAGCGACCCCATGCTGGGCTGCGGCATTGCGGCATTGCGGCATTCGGCGCCATGTTGATTTTTGCCGGTGCCTTGCTGATATGGGCTCGCTCGCGAATGAAAGACAACCCGGAAACCGACCCATGAGCACTTCTGTTCAACAGTTGTTCGATCTGACAGGGCAGACCGCTTTGATCACCGGCGGCTCGCGCGGCCTCGGTCTGCAGATGGCGCAAGCGCTGGGTGAAGCCGGCGCAAAAATCATGTTGAGTTCGCGCAAGGCCGAAGACCTGGAGCAGGCCGCTAGCGCGTTGCAGTCAGCAGGCATCGATGCCCGCTGGATCGCAGCCGACTGCGCCAAAGAAGAAGACCTGCGCCGCCTCGCTGACGAGACGATGGAGCGCATGGGCCAGATCGACATCCTGGTCAACAACGCCGGGGCGAGTTGGGGCTCACCGGCCGAAGACCACCCGGTGCCCGCCTGGGACAAGGTCATGAACCTCAACGTGCGCGGCTACTTCATCCTTGCGCAGCAGGTGGCGCGCATCGCGATGATCCCGAACAAGCGCGGCCGCATCATCAACATCGCGTCGATCGCCGGCCTGGGTGGCAACCCACCCGAGATGCAAACATTGGCCTACAACACCTCGAAGACGGCGGTAATCGGCTTCACTCACACGCTGGCCGCCGAATGGGGCAAGTACAACATCACCGTCAACGCGATCTGCCCGGGATTTTTCATGACCAAGTTGGCAGCCGGTTTGATCCATGCGGTCGGTGAAGAGAAGATGGCAGCAAACTCACCGCTCGGCCGGCTGGGTGATGACGACGATTTGAAAGGCCTCGCGCTGCTGTTCGCCAGCCGGGCCGGCAAGCACATCACCGGGCAGTGGGTGGCCGTCGACGGTGGCGTGAGCGTCGTGCTCGGTGCGGCTTGAGGTCACCGGCACGGGTCGGCAACATGCTCGCATTGCGGTCACAACTTACAACCGATCGAATTGAGGGGAAAACCCCATGACCACCAACCAACAGATCCACCTTGTCTCGCGCCCCAGCGGCGAGGCGCTTGCAGAAAACTTCAAGCTCGTCGAGGTGAGCGTCCCCGAACTCGTCGACGGCCAGGTGCTGGTGCGCCACCACTATTTGAGTCTCGACCCGTACATGCGCGGACGCATGAACGACGCCAAAAGCTATGCCGCGCCGCAAGCGCTCGATGCCGTGATGCAAGGCGGCACGGTCGGTGAGGTAGTCGCCTCGAAGAACGCAGGCTACGCGGTCGGCGACAAGGTCGTCGGCTTCGGCGGATGGCAACAATTCAGCGTGGTCGATGCGGCAACGCCGGGCATGCTGCGCAAGGTCGATACCGCCCACGTGCCGCTCTCGGCTTATCTCGGTGCGGTCGGCATGCCAGGCGTCACGGCCTGGTACGGCCTCACGCAGATTTGCAAGCCGAGCGCCGGCAAGACCATCGTCGTCAGCGCGGCCAGCGGTGCGGTCGGCAGCGTGGTGGGGCAACTGGCCAAGGTGCACGGCTGCCGCGCGGTCGGCATCGCCGGCGGTGCCGAGAAATGCGCCTACGTCGTCGAACAACTCGGCTTCGATGCCTGCGTCGATTACAAGGCGCACAAAGACCCGAAAGCCCTGTACGAGGCACTGAAAGAAGCCACGCCCGACGGCATCGACGGCCACTTCGAAAATGTGGGCGGGGAGGTGTTCGATGCCGTGCTGGCCTGCATGAATGCCTTCGGCCGCATTGCGCTCTGCGGAATGATCAGCGGCTACGACGGCGAGCCGATCCCAATGAAGCAACCGCAGCTGATCCTGACCAATCGCCTGACGATCGAGGGCTTCATCGTCAGCGAACACATGCAACTCTGGCCCGAGGCGCTCAAAGAACTCGGGGCCATGGCGGCAAGTGGCAAGCTGAAGTACCGCGAAAGCGTGGCGCAGGGCCTGGCAGCGGCGCCGGAGGCGTTTCTCGGTCTGCTCAAGGGCCGCAACTTCGGCAAGCAGATCGTCAAGTTGGTGTGAGTTTTCGATGCCCCGCGTTGCGATGCAAGAGGTGACCTCATGCCCGAGCTGATGCTGCACCACTACCCCGTGTCGCCGTTCTCTGAAAAAGTGCGCTGGGTGCTCGGATTGAACCCGAACTTTCGCCGGCCGACGATCGCCGATGGCGGCGCTGCGCTGCACACCTATCTCGCGTGGCTCGACAACATGCTCGCCGACCAGCGGCCGTTCTTGCTGGGCGCGGCCGCGTGCATCGCCGACTTTTCGGCAGCGCAGTCGGTCTGGTTCATGCACCGCGCGCCACCGATTTCGGCGCAGCTTGCGCGCTACGCCGAGCTGTCGGCCTGGTATGCGCGGGTGCAGGCGTTCGGGCACGGAGCCTTCAGCCCGTGCCCGCATCTGCCGTTTCCATGGCCCTATTTCTGATGTCCAGATGCACGCTTGCCGTGGCCCTCTTGGTGCTCACGCTGTTGGGCGCCTGTTCGCCTGGCGGCGATGCCGGCGGGTCGGCTGCTCACGGGGCGGCGCCTGCTCCGGCAGACGCCGTTTTGGCCGCCGACCTCGACCGCATCGAGCGAGCGCTTCGGGCGCGGCCACAGCAGTACGAACTGGAACTGCGCGCGCGCTCTGCGAGCACGCCGGCGGGCAGCGCGGCGCAACTGGACGTACTTGCGCTGCGCGGTCTGCTGGCCGCCCATGCGCGCAACCGTCCGCTGGTGAGCGAAATCAGCCAGCAACTGCGCGAGTGGCCGGTTGGCGCATTGCGTGCCAACGCCGTGGTCGCGGCCGCCTTGGTCAACGCCGAAGATTTGCGCCAGTTCCGTGATCTTCTGGGTGCCCGAAAACTGCTGCAGGCGGTGGACGCTGCGCTGCTGCAGGCGGCGGCGCCGACATTTCGCTGGCGCTACCACCGCCAGCTGGCCAGCATGGATGGCGACTCCGGTGAACTCGACGCCTCGCTCACGCATGCCCACGCCTCGCTGCGCTTGGCCGAACAACTCGGCCAGCCTTGGCGAGTGGCGCTGTCGCTGAACGAGCTGGCACGCACCAGCAACCGGGCGGACACGCCCGCGCGTGCCCGGCAGTTCCTGGCGCAGGCGCTGATCGAGGCGCAAAAAGATCCGGACCCGATGACCCTCAACCAGGTGCACACCCTGCGCGGCATCTTGTACTCGGACGATGCGGATTCGAGCATCGTGTTGCAGGCCAACTCCGCCGCGCTGGAGCAGGCAACGCTGGCTGGGGCCGACTCCATTCGCGCGCTCAACCTGGCGAACTTCGCCGACTACCACCTGCGGTTGGGCCACCCGGAGCGCGCACTGCAACTCGCCGAGGAGGCCCTGCCGCTGACGCGCGCCACGGGCAACGTCGGGGGAGAAAGCGTCGCCCTCGCGAATATCGGTCTGGCCAAAATCTTGCTCGGCCGCGTGGCCGAAGGCCGCAACGACGTGCGCGCCGCGATCATGTTGGACGTGCGGCAGGGCGCCCTGTCTTATGCCGCCGTGGGGTGGCAGGAGCTTGCGGGTTATCTTGAGAAGGCCGGCGACCTGTCCGGCGCCCTGGATGCCTACCGCGAGCACCGCCTGCTGAGCGAGCGTGTGCTGCGCGACGAAACCCGCAAGCTGCTGCTCGAAGCTCAGGAGCGCCAGGACGCCGAGCAGCGAGCCCGCGATATCGAGCTGCTCAACCGCGACAACGCGCTCAAGGCCGAGCAGGTTAACCAGCGCAATCTGGCGCTGATGCTGTGGGCGGCGCTGGGCGGCTGCGTGGTGGTGTCGCTGGGCCTGCTGTACCAGGCATTTCGCCGCGCGCGCCGTACCAACGAGGCCCTGGCCCACAGCAACGCGTCGCTCAAGCGCCAGAGCGAAACCGACCCGCTCACGGGCCTGGCCAACCGGCGCCACTTTCAGTCGGTGATCAACGGCCGTTCCAGCGGCGAGGGCTTGGCTGCCAGCGTCTTTTTGATCGACATCGACCACTTCAAGCGCATCAATGACAGCTTCGGCCACGCCGCAGGCGACGCTGTGCTCATCGACATCGCTGGCCGGCTGCGCCAGGCCGTGCGGGACGATGACCTCATCGTGCGCTGGGGTGGCGAGGAATTCCTCATCGTCGCGCGCAGCCGCGAGGGCATGTTCGCGCCGCAGCTGGCGCAACGCTTGCTCGACATCATCGGCAGCAACCCCGTGCCGCAGGACGGGCGGGACATCCCCATCACTGCTTCCATCGGCTTCGTCAGCCTGCCCGTGCCCCCTCACGGGCTGCAGCTGTCGTGGGAGCGCGCCATCGATCTCGTCGACACCGTTATGTACATCGCCAAATCGCACGGCCGCAACAGGGCCTACGGTGTCGAGCGCATCGACGCCCACGACGCCGTCGCCGCCGCGCAGATCACTGCCCGGCTCGAGGCCGCCTGGAGCGAAGGCCTCGTCGGCCTGCAAGTGCTCAGCGGCCCGGGCGCCTTTCGCTCCACCCAGCCTGGCGAGCTGAACTACCGGGCGGCCAGCGCATGAAGACGGCGTTTTTCCCGCTTCTGTTGCTCCTGGCGTTGGCCTTGCCTCGCGGGGCGATGTCCGTGACCGTGACCGCGCCTGACTCGGTGGCCGAAGACGCCCTGCTGGCCACCATCACCCGCCGCGCGTTCGACGCCCCCGAGGCCATGCTGGCCGAGCTGCAGCAGCGCTGGCCCACCAATGCCGGGCTTGGCCAGCCTCGCGAGGCCGCTTGGTTGCTGGCGCGCGGCCGCGTGCTGCTGAATGCGGGGCAGGCCGATGCTGTTGACGCCGTCGCCGTGCAGCTGATGGGCCGCGAAGACGGCGCTGACCGCAGCTGGCTGCTGCGTGCGCTTGCCCAGGAACGCGCTGGCAAGCCCGCCGGCGCATTGGCCGTGCGCGCACTGTCCGGCCTGGAGAAGCACTGCCTCGCGGGCGACGAGAAGCGCGCCGTCCGCGAGCTGGGCTGCGACTTCCGCAGTGCCTGGGAAGCCCTGCGCATCCTGCAGCGCGAGCAGTTCGCGCAAGGCGCATTCGCCCTTTCGGAGTCCTACGCGCGACGCGCGTTGACTCTGGCCCGCGCAGGCGAGGACAAGTACTTGGCCGCACTCAGCTTGGGCATGCTGGCCGTGTCGCTGCAGGCTCAGGACCAGCTGGATGCCGCGCGCGTCGAGCTGCGCGCTGCGGAGGCAGAGGCCGCGGGTGACTTGGTCGCCGGTGCGCGCGTGCGCAATTTTGTCGGGGCCGTCGAGAGCCATGCTCGTGACATGCCGGCTCAGCGCAGCGCGATGGAGGCGGCGCTGCTGCTTGCCGAGCAGGCCGATGCGCCCCACCTGGCGGCTCAAATTCGCGCCAACCTTGTCGACGCCTACATGCACCTTGGGCTGCTAAAAGACGCGCTTGCCCTCGCCCACCGCGCCTTGCCCGTGCTGCAGCGCTTCGGCGACCGTTTGTATGAGCGCGGCTTGCACCACAACCTGGCCGTGGCCTACATCAAGCTGCGCCAGTTCGAGCAGGCGCGCCAGGAGCTGGCCAAGTTCAGCGAGTTCCGCACCGACCCGGGTGAATTCGTGCCGCGCTCGCGCGAGCTGCGTGAGCTGGCCGACACCTGGGCTGAGGTTGGCCAGCACAAGGAGGCGCTGGCCGCTCTGCACGCCGAGCGAGAGCTCAACGCCCGCGCCAACGAGCGCAACCGCGCCGCCGCGCTGGAGGAGCTGGGCCGCAAGTACGACAGCGCCGCCAAGCAGCGCGACCTGGATCTGCTGGCGCGAGATGGCCAGCTCAAGGACCAGCAGCTGGCCAACCAGCAGCTCGCGCAAAAGGTGGGCCTGGCCGTCGGCGCGCTGCTGCTGCTGTCCATCGCGCTGGTGGGTGTCACCCTGGTGCGCATGCGCCGCGCTCAGGCACACCTCACCGCCAACCAGCACCTGCTGCGTGCACAAAGCGAGCGCGACCCACTGACCGAGCTCTCCAACCGCCGCCACTTCCTGGCCGTGATGGACCAGCGCACCCGGGAAGCCGCCAGCAGCGACCGGGCCGAGGGCTTCAGGGGCGCGCTGATGATGATCGATATCGATCACTTCAAGAACGTCAACGACCGGCATGGCCATGCGGCCGGCGACGCCGTCATCGTCGAAGCCTCCCGCCGCATCAGCGCGGCCGTGCGCGACACCGACCTTGTTGTTCGCTGGGGCGGGGAAGAGTTCCTTGTTTTCTCGCCGTCGCTGCCCGGCGATAACCTCGCGCTGATGGCCGATCGCATCCTTCGCGGCATTGGCAGCCAACCCTTGCAAACGCCCGACGGGCCGCTGCGCATCACCGTCTCCATCGGCTTCGCCAGCTTTCCGCTGGGCGGCGGCGGGCCGGGG
>JAYUWC010000339.1:0-10155 GCA_043753755.1 Rhizobacter sp.
GGCTGCGTTGTCGGCGCCGTGGTCGACTCGGTCGCCGATGTGTTGGCTCTCGAAGGTCGTGCAATCGAACCCGCACCCGAAACCGGGTCGGCCATCGAAGCCCGCTTCATCATCGGCGTCAGTCGCGTGTCGGGCCGCATGCTGATCTTGATGGACATCGAAGACCTGATGACCAGCGACGAGAGGGGCCTGATCGACGGCGCGCACCGAGCGGTGGCCGTCACACGTCGGCCGCCTGCCTGAGCGTCTGCACCACCGGCCGCTGCAGCACCTCGCGCAGGCCCCACCAGCCGGCAGCGAGTGCGAGCAAGGCACCGGCCGCGCCGCCAGCCAGCGGCACCCAGGCCGAGGCGCTCCAGCTGAACTCGAACACATAGCGCGCGAGCGCCCAGCCGACCGCCATGGCCGCCACCGACGCGAGCACGCCGGCAAGCCAACCGACGCCGAGCAGCTCGGCCCGCTGCACCTGTGCGAGCAGCTTGCCGCTGGCGCCGAGCGCGCGCATCACCGCGAACTCCCGCGCGCGCGCCTCGCGCGTGGCCGTGACCGCTGCGAACAGCACCACCAACCCCGCCGCGAGCGTGAACCCGAACAAAAACTCGACAGCGCGGATCACTTGGTCCAGCACCCCTTGGATCTGTGCGATCGAGGCCGAGACATCGATGTTGGTGATGTTCGGAAAGTCACGTGCGAGCGCGTTGTCGAATGCCGTGCCGCCGCCTGCTCCTTCGGGCGCGCGGTAGGCCGCAATGAAGCTGAGCGGCACATCCGGCAGCGTGGCCACCGGGAACATGACAAAGAAGTTGACCCGCATCGAACTCCAGTCGACCTTGCGCAGGCTGGTGATTCTTCCCTGTGCCAGCGTGCCACCGACGTCGAAGCGCAGCTCGTCGCCGAGCTTCAAGCCGAGCGTTTGCGCCAAGCCTTCTTCGACGCTGACGGCGTTGGCCTCGTTGCGTGTCCACTTGCCACCAACGAGCTGGTTCTGCGGTGGCAGGTCGGCATCGTGGCTCAGGTTGAACTCGCGGTCGAGCAGGCGCTGCGCGCGGTCGTCGGGGTAGTTGTCGGGCTTGACCGCTTTGCCGTTGATCGCGACCAGCCGGCCACGGATCATCGGGAACCAGTCGTAGCGCTTCACACCCGCGCCTTCGAGCCGCTCGCGAAACGCATCGGCCTGGTCGGGCTGCACGTTGATGACGAAGCGGTTGGGCGCGTCTTTCGGCGTGGCCTGGCGCCAGCTGTCGATCAGGTCGGTGCGCAGCAACACCAGCAGCACCAGCGCGAGCAAGCCAACGCTGAGCGCCGACACCTGCAGAACCGCGAACGCCGGGCGCGCTGCGATCTGGCGCGTGGCCAGCACGAGCCAGCGCGGCGCACCCGCCTCGGGCACGGCGCGGCGCAGCGCCATCACCGCCAGCCACGAGAACAACGCGAAAACGGCAATCGCCACCGCGAAGCCGCCGACTGCGATCAAGCCGAGTTTGAGGTCGCTGGACACCGCCAGCAGCAGGGCCGCGAAGCCGATCGCGCCGGCCGCGAGCACGGCGATCGACGCCGGCTTGAGCGCGCCCACATCGCGCCGGATGACCCGCAGCGGCGGCACCTGTGCGAGTTGCAGCACCGGCGGCAGGCCGAAGCCGAGCAGCAGCGTCAAGCCGACGCCTACACCGAACAGCGCCGGCCACACGCTAGGCGCCGGCAAGCTCGCCTCGACCAACCCGGCAAGCAACAGCACGAACACGTAGTGCACCGCGAAGCCGAGCAACACACCGGCCAGGCTCGCGATCAAACCGACGCCGACGAACTCGGCCGAGTACTGCAACGCGATCGTGCGCTGCGGCAGCCCGAGCACGCGCAGCATCGCGCAATCGTCGAGGTGGCGGCTTGCGAAATCGCGTGAGGCGATACCGACCGCGACTGCCGCGAGCAATGCCGACAGCAGCGCGACCAAGTTGAGAAACTTGGCCGCGCGGTCCAGCGTCTGACGCATCTCGGGCCGACCGGTCGCGAGCGATTCGACCCGCACGCCGCGCAACGTGGCGCGCTTGATCTCTGCCTCGGCCCAGTCGACGAAGCGGGTCACGGCAGCCTCGCTCGCCCCGGCCACCGCGAGCCGGTAGGTGACACGGCTCGCGGGCTGCACGAGGTTGGTCGCGGGCAGATCGGTTTGGTTGAGCAGCACGCGCGGCGCGAACGACGCAAAGCCGGTGCCGCGATCGGGCTCGTTGACGATGGTCTGCGCGATGCGGAGTCGCGCATCGCCGAGCAGCAGCGTGTCGCCGAGCTTGAGGCCCAACGCCGCGAGCAGCGCCGGGTCGACCCACGCGCTGCCCACGTCGGGCGCGCCGCTGCGCTTGACGTCTTTCGTGCCGGCGGCGCCGCCGAGCGTGAGTTGGCCGCGCAGCGGGTAGGTGTCGCTCACGGCCTTGACGGCAACCAACCGCGAGCCGCCACCCTGCGTCTCGGCCGCACGGCCCATGCTCGGAAAGCCCGCAGTGGTGGCGGTACTCAGGCCGAGTTCGCGTGCCTTGGCCGCGAAGGCCGGCGGTGCGGGTTGGTCTGACGACAGGGTTGCATCGCCACCCAGCAGTTGCCGCGCGTCGCGCGACAAGCCGCCGTTGATGCGGTCGGCGAAGAAGCCGACCGCACTCAGCGCCGCGACCGCGAGCACCACCGCGACCACCAGCAGGCGCAGCTCACCGGCACGAAAGTCGCGCAGCATCTGACGGCCGGCGAGTCGCCACACTGACGGTGAATGAGAAGGCAGCGACGCGTTGCTCGGGTTGTCGTTCATGGGAGGCGAACTTACACGACGCGCCCGCGCTCACTATCGGTCGGGGGCTTTGTGCCGATGTCCATGTCCATGTCGATGTCGATGCCGATGCCGATGCCGCACAGTGAACGCTGCATGCAAGTGGCTCGAACGACAGGCCCCCTGGTCGGTGCTGTAATTTGCCGATGAAATCTCACCCGCTGCCGCCGATCTTCGTCTCGCACGGCTCGCCGATGATCGCGCTCGAGCCCGGTAATGCCGGCGCCTTCATGCAGCGGCTCGGCCCGGCGATCGTTGCCGAGTTCGGCCGACCCCGGTCGATCGTGGTGGTCTCGGCCCACACCGCTGCGCACGCGCCGGTGCTGCTGGCAGCGGCTCGCCACGAAGCGATCTATGACTTCGGCGACTTCGATGCGCGGCTCAACCAAATGCGCTACGACGCCCCTGGCGCGCCTGCGCTCGCGCAGCAGGTGAGCCAGCTTCTCGATCACGCAAATATTGCCTCGCACACACTGGCCCAGGGCGGTCTCGACCACGGCATCTGGACCGTGCTGCGCTACCTCTACCCCGACGCCGATGTGCCGGTGCTGCCCCTCGCGTTCGTGCCGTCGCAAAGCCCGGCCGAACAATTCGCGCTCGGTGCAGCGCTGGCCCCGTTGACCGAAGAAGGCGTGTTGGTGCTCGGCTCCGGCAGCATCACGCACAACCTGCGGCGCGCGTTCGCGGGCGGTCTGCGCCCGGCCGATCGCGACCCGCCCGAGATCGCCGAGAGCGCCGCATTTCGGGGTTGGATGCAGCAACGCAGTGCGGTCCGCGACTGGCCGGCGCTCGCCGACTACCGCCGCCTTGCCCCCCACGCGGTCGACATGCACCCGACCGACGAGCACCTGCTGCCGTGGTTCGTGGCCGCAGGCGCCGGCGGCCGGCTCGATGCGCCGGTGCGCCTGCATGCGAGCGTCGAGATCGGCTGCATCGGGATGGATGCTTACGCCTTCGGTTCGAACGCTTCGCGACTTGCGGCCCGGCTCGATGTCGTCGACGCCGCTCATCTGACCGAAGCCGGCGCCGCGACCTGATGGCAGAGACGAACCCCGCCGGTGCGATGCCGCTGTTGTTGACGGCGCGGCTCAGACTGCTTGCCGCCGACGAGTCGTTGGCCGCCGGCCTGCTCGACTTTCACGAACGCAACCGAACCCATCTCGCGCCGTGGGACCCGCCCACAGAGCCTGGCTTTTTCACCGAGCCGGTGCAAGCGCGGCGCTTGCGCGATGCGGCAGCGGCATTTGCCAATGGCACCGGCTTTCGCTATTTGCTGCAGCCGATCGGAGACGCCAGCCGCATCATCGGCAGCATCAATTTTTCGGGCGTGGTGCGCAGCGCCTTCCACAGTTGCAACCTCGGCTACGCGCTCGACCAGCAATACGAAGGGCAAGCGCTGATGACCGAGGCGTTGCGCTGCGCGATCGGCGAGATGTTTTCGCCGCAGGTCAACCTGCACCGCATCCAGGCCGCCTACCGGCCCGAGAACTGGCGCAGTGCCGAGGTGCTGAAGCGACTCAACTTTCACGAGGAAGGCGTGTGCCCCGACTACCTATTCATCGACGGCCTGTGGCGCGTGCACCGGCTCGTCGCGCTGCTGAACAAAGGGTTCATCGAGCCGCAGGCGTGGCGCGCGCCGGCGTGATCTGATCAGACGTCGCCGATCAGCCGACACGAGTCGCCCGTTGCGTCGCGCCTGACCTCGACGCTGGCCACGCGCCAGCCGGCGCCGGCAAGCGCGTGATGGACGAACGCGCAAAGATTCTCGAGCGTGGCGGCGCCGAGGCCGGGCACGTCGTCCAGCAACTGGTGGTCGAGCTGCTCGCGCACGGTGTCGATCGCGGCACGAAGCAGGGCGAGGTCGACGACCATGCCGGTGTGCGCATCGGGCTGGCCGGACACGCTCACCTTGGCGCGGTAGGTGTGGCCGTGAATGCGTCGGCTGGTGCCGGCGGCGTCTGCTGCCTTGTCGCGGCGCAGCGTGTGGGCGGCTTCGAAGAAGAAGCGTTGCGACAGCTCGAACCTCATCGGATGCCGATCGTCTTGTGGGTCTGCACGCTCAGGCGCCAGCGCGGGTCGGCCAGGCACATCGCGATGGCTTTGGCGGTGTTCTCGCGCACGAGCGGGCCGTCCATCGGCTGCAGCAAGCGGTGTGCGAAGGGCAGCGCGGCAAGGGCCTCGAGATCGAGCCCGGGCTGCGGCACCACCACCTTCAATTCACTGCCGCGCAAGGCCTTCAACGGCGCGCCCGCTTTGGGGCTGACGCACACCCAGTCGAGCCCCGCCGGCGGCTCGATGCTGCCGTTGGTCTCGACCGCAATCTCGAATGCGCGGGCATGCAGCGCGTCGATCAACGGCGCATCGATCTGAAGCAAGGGCTCGCCGCCGGTCAGCACCACCAAACGCGGCCCCAGCGCGGCTCGTGGCCAGCACGCCGCAATCTCATCGGCGAGGGCGGCGGCTACCTCGTACTTGCCGCCCAGCGTGCCATCGGTGCCGACGAAATCGGTGTCGCAAAACCGGCAGACCGCAGTCTCGCGATCGGCCTCGCGGCCTGACCACAGGTTGCAGCCGGCGAAGCGACAAAACACGGCCGGTCGACCGGCGTTGATGCCTTCGCCTTGCAAGGTGTAGAAGATTTCCTTGACGCTGTACGTCATGGCAACGCCGCCAATGCGGCAGCGTGCCGGCGGATGAGGTTTTTGAACATGGTGTTCCTCGACATGGCCCCGGACGGATGAACGCAAAACGCCTGCGGGGGCACGCAGGCGCTCGGTGCCTAATTGTCGCAGACCGACCTTTCAACTCCCTGTCGTGAAATCGCCTAGTTGCGAATCGTTCGCATTTACTTTAGTCTCGGCTGCGACTGTCCATCAAGGAGCACAGCATGTCGAACCCGATCACCGAAGAACACGAATTGCCCTTCATTGAGGCGGTGCTCGCCGGCACGATGGCGCTGATGACGGGCTACGGCCAGGCGTCGCAGGCCGAACTCGACCCGTCGCTCCGACTGCGGATGGGGCTGAAGGTGATCGACAACCTCGAGCTTTTGGTCGATCACCCGCAGCTCTCGCACGGCTTTCGGGAGGTGCTCAGCGGCTTGCAAACACGTTGGCAAGCGATGAGCCGTTGCACCGAAGAGTCGGCGCAGGTCGCTGACGTCGTCGAAACCCGAATGCGCGCCCGCAAGCTTCGCCCACTACCTGCGCCGAAGCGATTGCAGTGAGGGTCAAGCGACGCCGAAGGCCGCGTTGAGTTTGGCCGTCCACCGCTGCTTCGTTGCCGCGTCGACGAAGCTCGCCTCGAAGCTGTTGGCCGCCAGTTGCCAGGCGTGTCCGACCGTGAGTTGCGGCAAGGCGTCGAAGGCCGCGATGAAGTTGTCGTTGATATAGCCGCCGAAGTAGGCCGGGTCGTCGGAGTTGACGGTCGCGCACAACCCGGCATCGAGCAGCGCGGCGAGGTTGTGATCGGCCATCGTCGGGTAGACGCAGAGCTTGACGTTCGAGAGCGGGCACACGGTCAACGGCACGCGCTCGGCCGCGAGGCGCGCGACCAACGCCGGGTCTTCGACGCAACGCACGCCGTGGTCGATCCGCTCGACCTTCAACACGTCGAGCGCATCGCGGATGTAGGCCGGCGGCCCTTCTTCACCCGCGTGCGCGACGAGATGCAGGCCGAGCTCGCGGCAGCGAGCGAACACACGGGCGAACTTCTCGGGCGGGTTGCCGCGCTCGCCGCTGTCGAGGCCCACGCCGAGGAGCTGTGCGCGATGCGGCAATGCATCCTCGAGCGTGGCGAAAGCCGCCTCTTCGCTCAGGTGCCGCAGAAAACACAGGATCAGCCCGGCGCTGATGCCGAACTCGCGCTGTGCGGCCTCGCAGGCGCGCGTGAGGCCGCCGATCACGGTCGCGATCGGCACGCCGCGGTCGGTGTGGGTTTGCGGGTCGAAGAAGAGTTCAGCGTGAACGACGTTGTCGGCCGCGGCACGTTCGAAATACGCGTGGGCCATGTCGAAGAAATCTTGTTCGTGCAGCAGCACGCTGGCGCCGGCGTAGTAGATGTCGAGAAAGCTCTGCAGGTCGGTGAAGGCATAGGCCGCGCGCAGCGCTTCGACGTTGGTGTACGGCAAGGCCACGCCATTGCGCGCGGCCAGCGCAAAGATCAACTCGGGCTCGAGCGAGCCTTCGATGTGGATGTGCAGTTCGGCTTTGGGCATGGCCCGCAAGAGTTGCGGCAGGCGCTCGCGCGGGATCGCCGCAAGCGCGGCGAGCGTGTGGTCAAGGGTCGGTTGGGCAGGCATGCGACCGATTGTGCCAACCCGGTCTAGCGGCGCGGCAACGCGAAGCACGGTGCGTGAACCAAAAAAACGCCACCGGGGCTGTGAAGCACCGGCGGCGTTTTTCATCGGTGCGGCCCACAGCCGCACGACTCACTTCTTGTCGTCGCCCGGCACTTTACCTTCGACGCCCTTCACGTAGAACTTGACGCCGCCCAGAAATTTGTCGTCAGCCACAGTGCCCTTGGCCAGCACTTCTTTGCCGTCGCTGCCCATGATCGGGCCCTTCCAGATGGTGTAGCTGCCGTCTTTAAGACCGGCCTTTACGGCCTCGACCTTGGTCTTGAGTTCGGTCGGCACTTTGTCGGAGATCGAGACGACGTCGATTGCGCCTTCTTTCACGCCCCACCACGCGCCGCCGCCGCCCTTCCAGCTGCCGTCGAGCGCTTCTCTGGTGGCCTTGATGTAGTACGGCGCCCAGTTGATGACAGCCGACGCCAGGTGCGCCTTGGGGGCGTACGCGGTCATGTCGCTGTCCCATCCGAAGGCGTACTTGCCGGCCTTCTCGGCGGCCTGCAACACGGCCGACGAATCGGTGTTTTGCATCAGTACGTCGGCGCCGCCATTCATCAACGACTGCGCGGCTTCGGTTTCTTTCGGCGGGTTGAACCACTCATTGACCCACACCACCTTGGTCTTGACCTTGGGGTTCACCGATTGAGCGCCCAGCGTGAAGCTGTTGATGTTGCGAATGACTTCGGGAATCGGGATCGAGCCGACCACGCCCAGCGTGTTGCTCTTGGTCATGCCGCCGGCGATCACGCCGGCCATGTAGGCGCCCTCATACGTGCGCGAATCGTAGGTGCGCATGTTGTCGGCCTGCTTGTAGCCGGTGGCGTGCTCGAACCTCACGTCCTTCAAGTCGGCCGCCACCTTGAGCATCGGCTCCATGTAGCCGAAGGTGGTGCCGAAGATCAGCTTGTTGCCCTGCCCCGCCATGTCGCGAAACACGCGTTCGGCATCTGCCGCCTCGGGCACTTTCTCGACGAAGCTGGTGACGACCTTGTCGCCGAATTCTTTTTCGACCGCCTTGCGCGCGTTGTCGTGCGCGAAGGTCCAGCCACCGTCGCCGACCGGGCCGACGTAGGCGAACGCGATTTTCAGCGGCGCGGCCTTGGCCGGTGCCGAAGCCGCGGCAGCGGGCGCTGCCGAGGTCGGCGATGCGGCTTCGTCTTTTTTGCCGCAACCGGCGAGCGCTGCGGCGGCCGCGAGTGCGCTCCAGCCGCAGGCTTTGATCAGTGAACGCTTGGATGCCAGGGTCATGTCGTCTCCAGGTTGAAGGGTCGAAAGCGAAAATCGAAGCGCCGGAATTATGTGACGACAGGTCACGAACCCGGCGCTCAAAACTAGCTGCCGGGAAAGAACGGCTTGCCGATCGAAGCCGGCATGTTGACGCGGATGAAACCGGCGTTGCGCGAGATCAGCACCAGCACGACGATGGTCGCGAGGTAGGGCAACATCGTCAGCACCTGGCTCGCGATCTGCACGCCCTCGCCCTGCAGATAAAACTGCAGCATCGTGACGCCGCCGAACAAGTAGGCGCCGAGCAGCACCCGCGCCGGCCGCCAGGTTGCAAAGGTGGTCAACGCAAGCGCGATCCAGCCCTTGCCCGCCACCATGCCCTCGACCCACAGCGGCGTGTACACCACCGAAAGGTAGGCGCCCGAAACTCCGCAGAGCGCGCCGCCCGCGATCACTGCCAACAACCGAATGCGCCGCACCGGGTAGCCGAGCGCATGCGCCGATTCGGGCGATTCACCGATCGCGCGCAGCACCAGCCCGCCGCGCGATCGGTACAAGAACCATGCGAGCGCGGCCGTGACCAACATCGCGCCATAGACCATCGGGTGCTGCTTGAACAGTGCAGGCCCGATAAAGGGAACATCGGACAGATAAGGCACCGCAAAGTTGGGCCGCTCGCCGAGCTTGGCCTGGGTGTAGCCGATGCCGACGAAAGCCGAGAAGCCGGCACCGAAGAGGCTGAGCGCGAGGCCGGTTGCGTACTGGTTGGTGTTGAGCCAGATCACCAGCACACCGAATGCGGCTGCCATCAGTGCACCGGCAGCCGCGCCACCCACGAAGGCGAGCGCGTCGCTGTGGGTGTGCACGGCTGTCGCGTAGCCCGCGATCGCCGCTACAAGCATGATCCCTTCGGCACCGAGGTTGACGATGCCGGCCCGCTCGTTGATCAGCAAACCGAGAGCGGCGAACGCCAGCACGGTGCCGGCGTTGAGGGTAGCGGCGAGGAGCAGGGCTGCGGCTTCCATGGTCAGGCGATCTGTGCGATTGCGGTTGCGATTGCGGTTGCGGTTGCGGTTGCGGTTGCGGTTGCGAACAATGTTGGAGCAGCGAACTTGCGCGATGTTTCCATTAGCGCGGCAAAGGCGCGTTGGGGCGGGCTGGGGCGCGCGACGGAGGCGGTCAATGCTTCGCATCGACTGCCCTGCGATGCTCGGTCTTCCGGCCCGTCGCTGAACTCGCGGCGTTCGCTTCGCTCTCTCTGCTCAAACAAGCGCGACGAGTCAGTCAACGATGCGCGCTGCGCGCGCGGCCGAAAGCCCTGCGCTTCTCGGCGCCTCCCACGCGCACCCCAGCCCACCCCAACACGCCCCTGCTGAACCCACGGTTGTCTCTTGACGAAAGACCACCGACCGTTGGCTTCGCGGCGGGCGGCATCCGGCGGGGGCGATTTCTGTGGCGGTGAGGAGCGCAGGGTCGAGGTCGGCGCGCGAAAGCGCGCTTCGTTATCTGACTCGTCGCGCTTGTTTGAGCAGAGAGAGCGAAGTGAACGCAGCGAGTTCAGCGACGCGACCTTGACCTGAGCACCGGAACGCAGTCGATGCGCAGCATCGACCGCCACAGCATGAGCCCCCGACGGGTGCCGCCCGCCGCGATGCGCCGAACCGACAGCCGCCCCGATCACTGGACGACCCCAGCCAGCGTCCGGGCACGACCCCACCGAATGCGGTACGCGATCAAGGTATCGCAGGCCATCAACGTGAAAAGC
>JAYUWC010000340.1:0-10148 GCA_043753755.1 Rhizobacter sp.
TGAGTGCCGCGTCGGAAGCACTTCGGGCCGAGGTTCGCAAAGAACTTGTTGGCTTGGTGAGCGCTGCAGCCCGCCGCTCGGTGGTGGTCTGACGGCGCTAGCGTCGCGCCATGTTTCATTTGATCGTCACGCTGCCTCGTCGCGGCTTACTCGTGTTGGTTCGGGCCTATCGACTGCTGCTCAGCCCATGGCTCGGCAGCAATTGCCGGTTTGAGCCAACATGCTCCGCCTACGCCTTGCAAGCGCTTGAAAACTACGGCGCAGCGGCTGGCACTTACCTGACCGTGCGGCGTTTGGTTCGCTGTCATCCCTTTTGCACCGGCGGCAATGACCCGCTGCCTGGCCGGGTGCCCGCGTTGTTTCGCCGTTTCGCTGTCGCCCCCGAGCACGGCGGCCCCACTGTTCCATCGAACCTCGAGCCACGCCCATGACCGATATGCGCCGCACCCTGCTGTGGGTGGTGTTTTCCATGTCCCTGTTCCTGATCTACGACGCATGGAACAAGCACAACGGTCAACCCTCTTTCTTTAGCCCACCGCCGGCGAAAGTTGCCTTGCCATCCGCGGCTCCGGGCGGGCTACCGAATCTGCCGGCAGCCCGCGGCATGCCGTCGACAGCCGCTGGTGCATCCTCAGCAACGGCAGCTGCCGTCGCCGAGCGAATCACCATCACGACCGACGTGGTCAAAGCCACGCTCAGCAGCGTGGGCGGAACACTGGTGCGCCTGCAGCTGTTGAAATATCCCGATCAGGTGATTCGTGAATGGTACGAGCCGCTGCTCGAGCTGGTCGGGCGCGGCACCCCGCCAACCGGTGCGCCGAAAGACGTTGTGTTGATGGACGAAGCGGCTGATCGACTCTATGTCGCCGAATCGGGCTTGATCCCGTCGGCTGGCGGCAGCGGCCTGCCCAACCACCACACCGTGATGACGCTGGTGCCGGGTGATCGCATGCTCGTCGCTGGCCAGAACGCGCTGCAGGTCAAATTCGAGTCGCCCGCAGTTGGCGGCGTGAAGCTGGTCAAGACTTTCACCTTCAAGCGTGGCGACTATGTCATCGACGTGAAGAATGAGGTCGTCAACGAATCGGGCGCCGCGGTCTCGCCGAGGCTCTATTTGCAGCTCGTGCGCGACGGCGTTCCGCCTCCCGGCGGCTCGAGCGTCTACTCGACCTTTACGGGCCCGGCGATTGACGACGGCAACAAGTTCCAGAAGGTCGAATTCAAGGCGATCGACAAGCGCGCGGCGTCTGAAAAACCCGACCACACCGTCGAGGCCGACACAGGCTGGGTCGCGATGGTGCAGCACTACTTCACCTCGGCTTGGCTGATCGACAAGGCCGACGGCGCCAAGCAGCCGCGCGAGTACTTCACCGGCAAGTCGGAAATAAGCAACCCGGCCACCGGGCAGCCGGCGCATGTGTACTCGGTCGGTATGTTTGTGCCACTCGGCGAGTTGGCGGCGGGTGCTACCAAGTCGTTCGACACCAAACTTTTTGTCGGCCCGCAGGAAGAAGACAAGCTCGCCAAGCTCGCGCCTCGGCTCGAGTTGGTCAAGGATTACGGCATCTTCAAGGTGCTGGCCGAGCCGCTGTTTTGGGTGCTGAGCCAACTGCACAAGGTATTCGGCAATTGGGGTTGGTCGATCGTCGGTTTGATCGTGCTGCTCAAGATCGCGTTCTACTGGCTCAACGCCAAGGCCTATGGCTCAATGGCGAAGATGAAAGCGATCAGTCCCAAGATCACCGAGATGCGCGAGCGGCTCAAAGACAAGCCGCAACAGATCCAGCAAGAGATGATGAGAATCTACCGCGAAGAAAAGATCAACCCGCTGGGCGGTTGCCTGCCGATCTTCGTGCAGATGCCGTTTTTCATCTCTCTTTATTGGGTGCTGCTCTCAACCGTCGAGATGCGCGGCGCACCGTGGATCGGCTGGATCACCGACCTGTCGGCGAAAGATCCGTACTTCATCTTGCCGATCTTGATGACGCTCTCCAGCCTGTTGCAGACCTGGCTCAACCCGACGCCGCCCGACCCGGTGCAAGCCAAGATGATGTGGTTCATGCCGCTGATCTTTTCGGTGATGTTTTTTGTGTTCCCGTCGGGCCTGGTGCTGTACTGGCTCACCAACAACATCCTGTCGATTGCGCAGCAATACGTGATCAACAAGCGGCTGGGCGTGCTGAACAAGTAGCGCATCGCAGCAAACCACCGTGCTGCCACGCCACCATGAGCCCATCATCGCCGTTGCAACGGCGAGTGGGCGTGGCGCAGTCGGAATCGTGCGGGTCTCGGGCGCCGCGCTCGGGCCGTTTGTTCAGTCACTTCTCGGCCATGAGCTCGAGCCGCGGCATGCCAGCTACCTGCCCTTTACCGATGCCCACGGTGCAGCAATCGACCGTGGCCTCGCGCTTTTCTTCCCGGCGCCGCATTCGTACACCGGCGAAGACGTGCTCGAACTGCAGGCTCACGGCGGGCCGGTGGTCTTGCAGCTGCTGGTGGCGCGTTGCCTGGAACTCGCGCCAGCGCAGCTGCCCGGGCTGCGACCGGCGCAGCCGGGTGAGTTCACCGAGCGCGCCTTTCTCAACGACAAGCTCGATCTCGCGCAAGCCGAGGCCGTCAGCGACCTGATCGAGGCGAGCACCGAAGCGGCCGCGCGCTCGGCCGCCCGCTCGCTGACAGGTGCGTTCTCGACCGAGGTCAATGCCTTGCGCGACCGGTTGGTCGAATTGCGCATCTTGGTCGAGGCCACACTCGATTTCCCTGAAGAAGAGATCGACTTTCTTGAGCAGGCGAACGCGAGCGGTCGCTTGGAGGCGATCGCTGCTCAGGTCGACAGCGTGCTGGCCCGAGCCCGCCAGGGCGCGCTATTACGTGAAGGCATCACGGTCGTCCTTGCCGGCCAGCCCAACGTCGGCAAGAGTTCGCTGCTCAACGCCTTGGCGGGTGCCGAGCTGGCCATCGTCACGCCGATCGCCGGCACGACGCGCGACAAGGTCAGCGGCACGATCCAGATCGAAGGCGTGCCGGTGCACGTGATCGACACCGCCGGCTTGCGCGATTCGACCGACGAGATCGAGCGCATCGGCATCGCGCGCAGCTGGGACGAAATTGCGCGTGCCGACACGGTGTTGTTCATGCATGACCTGACCCGTATCGGCGACCCCGACTGCGACACCGCCGACGCGTTGATCGCCGCGCAGTTGTCGGCGGCGGCTGTCGACGACGGCCGCGTTCTTCAAGTGTTCAACAAGTCGGATGCCGTGCATGGCGACACGGCCGCATTGCCAGTGCAAGCGCAACGCCTCTCGGCTCGCACCGGTGAAGGCATCGACCGCCTGCGCGCCGAGCTTCTGACGCGCGCTGGCTGGCATGCCCAACCCGAAGGCTTGTTCATCGCCCGCACCCGCCATGTGCAGGCCTTGCGCGACACCCAGGCGCATTTGCAGTCGGCGTTGACACTCGTCTCGAGCGCCGATGCCGCACTCGACCTGCTCGCAGAAGAGTTGCGTCTCGCACACGATGCGTTGGGTGCGATTACCGGCGCCTTCGGCGTAGACGAGTTGCTTGGCGAAATCTTCGGTCGTTTCTGTATCGGAAAGTAAGACTCACATTACCACCGCTGCTCCGACCAGCGGGCCATGTCGGCGACAGGGAGCATGTGGTTCGCCGCCGCTCGGTTGTGGTGGCGCTCCGCTCGCCGCGATAATCCGCCGCTTGTGCGTGGTCACTTCGACCGCGCATCGCGGAGGATCAGGATGCAGATCGACGAGCTGGTGCAGGCGATTCAAACCCTCAACGCAGAGGACTCGTACCGTGCGCGCCTCAGCCTGGATCAGTGGCGCAACATCGCGCCCTACCTCACCCACCACGAGATTCGCGCCGGCGACCTGTTGATCAAGCAGGGCGATACCGATCGCACGATGTATTTCCTGGCGCAGGGCAGCTTGCAGATTTTCGTGACCGGTGGGCCGCCTGGCAGCAACCGCATTGCGATTCTGCGTACCGGCTCGGTGGTCGGTGAACCCGGTCTCTTCGGCGAGAGCGCGCGCATGGCCAATGTCGAGGCGATGACGCCGTGCACCGTGTTCGCGCTGCGCGGACCGCGCTTCGAAGAGCTGGGTCAGCGCTTGCCGGCGCTTGCCCTCGAACTGCTGCGTGCCGCAGGTGGTGTCATGGCGATTCGAATGCGCGCCAACCTCGCGAAGCAAACCCCGTTCAGCTGATTGTCGAGTAACCCGGTTTCGCGTGGACGCGAGATCTACCCGGTGCCGAGCAGTTGGCCTTCGGCCAATGACAAAGGCTCGGGCTTGCCCGACAGCACCAGCGTGTCGCCGGCAGCGAGCACCAGCGAATCGTCGGGCTTGACGACTGCGCCGCCGGCTCGCCGCACCGACACCACCGAGACGCCGACCGCGTGCAGCGCGTGCGCGGCAAGCGTCTGCCCGAGATGACTACCGGAGCTCGGCAACGTCACGCTCAGGAGGCGCGCGGTGTTTAGGTCGTCGGCGGTGTCGTCGTCGGCACCGTGGAAGTAGCCACGCAACAGGCCGTAGCGGGCGTCGCGTTGGTCTTGCACCACTCTGATCACGCGCCGCATCGGCACGCCGACCAACGCCAGCGCATGGCTCGCCAACATCAGCGAACCCTCGATCGCCTCGGGCACAACCTCGGTTGCGCCGGCGGCCTGCAAGCGCTCGATGTCGGCATCGTCGATGGTGCGCACGATCACCGGGACCTTGGGTGCATGGGCCTGCACCAGCCGAAGAATCTTCAGTGCCGATGGCACGTCGTGATAACTCACGACGACCGCATTGGCGCGCGCCAAGCCAGCGGCCATCAGGCTCTGCAACCGAGCAGCATCGCCGAAGACCACGCTTTGGCCGGCCGCTGCGGCCTGGCGCACACGGTCGGGGTCGAGGTCGAGCGCAATGTAGGGAATCGCTTCACCATCGAGCAGACGCGCCAAGTTTTGGCCGCTGCGGCCGTAGCCGGCGATGATGACGTGGGCTTCGGCATTGATCGAGCGCTTGGCAATGGTCGTCATCGCCACCGATTGCATCAGCCAGTCGCTCGAGCTCAGGCGCATTACGATGCGGTCGCTGTAGAGCACCAGAAACGGGGTGGCCAGCATAGACAACACCATGCTCGCCAGCACCGGGCTCTGCACGCTGGCGGGCAGCAGGCGGCCGTCGGTGGCCAGCGCCAGCAACACGAAGCCGAACTCACCAGCTTGCGCAAGGTAGATGCCGGTGCGCAAGGCGATTCCGGGCGCGGCACCAAAGGCCCGCGCCAGCAGCGTGACCAGCACGAATTTGAACAGCACCGGTGCGATCGTCAACAGCAGTACCAATGGCCACTGCCGCCAAACGGCCTCGGCATCGAGCTTCATCCCGATCGTGATGAAGAAGAGACCGAGCAGCACGTCGTGAAAGGGCCGGATGTCGGTCTCGACCTGGTGCTTGTATTCGGTCTCGGCGATGAGCATGCCGGCGACGAACGCACCGAGCGCGAGCGAGAGCCCCGCACGGTCGGTGAGCCAGGCCAGCGCAAGCGTGACCAGCAGCAGGTTGAGGACGAAAAGTTCTTCGCTCTTCAGCCGCGCGACGACCGTCAGCCAACCGCGCATCACCCGCTGCCCGCCAACCAGCAGCACGGTCAGCAGCACGCCCGCCTTGAGCCCCGCGAATGCGAGCGCTTCGAGCAATTGCGCCGGTGGTGAACCCAGTGCCGGGATCAGCACCAGCAGCGGCACCACGGCCAGATCCTGGAACAGCAGCACGCCCATCACGCGGCGGCCGTGCTCGCTCTCGAGTTCGAGCCGATCGGCCATCAGCTTGATCACGATCGCGGTGCTGCTCATCGCCAGCGCCCCACCGAGCGCCACCGCGCTTTGCCAAGTCAGCCCCCAGGCCCGGCCGGCGGCGCCGAAGAGTACGGCCAGTGCGAAGTTGCCGACAACGGCCATCAAGATCGTCAACATGACCTGGCTCAGGCCCAGCCCGAACACCAGCTTGCGCATGCTGCGCAGTTTCGGCAAATTGAATTCGAGCCCGATCACGAACATCAGGAACACGACACCGAACTCGGCCAGGTAGGTCAGGGTGGCCGAGTCTTTGGCGAGCGCTGCAGCGTTGGGCCCGATCAGCACGCCGACCGCCAGATAGCCCAGCATCGGCGGCAGCCTGGCCATGCGGCAGAGCACCACGCCGGCCACCGCGGCCACGAGGTAAAGCAGCACCAGACCGAGCGGGGATGAAATCATCTTGTTCGCGATGTGCAAGCGCCATGCCGCGGGAGTTGGCGGCCCCGGCCGCTGCGCGTAACGGCGCTCATAGAATCGTTCGATGCTACTGGACGCCTCGCCGAGCACCGTGCCCGCCAACCCCCGACCACCCGACTTCGACGCTCCGCGCGCGCTCCGGCTCGCGCGCGAAACGTTCGACATCGCAGCGAAAGCGCTCACCGACCTCAAGGCGCGCCAGGGCGACGGCTTCACTGTTGCCTGCCAGGCGATGCTCGCGTGCCGCGGGCGTGTGGTCGTCATGGGCATGGGCAAGAGTGGCCATGTCGGCCGCAAGATCGCCGCCACGCTCGCGTCGACCGGCACGCCGGCGCTGTTCGTGCACCCCGGCGAGGCCAGCCACGGCGACCTCGGCATGGTGGCTGCAGGCGACGTGGTGCTTGCGATCTCCAACTCGGGCGAAAGCGACGAACTCGCCGCGATCATCCCGGCGCTCAAGCGGCTCGGCGTGACCTTGGTCGCGATGACCGGCCGGCCCGACTCGATGCTGGCGCAGCATGCCGACATCGCCCTCAGCAGCGCGGTCGACCAAGAGGCCTGCCCGCTCAATCTCGCGCCTACCACCAGCACCACCGCGCAGATGGTGCTCGGCGATGCGCTCGCGGTGGCGCTGCTCGACGCGCGCGGCTTTCGCGAAGAAGACTTCGCCCGTTCGCATCCCGGCGGCAGCCTGGGCCGCAAGCTGTTGATGCACGTGCGCGACTTGATGCGCAGCGGCGACCACGTGCCGCAGGTGGAGGCCGACACCGCCTTTACCGAGATGCTGCGCGAGATGACCGGCAAGGGGCTGGGCTTCACCGCGATCGCCGATGCCGATGGCCGCGTGCTGGGCATCTTCACCGATGGCGACCTGCGCCGCCTGATCGAAAACGGCGCCGACCTGCGCGCATTGCGCGCCGCCGATGTGATGCACACTGGCCCGAGACTCGTCAGCGCCGATGCCCTCGCCGTCGACGCGGCCGACGTCATGGAGCAGCACCGCATTACCAGCGTGCTGGTCGTCGACGAGCAGGGGCGTCTGGTCGGCGCACTCAACTCCAACGACCTGATGCGCGCGAAGGTGATCTGAGGATGGTCCGCGACCGGGGCACCGACGGCGACCGCCACGGCGACGCAAGGGGCACGGCCGAGCCAGCGCTGCGCCACACGCCCGAGCTGCTGCTGAAGGCTCAGGGCATCCGCTTGGCGATCTTCGACGTCGACGGCGTGCTGACCGATGGTCGGCTCTACATCGGCGAACACGGTGAGACCGTCAAAGCCTTCTCGACCCTCGATGGTCACGGCCTGAAGCTGCTGGCGCGACACGGCATCGTGCCGGCCGTGATCACCGGCCGCGATTCACCCGCAGTGCGCCGGCGCGTCGCCGATCTCGGCATCGCTCATGCGCTTTACGGCGCGGCCGACAAGCTCGCCGCCGCCGAGGTGCTGATGGCGCAACTCGGTCTCGGCTGGGAGACGCTGGCCGCGATGGGCGACGACTGGCCCGATCTGCCGCTGTTGACGCGTGCGGCCTTTGCCTGCGCGCCCGTGAATGCGCACATCGAGGTCAAGGCCGTTGCTGACCACGTCACCACCGCGGCCGGCGGCGCGGGCGCCGCACGCGAATGCTGCGACCTGCTGCTGATGGCCGCTGGCCGCTACGCCGACGCGCTGCGCGACCACCTGGTCACGCTCGACGGCAGCACCGTTTGAGCGCGGTGGTCGCTAACGCACCCGTCGAGCCCGTCGCATCGAGCGGCGCCCCGTGGCAGCGGCCGAGGCCCTGGCTGCTGCGTGTTGTCGATACCGCATCGACCTACCTGCCGTTGCTGCTGATGGCGGTGCTGGCCCTGGGCACCTGGTGGTTGGTCAAGAACACTCCTTTGCTCGAGACCGGACGCAGCATCGCCGCACCGCGCCACGAACCCGACTACACCATGAGCCAATTCATGGTTCAGCGCTTCGCGCCGAGCGGTGCGATGCGGGTGCAGATCGAGGGCGACCTGATGCGCCATTACCCCGACACCGACACCTTCGAGGTCGACAACCCGCGCATTCGCGCGATCGGCGTCGACGGTCGCGTCACCGCCGCGACGGCGCGCCTGGCGCTCTCGAACCGTGATGGCAGCGAGATGCAACTGCGCGGTGGTGCGCACGTCGTTCGAGAAGCCACCGCGACCGACCCAGCGATCGACTTTCGCGGTGAGTTTTTGCACTACTTTCAGTTCAGCGAGCGGGTGGAGTCGAACCTGCCGGTGGTGGTGACTCGAGGCGGCACCGAGTTGCGCGCCGATGCGATGCAATACGACAACCTGAAAGGCGTGCTCAACCTCAAGGGCCACGTGCGCTCGGTGCTATCACCCCCGACCGAAGCCCCGCGTTGATCGTGTCGAGCACGTCGGGCCACACCACCCCACTGGGAATTCGTCCATGCCATTGATTTTCATTACCGGCGCGTCGAGCGGCATCGGCCAGGCACTCGCCGCGCGCTTCTACCGTGCGGGCTACGCGCTCGCGCTGGTTGCCCGCCGCCCCGCTGAAATTCAGGCCTGGGCGGACGCGCAGGGTTTCGAATCCACACGCACCGCGGTCTACACCGCCGACGTGCGCGACGTGAATGCGATCGTCGAGGCCGGGCGAGCCTGCACTTTGCGCCAGGGCGTGCCCGACGTGGTGGTCGCGGCGGCGGGCGTCAGTATCGGTGTCGACACGGCCGAGCTCAAAGACCTCGAGGTGACCCGCGCCGTGTTCGAGACCAACAACCTCGGCACGATGGCGACCTTTCACCCGTTCATCGCCGGCATGGCGGCGCGTGGGTCGGGCACGCTCGTCGGCGTCGCCAGCGTTGCGGCTATTCGCGGGCTGCCGGGGCACGGCGCCTACTGTGCGAGCAAGGCCGGAGTCGTGGCGTACTGCGAGAGTCTGCGCGGTGAAACGCGCGCGCAGGGTATCCGGGTGGTCACGATCGTGCCGGGTTACATCGACACACCATTGACCCGCGGCAACCCGTATTCGATGCCATTCTTGATGCCGGTCGAAGCCTTCGCCGAAAAGGCATTCGAGGCGATCGAAGCCGGCGTCAGTTACCGCGTCATTCCCTGGCAAATGGGGCTCGTTGCCAAGCTGATGCGAATGTTGCCGAACGCGTTGTTCGATCGTGCAGCACGCGGCCGTGGGCGAAAGCCGCGACAAAAAGGTTGACTCGCCAACCGGTCGAAAGCCACCTGTACGAAACGGCTACATGAATCGGAAATAAAAAAGCGGTGGGTAAATGCGCCACCGCTTTGTTGAACCCTGCTGCCGGCCTGAGCCGGCTCAGCGATCAGTAGCCGCCGCGGCTGCCACCACCACCGCCACCACCGGAGCGGCCGCCGCTGCCGCCGCTGCCGCCACCGTAGCCGCCGCCACCGCCGGAGCGGCCACCGCCACCACCGCCGTAGCCGCCACCACCGCCGCCGCCAAAGCCGCCACCGCCACCACTGCTGCCGCCACCGCCGTAGCCGCCGCCACCAGAGCGGCCACCGCCGCCGCCGAAGCCGCCACCACCGCCGCTCGGGCGACCACCACCGCCGCCGCCGCCGCCGCCGCCGAAACCACCCGGACGCTCTTCGCGTGGGCGGGCTTCGTTGACAACGATCGCACGGCCGTCGAGCGACTGGCCGTTCATGCCGTTGATGCCTGCCTGAGCTTCTGCATCAGAGCCCATTTCGACGAAGCCGAAGCCTTTGGAGCGACCGGTGTCGCGATCCATCATGACTTTGGCCGAAGAAACACTGCCGTACTGCGCGAACGCCTGTTGCAGGTCCTCGTCACGGATGTTGTATGAGAGATTACCGACGTAGAGTTTGTTGCCCATGGGAGAGCCCCT
>JAYUWC010000341.1:0-3332 GCA_043753755.1 Rhizobacter sp.
CTTGCAGCCGCTCGACGCTCGCTGCGACTCGATGTCTATGCGCGGCATACGCTACGCGCGCGATGCTGCTCAGTCGCGCGACGCGACCACACCTTTCAACCATCCTTCGCCCACTGCCCTGCCCAACCAGGTGGTGAAGTCGAAAGCCTCGCCCGCACGCTGCAATGCCGATGAAAGATCGGCGCCCGCGAGCAGCTCGCCGGTCCAGCGGGCGGTCGGCGCATCGAGCGAATGCACGACACCGCGCCAGCCCTGGCGCACGACGAATGCCGCTTCGCCACGCAAGTCTGCAATCGCCTCGCGAACCTCGGCAAAGGCGGCAGTGGCGGCATCGCCTTCGAGCTGATGCGCACGGTGAATGCGAACCAGCGGCCAACGCGATTCGATCAACTCGGTGCCCGGCATCAAGACGATGCGCAGCTCGGCCGGGTCGGTCGACTCGAGCCGGTTCAACGACGCGAGATCGGCCACTGCATCGGCCGCACGCTCGTTGCGGTGCAGCGCGAAGTCGAGGCGCGCCGTGTCGGCAAGCCAAGGCCAGTTGGCAAGGCCGATGTGCGCTTCGATCCACTGCGGCAGCGCTTCGCCCCACTCGCCCAGGTCACCGTGCTCGGGCGGGCGGGCATGCCAGAACTCGCGCGCGAGCCGGGCAAAGTCTTCGGCACCCAGCATCGCCTGCACCGTGGCGAAGGCGGCGGCGAGTGCGCGCTCGGCGATCGATTCGGCATTCGCGCGATAAGCCTCGAGGCCGCGTGCCGCACGTGCACCCGACTCGCGCAGCACGAGTGTGCCGACGCCGCCCGAAGCCACCGCGGCGAGCAGCTCGCGCTGGCGCTGCGCCTCGTCGGGCGATGGGGTCATCGCAGCGCGGCCATTTCACTTGCGCGTGTGGCCTCGCCGAGCAACACATCGAACGCGGGCAGCGCCGTGTCCCACTCGACCAGCGTCGGCAGCGGGCCGAGGTGGTTCAAGGTGTGGGCATAGAGCGACCACACATCGGGCCGAACGCGGCTGCCGTGGTCGTCGATCACGATGCCCTCGACCTCGCAGTAGCCCGCGAGATGCAGCTCGCCGACGATGCCGCGCGGCAGCGAATCGACGAACGCGCGGCACGCGCCCAGCGGGTCGGCGGCGTTCGCGTTGAGTGCGTTCACCATCAAGTTGTTGAGGTCGAGCAGCAGGCCGCAACCGGTGCGGCGGCAGAGTTGCATCAAGAACTCAGGCTCGCTCATCGTGTCGTCGGCGAACGAGACATACGACGACAGGTTCTCGACCAGCAGCGGCCGTCTGAGGCGCTCTTGCACGCGCTCGACGTTGCCGGCCATCATCTCGAGAGAGGCCGCTGTGAACGCGATCGGCAGCAGGTCGTTGGCGTGCGAAATCGCCGCACCCGGCGCGGGCGCCGAACGAGCGAAGCAGGCGTGGTCGGAGACGCGGACGGGTGCTATGCGCTCGACCAATCGGGCCAGCCGGTCGAGGTGCCAGGGGTCGAGCCCCGCGGCCGAGCCGAGCGCCAGGCCGACGCCGTGCAAGCTGACCGCGGTGTGCTCGCGTGCCTGTCGCAGCACCGCGAGTGCAGCACCACCATCGGCGAAAAAATTCTCGGAGTGGACTTCGATGAACGCGAGCGCAGGGCGCTGCTCGAAGAACGCCGCGTAGTGCGGCTGGCGCAGCCCGATGCCGACCGGTGCGGCTGGCGCTTGCGCGCCCGGGGCTGCGCCTGGGTTCATCACTTCTTCATCGCGGCCTTGGCATCGACCTCGGACTTGCCGCCCACTTGCGCGCAAGTGCCTTTGGCGACGTAGTTCCATTCATCGGCGCCCATCGCGTTCTTCGACTGGCCCGCGCACGAGTGGGTGCCCGAGATGTTGGCGCAATCGTTGGTGCCGGCCTTGGCGATGCCGTAGCACTTCTCTTTCTCTTTGCCGGCATCGGCGGCATGGGCGACGTTGAGCGCGCCGACGGCGAGGATCGATGCAAGGGCACTGGAGGCAATGAGGCGGGTGTTCATGGAGGCGTTTCCTTCGGGCGTTGATGAACCAGATGAGTGGTGGGCTGATGCCGGCCGGTGCGAATTCTCGACTTGCAGCGAGTTTCTGTCGACCGAGAGGCCACTTTCTTACAGGGCCCGCCGAACTCAGCGCCCGTAGCCGCCGCCGCCCGGTGTTTCGATCACGAAGACATCGCCCGGTGCCATCTCGACCGAGCCGATGTGGCCCAGCGGCACGCGCCCGCCATCGACGCGCTCGACGCGGTTGATGCCGGTGGCACCCGCCTCGCCGCCGGCCATGCCGAACGCGCCGTGGATGCGGCCGTTCGACAGGATCGATGCTGTCATCGGCTCGAGAAAACGCACCCGGCGCACACCGCCGTCGCCACCCTTGAAGCGGCCCTTGCCACCCGAGCCCTTGCGAATCTCGTAGCTCTCGAGCCGCACCGGGAAGCGAAACTCGAGCACCTCGGGGTCGGTCAGCCGCGAGTTGGTCATGTGGGTCTGAACCACGCTTGTGCCGTTGAAATCAGGGCCGGCGCCGCTGCCGCCCGAGATGGTTTCGTAGTACTGGTAGCGCGCGTTGCCGAAGGTGAAGTTGTTCATGGTGCACTGGCCTGCGGCCATGACGCCGAGCGCGCCGTAAAGCGCGTTGGTGATGCAGGTCGAGGTCTCGACGTTGCCCGCCACCACCGAGGCCGGCGGGTGTGGGTTGAGCATCGAGCCTTCGGGCACGATCACTTCGAGCGGTTTCAGGCAACCGGCGTTCAGCGGGATGTCGTCGTTCACCAGCGTGCGGAACACGTAGAGCACCGCCGCCATGCAGACCGCCTTGGGCGCGTTGAAGTTGTTGCTGAGCTGCTCTGAGGTGCCGGTGAAGTCGATCTGCGCGCTGCGCTCTGCCGCGTTGACCCGAATCGCCACCGTGATCTGCGCGCCGTTGTCGAGCGGCAACGTGAAGTGACCGTCTTTCAGCTTCGTGACGACCCGGCGCACCGACTCTTCGGCGTTGTCTTGCACATGGCCCATGTAAGCCTGCACTACGCCGAGCCCGAACTGCTCGACCATCTTGTGCAGCTCTTGCACACCCTTCTCGTTGGCGGCGATCTGGGCCTTGAGGTCGGCGATGTTCTGCTGCGGGTTGCGTGAGGGGTATTCGCCCGACTGCAGCAGCGACGTGATCTCGGCCTCGCGCAGCACACCGCCTTCGACCAGCTTGAAGTTGTCGATCTGCACGCCCTCTTCTTCGATGCGGGTCGAGAACGGCGGCATCGAGCCCGGTGTGATGCCGCCGATGTCGGCGTGGTGACCGCGTGAGCCGACGTAGAACAGCACCGCATCG